>BBSL01000058.1 GCA_001319865.1 Burkholderia sp. E7m39 | reverse complement strand
ATGAAGCGCGGGTACAGGTCGGCGGCCAGCAACACGGCCTTGTAGCCCGCGATGTTGGCCTGAGACGACAGTACGTCGAGGCTTTGCGCGCGCGTCGTGCGCGGCGCGGCTTCGAGCGCGAACGCAGTGATGCCCGCCGTTGCTAGCTTCGATGCGTTTTCGGCATTAAACGGCTCCAGCATGCCGACCAGCACGGACCCGCGTTTAAGAAGCGGGAGTTCTGAATCGGTGGGGCTTTGAACCTTGAGAACGAGCTCTGCGCCGAATGCGGTGGGCGCATCGACGATCTCTGCGCCGGCAGCGGCATACGCGTCGTCCGGATAGCTCGCGGCCGTTCCTGCGCCGCTTTGTACGGTAACTCTATGGCCCTGCGACACGTACTTCCTGACCGTCTCGGGCGTCGCGGCGACGCGTGTTTCGTACAGCCGCGTCTCGGCTGGCACTCCGATGTGCATCGTGAATCCTCCTCGACCATCCTGTTATGAAAATCTGGAATCGCCGACGAAGGGCAACGCCGGCAATGCAATAGGGCAAGTGCAACGGCAAGGCACGGCTGGGGCTTCAGCCACGATGTCCACTTTAACCGAAGTCCAGGGGCAGATCGAAATTGGTAACGATTCCGGTATTCAGGAAGGCGATCCTTCCATCTTTCCGTGCCTTTTTGACCGACCTGTGCTAGGGGCTGCTCGCCGGGCGTCGGCAAGCAGGCGCCATAAACGGTAAAATAGCGGCCCATGAAACCGGAAACCTGGGCTCCGCATGTGACGGTGGCGGCTGTCGTCGAGCGCGATGGGCGCTTTTTGCTGGTCGAAGAACACACGCCCGCTGGGCTGCGTCTGAACCAGCCCGCCGGGCACCTGGAAGCGGGTGAATCGCTCGCGCAAGCGGTGATCCGGGAAACGCTCGAAGAAACGGCGCAGCCGTTCACGCCCGAGGCGCTGGTGGGCGTGTACATGACGCATTTCAGCCGGCCGGAAACGGTCGATGGCCCAGCGAGCGGCGTCACGTATCTGCGCTTCACGTACTGCGGCTCGGCGGGCGGCCCGCGCATTGAAGGCCGCGCAGTCGATCCCGATATCGTCCGCACGGTGTGGATGAGCGCCGACGAACTGCGCGCGTGCCCCGAGCGGCATCGCACGCCGCTCGTGATGCAATGTGTCGACGATTACCTCGCAGGCCGGCGTTTCCCGCTCGACTTCGTGCAAACGCATTCGGTCGGGCCCTCCCGATAGAACGCGTGCTTCGGCACGAACGAAAGCTGTAGGCAGATTCAGATGAGCAAAAAGAAGGTAGTGGTAGGCATGTCGGGCGGCGTCGATTCGTCCGTCACGGCGTGGCTGCTGAAGGAACAGGGCTACGACGTGGTCGGCCTGTTCATGAAGAACTGGGAAGACGACGACGACAGCGAATACTGCTCGACGCGTCAGGACTGGATCGACGTCGTGTCGGTCGCGGACCTGATCGGCATCGACGTCGAAGCCGTCAATTTCGCGGCCGAATACAAGGACCGCGTGTTCGCCGAATTCCTGCGCGAATACTCGGCGGGCCGCACGCCCAACCCGGACGTGCTGTGCAACGCCGAAATCAAGTTCAAGGCGTTCCTCGATCATGCGATGTCGCTCGGCGCGCAAACCATCGCGACGGGCCACTACGCGCGCGTGCGCGAGGTCGACGGCCGCTTCGAACTGCTCAAGGCGCTCGATCACACGAAAGACCAGTCGTACTTCCTGCACCGGCTGAACCAGGCGCAACTGTCGAAAACACTCTTCCCGCTCGGCGAAATTCCGAAAACGAAGGTGCGCGAGATCGCCGAACAGATCGGCCTGCCTAACGCGAAGAAGAAAGACTCGACGGGCATCTGCTTCATCGGCGAGCGGCCGTTCCGCGACTTCCTCAACCGCTATCTGCCGACCAAACCCGGCCCGATGAAGACGACGGACGGCAAGACGGTCGGCGAGCACATTGGCCTCGCGTTCTACACGTTCGGCCAGCGCAAGGGCATCGGCCTTGGCGGCAGCAAGGACGGCAGCGGCGAGCCGTGGTTCGTCGCGGGCAAGGACATCCCGTCGAACACGCTCTACGTCGCGCAAGGCCACGATCATCCGTGGCTGCTCAGCCATACGCTGACGGCGGGCAACACGAGCTGGGTCGCGGGCCATGCGCCCGAAGCCGGCCATGCGTGCGCGGCGAAGACGCGTTATCGCCAGGCCGACGCGGCATGCACGTTCGGCGCCGTCGAAGGCGCCGACAGCAACGCCCTCTTCTCCCTTCACTTCTCCGACGCCCAATGGGCCGTCACGCCTGGGCAATCAGCCGTTCTCTACGACGGCGACGTGTGCCTGGGCGGCGGCATCATCGAGCACGCGGCCACGGCCCAGCCCGTCGCTCGCCAGACTCAGAAGGCGGCCCTGCTGACGGCGCGCTGAGGCCTGCCGGTAAAGGCTCCCGGCGATAATCCGCGAGCCTGTCGCCGCCGATACCGCTGCATCGATTTCCGGATCGTTGTATCTTCCGGGCGACGGTTGTCCCCGCCGCCCGGCGACGTGCCGCTGTAACGCACCGCAGAGCCACTGTCACACCGATGCAAAGCCGACGTACACCGGCCGGACGTGGACAACCCGCCGTACTGTCTCGCCGCGCGATCCATCGCATGGCCGCTCGCCCGCTTCGACGCAAGCACAGGTGCGAACGTCCACGGCATGTATCCGCAGCAGCGAAATCACTGCAATGGAGTTGTCATGTTTTCTCGACGTTATCTGGCGATGTGGGGTGCCATCCTGCTGCTCGCGGCCTGCGCGGCGCTTGGGGCAACCGGTCAAATCGCGTGGCTGTGGATCATCGCGCCCGCGCTGCTCGTCGCGCTTGGTCTGTACGACCTGACGCAGGAGCGCCACGCGATCCTGCGCAACTATCCGCTGTGGGGCCATCTGCGCTTCCTGTTCGAATTCATCCGGCCCGAGATCCGCCAGTATTTCGTCGAGGACGACACGGAAGAAAAGCCGTTCTCGCGCGCGCAACGCAGCATCGTCTATCAGCGCGCGAAGAACGAAGTGGACAGCCGCCCATACGGCACCGAAGTCGACGTCAAAGCGGCCGGCCACGAATTCATCAGCCATTCGCTCGTGCCGACGAAGATCGACGGCCACGATTTCCGCGTCACGGTCGGCGCGAACCGCGCGCAGCCGTACTCGATGTCGATCTTCAACATCTCGGCGATGAGCTTCGGCTCGCTGTCGGCGAACGCGATCCGCGCGCTGAACCTCGGCGCGAAAAAAGGGAACTTCGCGCACGACACGGGCGAAGGCTCGATGTCGAAGTATCACCGCGAGCATCGCGGCGACATCATCTGGGAGATCGCGTCGGGCTACTTCGGCTGCCGCAACGACGACGGCACTTTCAGCGCCGACAAGTTCGCCAAGCAGGCAAGCGAGCCGCAGGTGAAGATGATCGAAGTGAAGCTGTCGCAAGGCGCGAAGCCCGGGCACGGCGGCGTGCTGCCCGCCGCGAAGATCACGCCCGAAATCGCCGAAACGCGCGGCGTGCCGATGGGCCGCGACTGCATCTCGCCCGCCACGCACTCCGAATTTTCGACGCCGCGCGAACTGCTCGAGTTCGTCGAGCGCCTGCGCAATCTGTCGGGCGGCAAGCCGACGGGTTTCAAGCTGTGCATCGGCCATCCGTGGGAATTCTTCGGCATTGCCAAGGCCATGCTGGAGACGGGCATCCTGCCCGACTTCATCGTCGTCGACGGCGCGGAAGGCGGCACGGGCGCGGCGCCGCTCGAATTCACCGATCACATCGGCGTGCCGTTGCAGGAAGGGCTGCTGCTCGTGCACAACACGCTCGTCGGCATCGGGCTGCGCGACAAGATCCGCATCGGCGCGAGCGGCAAGATGATCACGGCGTTCGATATCGCGAAAACGCTCGCCATCGGCGCCGACTGGGTGAACGCGGCGCGCGGCTTCATGTTCGCGGTCGTTATTACCCCTTTCATAGTCCAACTATTTAAGCATCTGTGGAATCGTCATCCGACTCGAGATTTCTTGAAAACCCTTGCCGCGCAACCAAGCGAGCAACCTCGTAACTTTTGCTTGCTCGCTTCGTTTTATCCTGGTAATGTGTAATCCATCCCATACTATTATACTCGGAGAATCTCATCGTACTACGCACTGCGCACTCCGTAGTGGACGTTCCGATTGCCGAAGGTGCCATCGGGGTCAGCCTGCCCTTTCTCTTTCTCGAGGACGGGGAGGTTAGTCTCTATGCGTTGGCGTGGGCTCGGCATCGTACGCTTCAGGACCCGCTGAAACCTGCCGGACTCGCCAAAGCTATTCGTGCCATTGGATGGTTCTACGACTACTATCACTTGGTCGAAGGCAGCAAGCCGCTGACGCCCCAAGGGCTCGGATTGCTTCTGTCCAAATTCTTGGAAGCGCGCGAACACGGCGATGACCGTCTCGGCTGGAAGGCTGTACGACGAAAGACGGCTGTCGACGACGTCAGGTTCATCAGCGATTTCACGGAGTGGTGCGCGGATAACTTTGGGCACATCCCCGCAAATCCACGGGAAAAGAAGCTTGTCTCTGACCTTAACGTCACCGAGCAGAGAGACTTCTATTTCGCCCTTCATCATCGAAAAGATTGGGACAATCTAGCTCATCTGCTTCCCGCGACGAACCTCGGTAAAGGGGTCGTAAATCAACGTGCATTCCGACCCAAAGCGAAAGCGCCCAGGCCTTCATACCGACGTAAGTATTTCCCGCCAGACAAAGTTCTCGCGCTGATTAGAGCTACTCCATCTGTCAGAGACCGGTTGTATCTCCTGCTCCTATTCTTCGGCGGGCTTCGTGCCTCCGAGCCCATGCACCTTTTTGTGACCGACGTCAAAATCAAGGCTGACGGCATCGCGCACGTAACCATCGCACATCCTCAAGCTGGCACGTATGAGTGGGTCGATACGATAAAAGGTAAGCAAACGGGTATTCGCACGACGTTCCTTAAAGAACGGTATTACCTTGGGCCGCGAAACTTGCTCGCATCGAAGCATCCGCTGCACTCCGGATGGAAAGGCATTGCGTTCGACGATGGTAGTCGCAGCCAATCCGAAGTTCACTGGCTGATTCCTGAGGTCGGACGATACTTCGCCAAGTTGCACGCCGAGTACATGAGGGTAACGCGCCGACACGTGCGGGACGACCATCCTTATTACTTCGTGAATGAGAAAGCTGGCCTCTACTTTGGGCAACCCGCAAAGCTGTCTAACATGACAAAAGCTTTCGAGCGCGCGGCTAGGCGCGTCGGCCTATCGCTGACAGAAGAAGGTGTGAATCCCCACGGCGGTCGGCACTTCTACGGTTACTACTGTGCGTCAAGACTGCGCTTGCCCATTGAGACGACACAAATTCTGATGCATCACGAGAGCATCCTGTCGACGAAGGTCTATTACAACTTGACTGTAGACGTTGCCCGTGACGAGTTGCGGAAGGGTCAAGCCAGACTCGCGGCTGAATTGCCCGACTTCATTGCTGCTGAAGCATTACTGCTACCGGCTTAAAGACCATATGACAATCGAACAGTACGTGGCTACCGGCTCCGGGAAATTGGTATCGTTCAATACTCATGCGACCGAATACGCGCTACTCGAGGAAATTTCCACTTCGGAGATGCGCGAGATTATTGCGCAATATGAACGCAAACGAATCGACGCGTACTGGGAAGAAAGTTTGCTTCCGGAATCCAAGGAAGGTGGATACATTTGCGCCTTCCTCACCACGGACCATAAAGGCACCGTTTACTTCAAAGCCACGTATTTGAGCGAAAGGGCGACGAACCGTTCTATGCGGGGCAAAGAACTGATGAGTCACCTACGCGCTCTTCCCATGGAGAGACAGAGGCAGTTCGTCATTGAACATAAGCCGACTTGCTTGCGAGAGCTAAAGCAGATTCTCTTGCATTGGAAGCCCGTGATAGCTCCGGACTTCAATCAGATGCTCGACGAAGCAGGCAATGTCGCGTCGATGGTTGAAACCATCGTCAAGAGCCTAAGCAGCAACGATGCTCCATTTCTTCACCCATTTCGCTACTTCGAACTATTGACGATGCTGTGGGAAAAGGGGTTGTTCGTGTTCCCCTTCAACGTTTCCGCCTGGATGACGCCGATTAAATGGTCGACGCTAACAGACGCGCGATACGGCGGACCGAGGAGTGGGTCCATTAAAGCGGTTTACACATTACCTCCCGGTACGAACGCGGACCAAGCGTGGACACATGCATGCACGTTCTTCGCCGTGAGCAATGCATTATCTGCTAACGACCTTTCTCCGGCGCTCATTCAGAGATTTGAAGAAATCTCGCACGCATCGCTCGAGGCACGATATCCGGTAGAAAAAAACAAGAAACAACATGACACGCAACGAGGGCGGCTGCGGTTGGTCATTAAGGCATTGACTCAGCATTTCAACGTCGCCAACCCAGAGCACGCGGTCGAGTACAAGCGTCCCCCGAACGAGGGAGTGAAAGACGACGAGCGCCGGGTGGACGGCCTCTTCAGGTGGCTCGCTACAGCACGCCCTGAATTGACGGCCTGGTCGCAAATGTTCAAGGCATATGTTTCCTCGCTAACGACAGCCAGAACTGCCTCACAAATCGACCGCCTCAATATGTTAGGCGACTATCTCTGCACGCTCAAAGAGCCGCCGAAGGTGCCGTGGCGAGTTGTGCGAGCCAAGCATATCTACGACGCGTCATTGCAGAACTCCGATACGTTCCTCGAATATCTGCGCCAAAACTACGATAGTGCGAAACGTCGGAACGACACACTATCGACTATCCGTCGGTTCTTCGATTGGCAACATGACTACCTTGTGGCCAGTGGAAGCGCTGATGCCGATTCCTTCAAAAATCCCGTCTTCGCCTCAGACTCGGCCGGCAAAGAAGATGACTCAGACAGCAAGACTGAGAGAGATGCCCTCCCGCCGTACGTGATGAAGGAACTCAGGGAGCTGCTCACTGAGAATGATTTTGCGTTTGGACGACGGTTTCAAAACGCGAAGGTCCATGTGTTCGACAACCAAACTGGTCAGAACACATGGGTGTTCGACCCGACTCTCACCGTGTGTCTGTACACCCTGTTCGACACTCCAATTCGCAGTCACCAGGCACGATGGCTAGACTCGGGTCTGCTCGATGAGCGCGTCTACGACGCTGCGATAAATTCTGACATCCCTAATACATCCCCGTATGCGCTTCGCGGCCGTCGCGAAGGTGTACTACGGCTAGAGCACGACGGGTTGCGGGCAAATGCATGGCTGTCGCTTTGGATTAACACCAACAAGACTGCCCCGTATGGGAGCAATAAAATTGGCTATGTTATTCCGTACGTATCTGAGACGCTCTCATCTCTCCTTCAGATGGCGATAGATTGGCAGAAGCGCTACCTGCACGAGTTGAGAAAACCAGTTCCATACCTTCACTATCAAAAGGATGTGAAAGAACGACCACGGCCCATTACGGTCGTTACCCCGACGATTGCGCCGTTGTTTCGCGACCCTCGTAGCGCTGATAAGGTGCATCCCATTAGCTACCCAAGGTTGAAGCGCTTCTATATTAAAGCCCTGGCCGAAGCGCAAACACGTATTGAGAAGAAGTACGGGCGTAAGCTGAAGTTAGTCGAAAGCGACGGGAAAGGAGATTTGACATGGACGGTCGACCTCCACTCCCTTCGGGTAAGCGGTATTACAAATCTGATTGATGCTGGCGTTCCGCTTGAAGTGGTGCAGCAGTTCGTAGCAGGCCACGCGACCTTGGTGATGACGCTTCATTACTTGAAGTACTCGCCCGCAAAGCTTCGCAAGTTTCTGGAAGAAGCTCACGAACGCATGCTGAACGATGCGGACTTCGTTGGGTCTGAGATTTTTGCAGATTACCTCGACGAGTTCGCTCCCTTCATGCTTGGGCAAGAAGGTGCGGGTGTTGGGGCTGGCATGACGGCGCTGCGAGACAAGACCGGCATCATGACAATTAACTCCGAAGGAATTTGTCCGGGGACTTCTTGCAGCAACGGGGGGCCGCTCCAAAGCGCAGCCCAGAACATCTACGCTCCCGTGCCCGGCGGTCAACGATGCGGCCTCTGTCGTTTCTGGCTCACCGGTCCGGCACACCTCCTCGGACAAGTCGCGGCGGTGAACAATCTCGCATATGCGATACGCAAAAAAGGGCTCGAAGTCGCAAACTTGAACGACCAAAGGATTGACGCGGAGGATGCTGGCAATCAGCGAAAGGCACGCGAACTCTGCGACCGCGTCGACATCTTGAATCGCGAGTTGGAAATCGACATCAATGAATGGGCGGCAAGATATCGATATGCCGAAAAGTCCATCGCCTTAATGAACGACTATCTTGCCGCGAAGGCAAAAGTCTGCGGGGCCGACACCTCGGTCCCCGTTCCACTATTGACGGCGAGTAATCCATCCGAGCTGAAGGTAACACTTGAGGAAGCGCACGAATTTGCCTTGTTGGACCAAATTACCCAGATGAGTGAGTTCACCACTGGCTTCAAGAATCGAGAGGCTGAACTGGAGAAAAACACGATTCTGTCGAAAATGTTGACGGCGAACGGGATTCAACCGTTCTTGCTAATGCTCAACGAGCAGCAGGCACATGAAGCCGGAAATCTCCTCTCTGCATTGCTATTGCAGCAGGTTCGTGGGCATGAACTCGACGAAGTACTTATTGGCAAGAAGCCGTTGGACTCATATCCGACTCTCTCGAAAGCTATCAAGTTGCTTGAGGAGAACAGCAGGCCGGACGCTCTCACAAAGAGCGCCGACATTGATAGTCTCGCGGTGGCACTCGGCGGTGCCAGCGGCAAGCTCGTCGAAGACGACGAAGGTGAAGAGGTGTTTGGATGAATCAGGTCACTACGGTCGATACCGTCTATGCTGAATTGACCTCCGGCTCACCGAATGCGCGGCAGCGAGAGTCTCTCGAACGAATCAAAAAGGCTTGTGACTATCTTGAAGAGCAGGGGCTGAAGATATCACCATCTGCGATAGAGCGATATTGCATCGACAGAGACTGGGAAGGTCCGAAAGCTCAGTCGATTCGCAATTCAAAGTTGGTGCTTCATAGATACGTCCAGCTGAGGCAGTCTGGCCAGACATTGTCGGTTCGTCGCGACAAACCGACAACCGAGCCTCTGATTGCTGATGAGACGCTTCGTGCTTATGTGCAACTGTTGAAGGAAGAGCGAGACCAAGCGATTGCGGCGCGGCAGCGGATAGAAGCGGGCTTGCGTTCGATTCCTGGGATTCCCGTCGACGACCTCATTCGTGTCGGCTTTGGAGGCAAGCCCTCATCGCCAAGCGCCACGAGGGAGAATGCTCCTTTACCTGTCGCCGCAAGAGAAGCGCTTGAGATGCTGTTCAAAACTGACCACCTCTCGAATTGCGGACTGCAAATGCATAAAGACCGTCTGAGGCAGGCGCTTACGGGAAACGTGCTCCTTGAAAAGCATCATGTCGTCGCGCTTCGTAATCTATTGGCCGGTCCAGCAACTGGCGAGGAAGTTCAGTGACAAGCACGCATTGCGCGTTCGTATACTTCTGAATTGGGGCATCGAATCAATGGCGAATGGCAAGCAGCTAGGTGAACAGAACTTGGCCATCTTCAATGGTTGGGTCGCGAGCAAGAGTGATGCGGACTATAAAAGCATCGTCATTCGCGGTGTTCTGTCTCGCACTGAAATCGCGAGAGAGTGCGGTTTCGCGAAGTCGGCGCTTGACCAGAATCCCAGAATCAAGAAGGCGTTGCGCACGTTAGAGGACGGACTTCGAGAACGCGGGATATTGCCTCAAGCGGCGGGCTCAACGGAACAGCCGGCCGGAATGCCTATGCGCGAGCCCAGTCAGCATCAAGCCGCGCGCGACGCGGATACGCTACGACGATTGCAGATTGAAAGCGCTGCTCAAAAGGCTGAGATAGCGGAACTCAAACGACGTCTCGCGAAATACGAATCCCTGCACGAGGCTCTCGTCACCACGGGGCGTATTCCTCGATGAAAATTACTCGACTGGTGAGAGTCACTTCAATCCGTAGCGACAATCCTCTCGGGCGCGGTGGCTGTATATTTTATGGCACAGCGGTCGATGATAACGGTGTCGTTCTCGATGCCCGTGAAACCTTCGTCGTCGTCGCCTCCAGCCATCTGCTGTCTGGGAGTTCTGTGCAGGTCGGACAATGGTGGCGCGTGACCGGAGGTGCGCACGCTCGCCCCAGAATAATTAACGGATATCGGATACTTGAACAACAGATTGAGGCTGATGGACTAGAGCTTGCTTTGCCGTCGGGTGAGCATCTGATTACGATGTTGTCCGAGGGAGAGGATTTCGTCGGGGTTGGCACAGCGAAAGCTCGAAGACTGTGGGAAGCCTTCGGGGAGCGGCTATACGAAGTTCTGGATACTGGCGATATAGCAGCGCTCTCGACTGTCAGGAGCGTCAGCCAAGAGATAGCTCAGCGCTTGGTCGATGGTTGGCGAATCTATGGCGATACACGGACGCTTCAATGGTTGCATCAACGCGGCTTCGGAGTAGCGTTAGGTCGCAAGGTGCTAGCGCACTTTGGAGCAGAGGCGACGACTGCCATTGAGGAAGACCCCTACCGCCTACTGTCGTTCTGCGCAAACTGGGCGGCAACTGACAAGTTCGCGCGTGAGCATTTCGGAGTTACTGAAGGAGACTCGCGTCGACTGCAAGGTGCTATCGAGGAGTCGCTGTATCGATTGTTTGCCGACGGACATACGGCCGTTACCCGACAAATGGTCATGACCCGCCTCGCATCCGTCCTCGGCACAATATCGGGAGAAGCGTCTTGGCGCACACTGGCCGCAGCGGCACTGGCTTCTGGACAACAGAACGGCAGCTACATCGTGGGTCCAGACAACCGAATTCATCAGCTCGGAGCCTACGTGATGGAAACCGCCGTCGCGAATGCGCTGGCGAGTCGAATAACTAGCGATGATGTGTCTACACGCTTGCTCGACATCCCGAGCGTTGACGACGTCATCGCGTCCTACGAGTCCGAAGAACATCTCACCCTCAACAATGAACAGAGAGCCACTGTGCATGCGGCCGCAGCGAGTCGGCTGGCAATCATCACCGGCGGCGCTGGAGTCGGCAAAACAACCGTACTCAAAGCACTCTACCGCGTGTACGACAAAGCTCACGTACGCGTGCTACAAGCGGCTCTCGCTGGCCGCGCAGCGAAACGAATGCAGGAAGCGACCAACAGGCCAGGACAGACCCTCGCTGGACTTCTGAAGAATACAAAAGAGCAAGACTTCGAGGGTGCCTGTGTCGTGGTTGTGGACGAGGCAAGCATGGTGGACATCGTTTCCATGTACAGACTATGCACGCTGCTCCCACCGCATGTCCGTCTGCTACTTGCGGGCGACCCCTTCCAACTTATGCCGGTTGGGCCCGGACTCGTCCTGCACGCTCTCGAGAATCAGCCTAGCATTCCCTCCGTCGAGTTAAAGGTCGTCAAGCGATACGGAGGCGCTATTGCAACGGCCGCCTCCTCTATTCGTGACGGCGTATGGCCGCATCTGCCCGAAGATACAACGGCCGCCATCGCGTTTGTGCGCCGACCGCAGCGCGCTGTGGATTCACAAGGTGAGCCATCGTTTCCAATCGCAGCGACGGTGCTTGAACTCTATCGGCAGGCTCCAGATGAGACTCAGATTCTGTCACCACGAAAAAATGGTGCAGACGGAGTGAAGGCGCTTAATAGGCTCTGCCAAGCGCATTTGACGGCAAATGCGGAACCACTCACGTTGTGGAGTGACGAATTCGAATGCCGAGTAGATACTGGTCTTCGTTTGGGAGACCCTGTCGTTTGCACAAGAAACCTGTGGGATATCGGTCTTCAGAATGGCTCGCTCGGTCGAATAGTGCAGATTGAACACGAACGGCGCAAGCTCGTCGACGATGCAGGCGTTACGATTGAACACGCTATCGCGTGGATTGCTTGGGATGACGGAGAACGACGACCGCTCACAGAATCGCTTCTCGACGACTTGGAACTGGCATACGCCCTTACTGTGCACAAAGCACAAGGGTCCCAATGGCGTCGAATCATCGTGCCCATCACCGGAAATCGACTCCTCGACCGGACTCTAATTTACACGGCCATCACTCGAGCGCAGACTCAAGTGATTCTGGTAGGTGACATCGACGCCGCGCGTCGAGCAGTGGAAGCGCCTCCTCGAGCCAATCGACGAAACACCGCGCTCGGTTCGCTTCTCAGGACGGCGCTGGAGCAACAACCGGTCGTCGCTTAGGTCTTGGCGGGTCAAGGGCGGGCGCAGCCCGGCGAAGCGCACCCTTGATGCGCCAGAAGTTTATTACGCTCACTGCATGGCCATGAGCACGGCATTTGGGTGCTCATGGCCATGTAGGCATCCGGGCGAGATTTGCCGCGCCGCGACGGTCGGCTTTAGTTTAAATAGTTGGTCAACTATTACCGTGCCTTTTACTCAGTCACATTCAGCTAAATAGTTGCTTTTTAGGGGCCATAACGGTCGGCTGCATTCAGGCGCAGACGTGCCACACAGGCCGCTGCCCGACGGGCGTCGCGACGCAGGACCCGGTGCGCCAGCGCGCGCTGATCGTCACCGACAAATCCGACCGCGTGTTCAACTTCCATCACAACACGCTGCACGCGCTGCAGGAAATCGTCCAGGCAGCGGGCCTGCGTCACCCGGCCGATCTGCGCGCGCATCACATCGTGCGGCGCGTGTCGTCGTATGAAGTGCGGCTGATGTCCGATCTGCTGAAGTATCTCGAGCCGAACGATCTGATCGACGGCAACTACCGCTATACGCTGTACGAGAAGTATTGGCCCGTCGCGCGCAGCGATTCGTTCGCGCCGGATCTCGAAGCCGTGACCGCCTGATTGCCTGATCGCCTCTGAGCGAAGGCCAGGAAAAAGCGCGCGTTGGATGAGAGTCCAACGCGCGCTTTCATGTTTGCGCTTGCTGCGTTACTTGTTCGACGCGAGCCGCTGTTCGATATGCTGCGCGCGCGCCGCCGATGCCGGATGCGAACTCAGCATGCTCGACTTGCCGCCATCGAGCTTCGCGAGCTTGTTGAACGCGCTGACGAGGCCGGACGGGTCCTGGCCCTTCTTCTTCTGGATATCGAACGAATAGTCGTCGGCGGCCGATTCCTGCGACTGCGAGAACTGGGCGTTGACAAGCTTCTCGGAGAAGTCGCCGAGCTGCGAAGCTGAAATCGCCCCCGTGATGCCGCCCGCCGACGACGCCACCGAGCGCAGCGCCGACGTTGCATACGCAACCTGCATCGCTTTCTTCGTATGACCGAGCGCGACGTGCCCCATCTCGTGACCGACGACGCCGCGCACTTCGTCGTCCGTCATCATGTCCATCAGGCCGCTATAAACGCGCACGCAGCCGTTCGCCATCGCCCAGGCGTTGACGTCCTTCGTGATGTAGACCTTGTAGTTGACGGGCACGCCGTTGATGTTGTCGCCCAGCTGCGCGGCGATCTTGTTCAGGCGCTTCGCGTAGGCGCTGCCGGCGGGCGCCATCCGGTTTTCGGAATCGAGCTGCGCGCACGACTTGTCGGATAGCGTGCGCACGTCGGCATCCGTCAGCGATGCGGCCTGAAAGGCCTGCGAACCGGATTGAACGAGAGAGCTGGGATCGAGGCTCGCGCCCGAACAGGCGGCGAGCACGCCGCATGCGGCGGCTGCGAGAGTGACACGGATCGTTTTCATCGTCGGACGTCCCCTTTGACGGATGTTATTGATGGGTAACCGCGGGGCAACCGCGGATCACCGCACGAGACGTCCTCGATGCCTGCTAGCGCAACGAACGCATCCGGGCGGTTTCGTCCAGGCAGACGCTCAAACGGCAAGCGCCTGACGGGCAGGCGCTTTGTAACATGTCGAAAGACAGTTTCGGGGAAATCGTAAGCTTTCTTGACACTCCTTGTCTTGGCGCGCCTTCAGGCCCGCGCGACACCCCAGCTGCAATTCGATGCGCGACGGATCGGCGGGCGCGGATCAGGACAGTTGCGTGTCGATGAACGACTGACGCTGCGACAGTTTCTGATAATGCCTGTCGAGATTCGGATGCAGCTCGCGCCAGTTCAGCTGCGGCATACGGAAGTCCAGATAGCTGAGCGCGCAGCCCACGGCCACGTCGGCGAGCGTGTACTGATTACCCGCGCACCATGCCTTCGAGCCCAGCCCTTGCGCCATCGCCTTCAGGCCGTCGTCGATCTTGTGACGCTGACGCGCGACCCACGTTTCGCTGCGATGTTCCTCGTCGCGCAACACGCCTTCGAGGCGGATCAGCACGGCGGCGTCCATGATGCCGTCCGCGAGCGCTTCCCAGCACCGCACTTCGACACGCTCGCGGCCCGCTTGCGGCATCAGCTTGCAGACGGGCGACAGCGTATCGACGTATTCGCAGATCACGCGCGAGTCGAACACGGCGGCGCCGTCTTCCATCACAAGACACGGCACCTTGCCGATCGGATTGAAGTCGTGAATGTGCGTGTCGGGAGCCCAGACATTTTCGAGTTCGAGCTTGTAGTCGATTTTCTTTTCGGCGAGCACCACCCGCGCCTTGCGGACGAATGGGCTCGACAGCGAACCGATGAGTTTCATCACATCCTGCCTTTATTGAAATTGGCCGAAAGTATACGTGCGTTGGCGCTTTCCGGAGGGTTTTCCCTGCCTCGCACCGTGCGCTTCGCTCCCTTGGCACGCGCAGTTGTAGACAGATTGCAACATATCCAACCGGACGCGCGACGGTCTAGCTGGCCGGATGGCCAGGCGTCGCGCGGCGGCGGATCGCACCCCACGACGGGCGCCCGGGATCGGCATCCGCGACCGGCATCCGCGACCTGCGTCCGCGACCTGCGTCCGCGACCGGCATCCCGCCCGGCACCCGCGACCTGCACGCGCGAGCGCGCATCGCACACCCCGCCGCCCCGCCGCGCACGGGCGCGGCCCGTCCGGAACCGATTTGCGTTGGGCGATACAATCGCAAAATGACGCCGGCAGGCCCCAGCACGGTTTCGCCGCGCGCCGAGCCGCCGTCCATCCAGCAAGACCAACCCGCCGACCGAACTCATGACCGATCTGACTCCGGCTATCGACATTTACCGCCAGCGCCGCGCGCGCGTGCTCCAGGCGCTGCGCGCGACGGGCGGCGGCGTGGCGATCGTCCCGACGGCACCCGAAGTGCTGCGCAATCGCGACGCCGACTATCCATACCGGCACGACAGCTACTTCTATTATCTGACCGGCTTCACCGAGCCCGAGGCCACCCTCGTGCTCGATGCAAGCGCAAAGCCGGACGAGCCCGCCGCGATCCTGTTCTGCCGCGCGAAGAACGCGGAGCGCGAGACGTGGGAAGGCTTCCGCTTCGGTCCTGAAGGCGCGCGCGAGGCGTTCGGCTTCGACGCGGCGTTCGCGTTCGACGAGATCGACACGCAGCTGCCGCGCATCATCGCCGACAAGCCGGCGCTGCACTACGCGCTCGGCGCATCGGAAGAATTCGACGGCAAGGTGCGCCAATGGCTCGACGCCGTGCGCGCGCAGGGCCGCAGCGGCGTGCTCGCGCCTTCGGCCGTGCACGACCTCGTGCCGCTGCTCGACGAGATGCGCCTCGTCAAGGACGCGCACGAACTGTCGATCATGCGCCGCGCCGCCGCGATCTCCGCGCAGGCGCACCGGCGCGCGATGGCGGCATGCCGTCCCGGCGTGCGCGAATACGAACTCGAAGCCGAGTTGCTTTACACGTTCCGCAAGCACGGCGCGCAGGCGCCCGCGTACGGCTCGATCGTCGCGGCGGGCGCGAACGCGTGCGTGCTGCACTATCCCGCGGGCAATGCCGTCGCGCAGGACGGCGACCTGATCCTGATCGACGCGGCGTGCGAACTCGACGGCTACGCCTCGGACATCACGCGCACCTTTCCCGCGAGCGGCCGCTTCACGCCCGCGCAGCGCGAAATCTACGATATCGTGCTGGCCGCGCAACAGGCCGCCGTCGACGCGACCAAGGCAGGCGTGAGCTTCGACGCGCCGCATCAGGCCGCCGTGCGCGTGCTCGCGCAAGGTCTGCTCGACACGGGCATCCTGAATCGCGATCTGTTCGCGGGCGTCGACGAGGTGATCGAGGAGCGCGCGTACACGCGTTTCTACATGCATCGCACGGGCCATTGGCTCGGCATGGACGTGCACGACGCGGGCGATTACCGCGAGCGCGGCGCGCCCGTCGACGAACACGGCGCGCTGCCGTGGCGCACGCTGAAACCCGGCATGACGCTGACGATCGAGCCGGGCCTCTACATCCGCGCCGCCGACGACGTGCCCGAGCAGTACTGGAACATTGGCATCCGCATCGAGGACGACGCGATCGTCACGGCGACGGGCTGCGAGCTGATCACGCGCGACGTGCCCGTCGATGCCGACGAGATCGAAGCGCTGATGCGGGAGAAAGCCGGCATCGCCTGAGCCCAACGGAAACGACAAGAAGATGAACGACCTCCACCACGCGGCGTCGGACGCGCCCGCCTTGACTGCCAGCCACGCGCCGTTCGACTACGACGTGACGATCGTCGGCGCGGGGCCCGTCGGGCTCGCGCTCGCGGGCTGGCTCGCGCGGCGAAGCGCGACGCAGAAGCTGAACATCGCGCTGATCGACGCGCGCGAGCCGGAAGATTCGGTCGCCGATCCGCGCGCGATCGCCGTGTCGCACGGCAGCCGGATGATTCTCGAGCCGCTCAACTGGCCCGCCGATGCCACGGCGATCCAGCGCATCCACGTGTCGCAGCGCGGCCATTTCGGGCGCACGCTGATCGATCACGCCGAGCACGGTCTGCCCGCGCTCGGCTATGTATTGCGCTACGGCTCGATCGTCCATGCGCTCGCCGAAGCCGTGCGCGCGACGCCCGTGCACTGGTTCAAGTCGACGAAGGCCCAGACGCCTCAGCAACTCGAAAACGACGAAGGCGTGCTGCTGCCGATCGAAAGCGCGCACGTGACGCGCACGCTGCGCACGCGGATTCTGGTGAGCGCCGAGGGCGGTCTGTTCGGCGAGCAGCAGGCAGGTTCGGGCGAAACGCGCGATTACGGTCAGACGGCGCTGGTCGGCACGGTGACGATGTCCGCGCCGCAGCCGCATGTCGCGTGGGAGCGCTTTACGCGGCAAGGTCCCATCGCGCTGCTGCCGACGGGCGGCGTGCGGGGCGCGGACTACGCGCTCGTCTGGTGCTGCGCGCCGGGCGAAGCGGCGCGCCGTGCTCAACTGCCGGACGACGCGTTTCTGCGCGAACTCGGCGCCGAGTTCGGCGACCGGATGGGCCGCTTCACGCAGATCAAGGGGCGCGCAGCGTTCCCGCTCGGCCTGAATACCGTCGATACGCTGGTGAAAGGCAGCGTGGTCGCGATCGGCAATGCTGCGCAGACGCTGCATCCCGTTGCGGGTCAAGGCCTGAACCTCGGCCTGCGCGACGCGCACGCGCTCGCCGACGCGCTCTCGCACTACGGCGCGACGCGCAGCGCCTTGGTCGCCTTCGCGCAACGCCGTGCGCTCGACCGGCGCATGACGATTGGCGCCACGGACACGCTCGCGCGCCTCTTCACGATCGATTTTCCGCCGCTCGCGACGCTGCGCGGCCTCGCGCTCACCGCGCTCGAATTCGTGCCGCCCGTCAAGATGGCGCTCGCGCGCCAGATGATGTTCGGGCAGCGCCGGTAAGCGCAAAAAAATCGCGCCACAGTGGCCGCCGTTCTATGAACGCGGCCACTTTCATAGAAGATTTAATGAGTTAGCTCAGACGCCGTTCGGTCTGGGCGAGCGCGTTAACGCTAAAATAGCGGTTTTCCCTCGTATTTTGCGGTTCGTGCCGCGCGCCATTTTCCACGGGCGCGCGGGCCGCTTGCCGCCGTTTTCGCCATGCCTACTCTCGGCTCCCACACTCTGCGCAATAACCTGTTCGTCGCCCCGATGGCGGGCGTGACCGACCGGCCGTTCCGCCAGCTCTGCAAGCGCATGGGCGCGGGTTATGCAGTGTCGGAAATGGTGGCGTCGAACGCGCAGCTGTGGAAAAGCGAAAAGACCATGCGCCGCGCCAATCACGCGGGCGAGGTCGAGCCGATCGCCGTGCAGATCGCGGGCGCCGACCCGCAGATGATGGCGGAAGCCGCGCGCTACAACGTCGCCAACGGCGCGCAGATCATCGACATCAACATGGGCTGCCCCGCCAAGAAGGTCTGCAACGTCGCGGCCGGTTCGGCGCTGCTGCAAAACGAGCCGCTCGTGCAGCAGATCGTGGAGGCGGTGGTGGGCGCCGTCGGCGTCGGGCCGCATGCCGTGCCCGTCACGCTGAAAATCCGTACCGGCTGGAACCGCGAGAACAAGAACGCGCTGAACGTGGCACGCATCGCCGAACAATCCGGCATCTCGATGCTGACCGTGCACGGCCGCACGCGCGCCGACCTGTATCACGGCGAAGCGGAGTACGAGACGATCGCCGCCGTGAAGGCATCGGTGAAGATTCCCGTGGTGGCGAACGGCGACATAACGTCGCCGTACAAGGCGCGCGAGGTACTGGCGGCAACGGGCGCCGACGCGATCATGATCGGCCGTGCGGCTCAGGGCCGGCCTTGGCTGTTCCGCGAGATCGAGCATTTCCTGCGCACGGGCGAGCTGATGGAGGCGCCGCGTATCGACGAGATCCAGCAGGTGATGAACGAACACCTGGAAGATCACTACGCGTTCTACGGCGAATTTACGGGCGTTCGGACTGCGCGCAAGCACATCGGCTGGTACACTCGCGGCCTTTCCGGCGCCAACGTGTTCCGCCACCGCATGAATACGCTGGACACGACGCGCGAACAACTGCTCGCCGTCAACGAATTCTTCGACGCGCAAAAGGCGATTTCGGACCGCCTCGTGTACGTCGACAACGAAGTCAACAACAACGGTGAGCAGGATCAAACCGACCGATTAGCAGCATGAGCAAGCACAATATCGAACAATGTGTCCGCGATAGCCTGGGGATGTACTTCCAGGATCTCGACGGCTCCAATCCGCACGACGTCTACGACATGGTGATTTCGTGCGTCGAAAAACCGTTGCTCGAGGTGGTGCTCGAGCAGGCCGGCGGCAACCAGTCGCTGGCCGCCGAGTATCTCGGCATCAACCGCAATACGCTGCGCAAGAAACTGCAACAGCACGGCCTGCTGTAGTCTCGGCGCCCTGCCACGCCTTTCATCGGCTTTTCTTCCCATCATGATCAAGCAAGCGCTCATCTCCGTTTCCGACAAGTCCGGCATCGTCGATTTCGCGAAATCGCTGTCGGACCTCGGCGTCAAGATCCTGTCGACGGGCGGCACCGCGAAACTGCTCGCGGACGCCGGCCTTTCCGTCACCGAAGTGGCCGACTACACGGGCTTTCCGGAAATGCTGGATGGGCGCGTGAAGACGCTGCACCCGAAGGTGCACGGCGGCATTCTCGCCCGCCGCGATCTGCCCGAACACATGGCCGCGCTCGAAAAGCACGACATCCCGACCATCGATCTGCTCGTCGTGAACCTGTACCCGTTCGTGCAGACGATCTCGAAGGAAGAGTGCTCGCTGGAAGACGCGATCGAGAACATCGATATCGGCGGCCCGACCATGCTGCGCTCGGCGGCGAAGAATCATCGCGACGTCACCGTCGTGGTCGATCCCGCCGACTACGCGAGCGTGCTCGACGAAATGCGCGCGAACGGCAACACGGTCGGCTACAAGACCAACTTCCGCCTCGCGACCAAGGTATTCGCGCACACCGCGCAGTACGACGGCGCGATCACGAACTACCTGACGAGCCTCACGGAAGAACTGCAGCACCGCGACCGCAACACGTATCCCGCCACGCTGAACATGGCGTTCGACAAGGTGCAGGATCTTCGCTACGGCGAAAACCCGCACCAAAGCGCCGCGTTCTATCGCGACATTTCGGTGCCCGCCGGCGCGCTCGCGAACTATCGCCAGTTGCAGGGCAAGGAACTGTCGTACAACAACATCGCCGATTCGGACGCCGCGTGGGAATGCGTGAAGACGTTCGACGCGCCCGCCTGCGTGATCATCAAGCACGCGAACCCTTGCGGCGTGGCCGTCGGCGCGAACGCGCACGAAGCGTATTCGAAGGCGTTCCAGACCGATCCGACCTCGGCATTCGGCGGCATCATCGCGTTCAACCGCGAAGTGGACGAAGCGGCGGCACAGGCGGTGGCGAAGCAGTTCGTCGAAGTGCTGATCGCGCCGTCGTTCAGCGAAGCCGCGAAGCAGGTGTTCGCCGCGAAGCAGAACGTGCGTCTGCTCGAAATCGCGCTGGGCGACGGCCACAACGCGTTCGACCTGAAGCGCGTGGGCGGCGGGCTGCTGGTGCAATCGCTCGATGCGAAAAACGTGCAGCCGCATGAACTGCGCGTCGTCACGAAGCGTCACCCGACGCCGAAGGAAATGGACGACCTGCTGTTCGCGTGGCGCGTCGCGAAGTTCGTCAAGTCGAACGCGATCGTGTTCTGTGCGAACGGCATGACGATGGGCGTCGGCGCGGGCCAGATGAGCCGCGTGGACTCGGCGCGCATCGCGAGCATCAAGGCGCAGAACGCGGGCCTCACGCTGTCTGGCACGGCCGTGGCGTCGGACGCTTTCTTCCCGTTCCGCGACGGTCTCGACGTGGTCGTGAACGCGGGCGCGACGTGCGTGATCCAGCCTGGCGGCTCGATGCGCGACGACGAAGTGATCGCCGCCGCCGACGAGCACAACATCGCGATGGTCGTGACGGGCGTTCGACACTTCCGTCACTGATCGGCTTCAACACGCTTTGAAACGGCCCGGCAGTGCGCAACTGCCGGGCCGTTTTGCATATCGCGTTTGACGGTGTGCCGTTGTAGTATCGCAGGCACTGAACACGCACCGCACTTATGAGAATTCTCGGCATCGACCCAGGCTTGCGCGTCACTGGTTTTGGCGTGATCGACCAGTCCGGCCATCAGCTGACTTACGTGACGAGCGGCGTCATCAGGACCGCCGATGCCGATCTGCCGACGCGCCTCGGTACTATCTTCGAAGGCATTTCAACGCTGATCCGCCAGCACGCACCCGATCAGGCGGCGATCGAAAAGGTGTTCGTGAACGTCAACCCGCAGTCCACCCTGTTGCTCGGCCAGGCGCGCGGCGCGGCAATTTGCGGGCTGGTGGCGGGCGGCGTGCCCGTCGCCGAATACACGGCTTTGCAATTGAAACAGGCCGTGGTCGGCTACGGACGCGCAACGAAAGAGCAGATGCAGCAGATGGTCGTGCGGTTGCTGTGCCTCTCGGGCATTCCATCCACAGATGCCGCCGATGCGCTCGGCATGGCGATCTGTCATGCGCATGGCGGCGGCACGCTGAGCACGCTGGGCGGCATTGCGCCGGCACTGGCGAAGAAGGGGCTGCGGGTGCGGCGCGGGCGGTTGGTGGGTTAGACGCCTTCAGGCGGCGTCAGCGTCGCCCTGCCAAAGCCAGTCGGCACGCCAGGCCGGCGAAGACAGACCCGAGCAGATACTGAGGCCAACGCGACGCACGCTTGCCGCTGATCAGCTTCCGGCTCAGCCTGCTGGCCAGCAGGATCACACTGCCATTGACGAAAAACCCGATCACGTTCAGCACGGTCGCAAGCAACATGATCTGTACAGCGACCGATCCCGCTTCCGGTTTCACGAACTGTGGAAACAGCGCGAGCACGAACAGCGCGACTTTAGGATTGAGCAGGTTCGTGAACAACCCTTGCCTGAAAATTCTGCCGATGGGATAGCGTCGCATCGATGTGTTCGGTGCAAGCACGGTGCCCTCTGAGCGCAATGTCTTCCACGCGAGATAGAGCAAATAGGCCGCGCCTGTGAAGCGCACCATGTCGTAGGCCATTGGTGCAGCAAGAAACAACTGTGACAGACCAAGCGCTGCAGCCAGCGCGTGGCAATAGGTGCCGACAAGGATGCCGGCAAGCGACGCAAAACCCGCGGCCCTCCCTTGGCTGACGCTGCGGGAAGCGATCAGCAGCATATCGGGACCTGGCGTGGCGGTAAGTGCGAGACACGCGCCTGAGAACAGCGCGAGCGTGGTGAGACTGAGCATCGAAGACCCCTTTTGGCGAGTTGCGGAAAGTCCAAAAGGGATCTCAGTGTATGGAGCGCAAGCGGCCTGGTCAATCGGCCGCGCGCCTACGCTGTCAGAACCGGCTCACGAAAGCCCGCCACGCTGCGCTACACTCGCGCTTTCCCCCTGATAGTACGAACCCACCATGATTGGTCGCATCGCCGGCGTCCTGCTGGAAAAGAACCCGCCCCACCTTCTGATCGACTGCAACGGCGTCGGCTACGAAGTCGACGTGCCGATGAGCACGTTCTACAACCTGCCCGGCACCGGCGAGAAGGTCGTGTTGCTCACGCAGATGATCGTGCGTGAAGACGCACATCTGCTATACGGCTTTCTCACGCCGCAAGAGCGCTCGACGTTTCGCGAATTGTTAAAGATCACGGGCATCGGGGCGCGCATGGCGCTGGCCGTGCTGTCCGGCATGAGCGTGCAGGAACTGTCGCAGACGGTGACGATGCAGGACGCCGCGCGCCTCACGCGCGTGCCGGGCATCGGAAAGAAAACGGCCGAGCGGCTCCTGCTCGAACTGAAGGGCAAGCTCGGCGCCGATCTGGGCGCAATGGCGAGCGCCGCGTCGCAATCCGATCACGCGTCCGACATCCTGAATGCATTGCTGGCATTGGGTTACTCCGAAAAAGAAGCGCTCGCGGCCATCAAGAACGTGCCGGCGGGCACAGGCGTTTCCGAGGGCATCAAGCTCGCGTTGAAGGCGCTGTCGAAGGCCTGAGGGGCGTTGCACGAGCGGCAATGCGTGAAGCTTCGCACGCCGCTCATTCGTACGCACCCTGGCCGTTCGGCCAGCTTTGCGAAGGGTTATCGCGCGGTACAATTGCCGCATGATCGAACACGACAAACTCGCCGCCGAACGCATCATCGCCGCCACGCCCGTTTCGCCGAACGAGGAAGCGTTCGAGCGCGCATTGCGCCCGCGCCAGCTCGACGAATACGTCGGCCAGGAAAAGGTGCGCGGCCAGCTGGAAATCTTCATCGAGGCGGCCAAGCGCCGTTCCGAATCGCTGGATCACGTGCTGCTGTTTGGCCCGCCGGGTCTCGGCAAAACCACGCTCGCGCACATCATCGCGCGCGAAATGGGCGTCAATCTGCGGCAAACGTCCGGCCCTGTGCTGGAGCGCGCAGGTGACCTCGCCGCGCTGCTGACCAACCTCGAAGCCAACGACGTCCTGTTCATCGACGAAATTCACCGGCTGTCGCCCGTCGTCGAGGAAATCCTGTACCCGGCGCTGGAGGATTATCAGATCGACATCATGATCGGCGAAGGCCCGGCGGCGCGCAGCGTGAAGCTCGATCTGCAGCCATTCACGCTGGTCGGCGCGACCACGCGCGCGGGCATGCTGACCAATCCGTTGCGCGACCGTTTCGGTATCGTCGCGCGGCTGGAGTTCTATAACGCCGAGGAACTGGCGCGCATCGTGAGCCGTTCGGCGTCGCTGCTGGGTGCGCAGATTCATCCCGAAGGCGCGCTGGAAATCGCGAAGCGCTCGCGCGGCACACCGCGTATCGCAAACCGGCTGCTGCGCCGCGTACGCGACTACGCCGAAGTGAAGGCGGATGGCAACATCACCGCAAAGGTGGCGGACGCCGCGCTCAAGATGCTCGACGTCGATCCCGTCGGCTTCGATCTGATGGACCGCAAGCTGCTCGAAGCGATCCTGCACAAGTTCGATGGCGGTCCCGTGGGCGTCGACAATCTCGCGGCCGCGATCGGCGAGGAGCGCGATACGATCGAAGACGTGCTCGAACCGTATCTGATCCAGCAAGGTTTCTTGCAGCGCACGCCGCGCGGACGGGTCGCGACGCTGTTGACCTACCGGCACTTCGGCTTGGCCGCGCCCGATTCGGCGAGCCCGGTCCGCAATTTGTGGGATTCCGAGCCGAGCTAAGCGGCTCTGTTCACCAGTTAAGAAGCAAGAAGCGAAAAGCGCGGCGTTCTCAAAAGCGACGCCGCGCCGATCGGATTCAACGCCGCACCGCGGGCGTTTTCTTGAAACTGTCGTCGGCGGAATGGCCGTCCAGATGCGCGACATCGGCCCACGACACGACCGTCGCGTGACCGCCATCGAAATCGACCGCATTGACGCTAGTATTCAGTAGCGTGTATGTGCGGGGCGCGTCGAGCGGCAAACCGTTCGCGAACCGATACACGCAGTCCAACACGCCGCCGTGCGCGACAAGCGCGATCCGGCCATTCGGATGCGCGGCAACGATGGGCTCGATTGCATGCAGCACGCGGTGATAGAACACCCGCTGCGATTCGCCCTCAGGCGGCGAAAAACCAGGATTGCGCGTCTGCCATTGTGCGTATTCGTCGGGAAAACGCAGCGCGATCTCGTCGCTGTCGTGCCCTTGGAACGCGCCATAGTTGCGCTCGCGTAAGCCCTCTCGCAGCTGCAACGGCAAACCAAGCGCATCGGCGAAGGGCCGCGCCGTTTGCTGCGCGCGCAACAGGTCGCTCGAATAGATCGCATCGAGCCTCGCCCCCGCTTGCGCCTCGCGCGCGAAACGTTCGGCGAGACGCTGCGCCTGCTCGACGCCGCTCGTCGCGAGCGGAATGTCGATGTGCCCTTGAATCCGCTTGATGCGGTTCCAGTCGGTTTCGCCGTGTCGGATGAGGAGAACTTGTGTAGCCATGAAATCGGCGTGGAAAACCTCGATGGCGAGCGTTATGGGCGCGTCTGCAGCCAGAATGTGACCGGGCCGTCGTTGACCAGCGAAACCTGCATCTCCGCACCGAACTCGCCCGTTTCGACGATGGAATGCTTCGACCGTGCCGCCGCGACAAAGTAATCGAACAGGCGCTTGCCCTCGTCGGGGGGCGCGGCGGGCGTGAAGCTCGGGCGCAGGCCGCTGTTCGTATCGGCGGCGAGCGTGAATTGCGACACCAGCAGCAAGCCGCCCGCGCGCCCCTCGCCGTCGATGTTCTGCACGGACAGGTTCATCTTGCCCGCTGCGTCGCTGAACACGCGATAGCCGAGTACTTTGGCGAGCAGTTTGTCGGCGATAGCATCGGTGTCGCCGCGCTCGGCGCAGACCAGCGCGAGCAGGCCCACATCGATCGCGCCCGTCACGCGGTCGCCCACGCGCACTTCCGCGCGCCGCACGCGTTGAATCAGCGCGATCATGCGACTTCCCGCCACCGCGCCACGCGCGAAGACTCGCGGAACGTCATGGCGTCAGCGTGACGCGCGCGAAGCGGCGCTTGCCCACCTGCACGACGAACTCGCCCGCTTCGACCTTCAGGCCCTTGTCCGTCACTGTCGTGCCGTCGATCTTCACACCGGCTTGCTCGATGTTGCGCAGCGCTTCGCTCGTCGACGGCACGAGCCCCGCCTGCTTCAGCAGTTGCCCAATCGCGAGCGGTGCGCCCGCGAGCGTCACCGACGGAATGTCGTCCGGCACGCCGCCCTTCGCACGGTGGTTGAAGTCTTCGAGCGCGCGCTCGGCGTCGGCTTGCGAGTGAAAACGCGCGACGATTTCCTGCGCCAGCATGACCTTGAAATCGCGCGGATTGCGCCCGCCTTCGATTTCGCGCCTGAAGCCTTCGATCTCGCTCATCGGACGGAACGACAGCAGCTCGAAGTAGCGCCACATCAGCACGTCGGAAATGCTCATCAGCTTGCCGAACATATCGTTCGGCTTTTCGCTGATGCCGACGTAATTGCCCTTCGACTTCGACATCTTCTCGACGCCGTCGAGCCCTTCGAGCAGCGGCATGGTCAAAATGCACTGCTGCTCCTGGCCGTACTGCTTTTGCAGTTCGCGGCCGACCAGCAGATTGAACTTCTGATCCGTGCCGCCGAGTTCGAGGTCGGCGTTCAGCGCGACGGAGTCGTAACCCTGCATCAGCGGGTACAGGAATTCGTGGATCGAAATGGGCACGCCGCTCTGGAAGCGCTTGGTGAAGTCTTCGCGCTCCAGAATGCGCGCGACGGTGTAGCGCGACGCGAGCTTGATCATGCCGTCGGCGCCGAGCGGCATCGACCATTCGCTGTTGTAGCGGATTTCCGTTTTTTCGCGATCGAGCACGAGCGCGGCCTGCTCGAAATACGTCTTCGCGTTCGATTCGATCTGCTCGCGCGTGAGCGGCGGGCGCGTCGCGTTGCGGCCGGACGGATCGCCGATCAGCGACGTGAAATCGCCGATCAGAAAAATTACCGTGTGGCCGAGGTCCTGGAGCTGGCGCATCTTGTTCAGCACGACGGTGTGGCCGATGTGGATGTCGGGCGCCGTAGGATCGAGACCGAGCTTGATGCGCAGCGGTGTGCCCGTCGCGGCGCTTTTCGCGAGCTTTTGCGCGAACTCCTCTTCGATCAGCAGTTCATCGACGCCGCGCTTCGTGACTTCGAGCGCGTGGCGGACTTCGTCGGTGATCGGGTAGGCGGAATTGGGCTTGGCGGTGGACTCGGTGCTCATGCTGGAACGGGAGATCGCAAAAAGGGAGATTGTCCCATAGTTGCGGCGCATTGCGCCCCGATCTCGCGCGAAACGCCGCCAATTCGCGGCGCAAGGGGGTTCGCCAGAGCGCTTTTTCCGGTCGGGGCGCGAACGTTCGACGGTTGTTTCGCGCTGCATCGATGAGCGACAATCGACGTCACCCGCGCGCCAGCATGTCCCCGACGCGCAATGAACGACGACGAGAGGAGCAAAGCGTGGCCAAAGACAGCGCAGACGGCGTGTATCTCGGCTTGATGTCGGGCACAAGCATGGACGGCGTAGACGGCGTGGCCGTCGAATTCGCGAAGGGCAAGGCGCCCGTCGTACGGTCGCAGGCGTTCGTCGGCTTTTCGGAGGGGTTGCGCGACGCGCTGTTCGCGCTTCAGCAACCCGGCGACAACGAAATCGAACGCGAAGCGCTCGCCGCCAACGCGCTGGCCGCGCGCTACACGGTGTGCTGTCACGAGCTGCTGCGCGCGGGCAACCTGTCCGCCGCCGAGGTCCGCGCGATCGGCGTACATGGCCAAACGGTCCGCCATCGGCCGGAGAAGGGTTACACGCGGCAGATCAACAACCCGTCGCTGCTGGCCGAAATGACGCACATCGACGTGATCGCCGATTTCCGCAGCCGCGACGTCGCCGCAGGCGGCCAGGGCGCGCCGCTCGTTCCCGCTTTCCACGCGACGGTTTTCGGGGCGAAGAACGAGACGCGCGTGGTCTGCAATCTGGGCGGGATCAGCAATATCACGATTTTGTCGGCGAACGGCGCCGTACGCGGCTTCGATTGCGGGCCAGCCAACGCGCTGCTCGACGAATGGGCGCAGCGGCATCTGGGCAAGTCTTTCGACGAAAACGGCCAGTTTGCGGCGTCGGGTCAGGTGCATCGCCCCTTACTGAACGCGTTTCTCGACGAGCCGTTTTTCGAGGCGCAACCGCCGAAGAGCACGGGCCGCGATCTTTTCAACGCCGAATGGCTCGACGCCCGGCTGCAAGGGTTCGCCGACGTCAGTCCCGCCGATGTTCAAGCGACGCTCGTCGCGCTGACGGCCGTGACCGTCGCGCGCGAGATCGAGCGACATGCGCCCGATTGCAAGGCCGTCTATGTGTGCGGCGGCGGCGCGCGAAATCCGGAGATCATGAAAGCGCTGCAAGGCGCGCTGACGGAAAGCGGCTGCAGCGGCGTACCCGTGATGACGACGGAAGCGCTTGGCGTGCCGCCGCATCAGGTCGAGCCGCTGGCGTTCGCGTGGCTCGCGATGCGCTGCGTGGCGCGCGAGCCGGGGAATTTGCCGTCGGTGACAGGCGCCTCCGACGAACGCGTGCTCGGCGCGATCTATCCGCGCTGAGACGAAGCGCACTCAAGCCTGGGGGCGAACATAAAAAAACGGGGCCGAAGCCCCGTTTTTGCTGCAACTTGCGCGAAGTACGCCGTAGATCAAACCGAGAACGACGAACCGCAACCGCAGGTGGTCGTGGCGTTCGGGTTCTTGATCACGAATTGCGCACCGTTGATGTCGTCCTTGTAGTCGATCTCGGCGCCAACCAGATACTGGTAGCTCATCGAGTCGATCAGCAGCTGCACGCCGCTCTTGTTCATGACAGTGTCGTCTTCGTTGACTGCTTCGTCGAACGTAAAGCCGTACTGGAAACCCGAGCAGCCGCCACCCTGCACGAACACTCGCAGTTTCAGCTCCGGGTTGCCTTCTTCTTCGATCAGTTGCTTGACCTTTTCGGCCGCTGCGTCGGTAAAGACGAACGGGCCCGGCATCTCGGTCACGGGGGTGTCGGTCACTGCGTCCATGCGAACTCTCCAAAATAGCTTCTAAACGCTATTGTATTGCTCTTCCCGATATCGTGCTGAAGCCCATGAAATCAATAGGTTCTTAGGCGCGGTGCCCGACGGGGATGGCGGGTGTCAACCGCGTTCCCGTGCATCTGTCTGCGGTGTGTCCATACGGCGGAATCGGCAACCGCAAATAAAAAAGCCGCCTTCGCATCCGCGTCGGCGGCTTTCTGCAGCAGGCTCTGCATGAAGCAGAGCCAGCCCGAAACGATTAACGCTTCGAGAACTGCTTGCGGCGACGTGCCTTGTGGAAACCGACCTTCTTACGCTCGACTTCACGTGCGTCACGCGTCACGAAGCCTGCGTTCGACAGAGCCGGCTTCAGCGTTGCGTCGTAGTCCATCAGCGCGCGCGTGATGCCGTGGCGAACTGCGCCCGCTTGACCCGTTTCACCGCCGCCCGACACGTTGACCTTGATGTCGAACGTCGAAGCGTGGTTCGTGAGTTCCAGCGGCTGACGCACGATCATCAGCGAGGTTTCGCGCGAGAAGTAGTCAGCGATGGGCTTGCCGTTGACGACGATGTCGCCCTTGCCTGCCTTGATGAAGACACGAGCAACGGCGCTCTTGCGGCGGCCCGTACCGTAATTCCAGTTACCGATCATGTGGGCTCCCCCTTAGATCTCGAGCGCCATCGGCTGTTGTGCCGAGTGCGGATGCGTTGCGTCTGCGTAGACCTTCAGCTTCTTGATCATCGCGTAGCCGAGCGGGCCCTTCGGCAGCATGCCCTTGACCGCCTTCTCAAGCGCGCGGCCCGGGAAGCGTTCCTGCATCTTGCCGAACGTCGTTTCATAGATACCGCCCGGGTAGCCCGAGTGGCGGTAGTACTTCTTGTCCGTGGTCTTGTTGCCCGTGACCTTCAGCTTGCCGGCGTTGATAACGATGATGAAATCACCGGTGTCGACGTGCGGAGTGAACTCAGGCTTGTGCTTGCCGCGAAGACGGTGTGCCACTTCGCTGGCGACACGGCCGAGAACTTTATCCGTCGCGTCAATCACAAACCATTCACGCGTCACCTCATGGGCTTTTGCGGAAAACGTCTTCATGATCGATCCAAAAAAATAGTGCTGCGCCCTGTGTTTTTTTCCTGCTTGTCGTTGCGCATCGAGGCGCGTGCAGGCTCTCCCTGTTCTTCCTCCGCGGGCACGAATGCGGAAAAGCTGATGATTATAAAGGATTTTGCGTCAGGGAGTCAAAAGATGCGAAGCCGCATGGAGCAGGGACGAAAAAAAGCCCGAACTAGCGGTTCGGGCTTAATCCACCTTAGGAGGAGGGTGGAGGAGACATGCGGAGGTTGCCGAACTGCGACAACCAATGAACAGATTATAGGGAAGCGGCTTGTGCAACGCAAGAACATTTGCGATGTGAAATCCAATTTCATAATTCGGAATAGCCAGCCGGTGTGTCGGCAAGAATAAAATCGCTTATAAAACAAGTAGATAGGCCATCTTCTGCGGCTACCGCTGGCGGTTGCCTTGGCGCAACACGCCTCCGAGCGCTGGGGCTATCCCTAATGCAGAGCACATGCGGCAGCGCAACATACAACCCCCGGCCGGCATAATCCTCGGGCAGTGTCGCTTCGGGCGAGCCATCATCCTCCGGGCTACAATGCGTTTCTCGAATTCAAGCCTGGAAGCCGGAGCACAAGCATGGAATGCAAAGTCAGCTGGATGGGTCAGGACGGCATGGCGTTCGCCGCCGAGACGGGCAGCGGCCACCTAGTCGCAATGGACGGCGCGCCGGAAGGCGGCGGTCGCAATCTGGCGCCGCGTCCGATGGAAATGGTGCTGCTCGGCACGGGCGGCTGCACGGCGTATGACGTCGTGATGATCCTGAAAAAGAGCCGCCAGGAAATTTCCGGCTGCTCGGTGACGCTGAAAGCCGAACGCGCAAGCGAAGACCCGAAGGTATTCACGAAGGTCCACTTTCACTTCACAGTGACGGGCAAGAACCTGAATCCCTCGACGGTCGAGCGCGCGATCAATCTGTCGCACGACAAGTACTGCTCGGCGTCGATCATGATCGCGAAGACGGCCGAACTCACGCATTCGTTCGACATCGTCCCCGAGTAAAGCCGCAGCGCATCGGCGCGCATCGAAAAAAGAAAATGCCGGCGTCCACACGGACGCCGGCATTTGTCGTTTGAGCGGCAAAGCAGGCCGATAAGCCGGATTCTGTGCACGCGACGCGCCCGAAAGCGCGCCACGCGTGGCAGCCATTCCTCTAGGCGCGCCATTGCTGACGCGCTCAAGCTTCCTACCCGCAGACGAGACGGGGGCCCCGTCCTGCATCGCGAAGATGCGCGCCTGCCTACTTGGAATTGCTCCGGGTGGAGGTTACCGTGCCGGTCTGCGTCGCCGCAGCCGCGGTGCGCTCTTACCGCACCGTTTCACCCTTACCTGATCCCGGCTTGCGCCGGGCCATCGGCGGTTTGCTTTCTGTTGCCCTGTTCCGCGTGTCGCCACGGATGGCCGTTAGCCATCACCCTGCCCTGTGGAGTCCGGACTTTCCTCGCCCTCGCCGGCCGAAACCGTCGAAGCCGCGACTGCCTGGCCTGCTTTGCTGGCGGCGATTTTACCATCCGGGCCCGTTCGCGACCGGCGCCCGCTGCGAAACACGGACGCATCGTCGTAAAACGACGGCGTGCCGTTCTCCGCCCACCAGCCCGGAATGCCGAGCACGGGAAGCGGCGCGAACATCTGGCTGCTGAATCCGGCGCCGTCGAGCAGCGCCCGCCCCACCGTTTCGTCGAGATAGGCATCGCGTGCGGCACGCGTCCACGCGAAGTACGCCGACGGCACGTCGACGATCCATGCATGCGCGGTGCAGGCCTTGTACGGCGCAACGAGCTTCTCCAGCAACGCATGTCCGAAACAGCGCACTTCGCACCGCTCGTCCCACGCGGCGCGGTGATCGATGAACAGCGTCTTCCAGTCGAAAGCCCGCAGCGCGACGCTCAGCGCCGGGTCCACGCAGGCGAACAGCACGGCGTTCTCGTCGAATAGCGTGAGCGCGTCGCGCGTGCCGCCGCGCGTCGGACCGACGCCCAGCGCATCGACGGCCGCCGAGCCGCGCGCCGTCAGCGCCGCCTTGATGCGCGGAAACTGGAACCACATCAGCGCGTTGAAAAAATCGTGCAGGTTGTGGCGCGTCGGCACGCAGCCCGTCTCGGCAATGTGCGCTTCGTACGCGGTGCCGGGCGGCAGTGCGTCCTGCGCAATGAAGGCGAGGCGCCGCCCGCGACCCGTCGCGAGGCCGGCCGACATGGCATCGGCGTTCATCTCGCGCAACTGCTCTGCCGCGCTGTGCAGCGCGGCACGTTGCCAGCGCACGCCGCGCGCCGCTACCTGGGCGAACCACGGCCTCGCCCAGTCGATATCGGCAAAACCCGGTACGACGCGCTTGAGCGCGCCACCCGGCCGATCCACATTGCGCGACATCGGCTCAGCAAGCGTTCAAACGAGCTTCCAGCCGATCGTCTCGCCGCCGCGCAACGGCACGACGGGCGTCTCCCCGGCAGCGACCTCCACCGGCAACGTCCACGCTTCGCGGCGCAGCGTCACCTTCTCCTCGCTACGCGGCAGCCGGTAGAAATCCGCGCCGTGGAAACTCGCAAAGCCTTCGAGCTTGTCCAGCGCGCCCGCGCCGTCGAACGCTTCCGCGTACAGCTCGAGCGCGTGCAGCGCCGTGTAGCAGCCCGCACAGCCACACGCATGCTCCTTCAGCCCCTTCGGATGCGGCGCGCTGTCCGTGCCGAGGAAAAAGCGCGGATTGCCCGACGTCGCTGCCTCGACCAGCGCCACGCGATGCGTCTCGCGCTTGAGCACGGGCAAGCAGTAGTAATGCGGACGGATGCCGCCCTGGAAGATCGCGTTGCGGTTGTACAGCAGGTGATGCGCGGTGATCGTCGCGCCAAGCAGTTCGGGCGGCGCGCCCGCGTCGCGGACGTAATCGGCGGCGTCTTTGGTCGTGATGTGCTCGAACACGACTTTCAGCGCGGGGAAATCGCGGCGCAACGGCGTCATCACCCGGTCGATGAACACCTTTTCGCGGTCGAACAGATCGATTGATGCGTCGGTCACCTCGCCGTGAATTAGCAGCGGCATGCCCGATTCCTGCATCATCTCGAGCGTTTTCGCGCATTTGCGGATGTCGGTGACGCCTGCGTCCGAATTCGTCGTCGCGCCCGCCGGATACAGCTTCACGCCGTGCACGAAGCCGCTTTCACGCGCCCGGCGGATTTCGTCGGGCGGCGTGTTGTCGGTCAGATACAGCGTCATCAGGGGCTCGAACTTCACGCCGGCGGGAATCGCCGCGACGATGCGCTCGCGATAGGCGCGCGCCATTTCCGTCGTCGTGACGGGGGGCTTCAGGTTCGGCATGATGATCGCGCGGCCGAACTGACGCGCGGTGTGTGGCAGCACGGCGGCGAGCATCGCGCCGTCGCGGACGTGCAGGTGCCAGTCATCGGGACGGGCGAGCGTGAGGGTATCGACGGAAGCGGCAGTAGAGGCAGTCATGGCGGGAAGTCACGAGCGGCGGCGGCGCGGCAGATCGCACAACTGACGAGGTCTTTGCACAAAATGCAGGCAAAACACCCGTCAATTTTGCTTTTTGCCGTTTCTGGCTCGGTGATATGCTTGGAAAATCATCATTGTAACGGGTCGGCCCCGGCGTGCTTATGCCCCGGCGCATACCCCGTTAGAAAGGCTTGTCTTTCGCATCATGTGCCAACTACTCGGAATGAATTGCGCCGCGCCAACGGACGTCACGTTCTCGTTCACCGGCTTCGCGGCGCGCGGCGGCGTCACCGACCACCACTCCGACGGCTGGGGCATCGCCTTCTTCGAAGACAAAGCCTGTCGCCTGTTCATCGATCATCAGTCGTCGGCCACGTCGCCTATCGCCGAGATGGTCAAGCGCTACCCGATCAAGTCGAAAAACACGATCGCGCACATTCGCAAGGCGACGCAGGGGCATATCGTGCTGGAAAACTGCCATCCGTTCATGCGCGAGTTGTGGGGACGGCACTGGATCTTCGCGCACAACGGCGACCTGCAGAATTACAGCCCGGTGTTGTCAGGCGTGTATCAGCCCGTCGGCAGCACCGATAGCGAGCTGGCGTTCTGTGCCCTGCTGCAAGGTCTGCGCAAGGCGTTTCCCGGCTCGCAGCCGCCGCTGAACGAGCTGTTCGCGGCGCTGGAAACGCTGACGCGCGAGATCACACAGTTCGGCGTGTTCAATTTTCTGATGTCGAATGGCCAGGCGCTGTTCGCGCACTGCTCGACTCATCTGCATTACCTGGTGCGCAGCTGGCCGTTTTCGACCGCGCATCTCGTCGACGCCGACGTGTCAATCGACTTCGCCAAGTACACGACCCCCGAAGACCGCGTCGCCGTCATCGCCACCCAGCCGCTGACGGACAACGAAGTGTGGACGGCATTCCAGCCCGGCGACCTGCTGATGTTTCAGCACGGCGAAGTGATCGCCCGCACCAATGTGCCCGTCCCGCCCGCCGTGCTCGAGAAAGCGCGCAATCCGGCGTGCGACGCGAGCGCGTCGGCGAGCATGCTGCCCGCTGCGTCCGTCGTCGATCTCGAGTCCGACGACGCCGCCGCATACGAATCCTGATCGGCTCCCGGCCCGCGTCATGCCAGACGCGGCGATACGTCACGCGCAAGCAGTTCGCCCCGTGCGCCGCAGTTGCCGGGCGCGCAGTTGCCAGGCGCGCAGTTGCAAGGCGTCTTGGCTCCGCAGACAAGCAGACGCAGCGCCGGGTCGCAGTTCAGTTCGCCCGTCGAGCACCGCATCTTTGCCGCTTCCTTTTTTTCACCGCGGCTCAGTCCGTAACCACACAACTTTTCGCGACATACGTTCAGGCTCGCTGAAAATGCTTTGGTACTGAGCGGGTTTGCGTAGTTGACGTCAGGAATTTCTAGGAAAAGACACGTCAGCGGCGACTCTTGAACATCGTTCACCAGATCCTTCGCAATCTGAAGCGCCGCCAACTGCAATTCCGTGATTGTTTTTTCGGATAACTGAATGTCAGGTGCATGACGGGAGATCCAAAGAGTTGCGGACTCGGCGAATTGTTCCGCCGTCAGCCACTTCCCTTCCAGATGCATGGATACCAGTTCGTGAACGACAAGGCTGTTCAGCAGAAACACTTTCATCGGTCGTCTCGCATGGGTCTGAATTGAATTCCGCGCGACGCGTGCGATTCGCGCAATTACTAAACTCGGACCGTAAGATTATGCCGAGATCATCGCAGAACAAATGAGACGAATCCGATTAGATGAAACGCATTAAACGATATTCCTAAATATTTCTTACCATTTTTTCGATATCAGCAAGAGTTCAACGATCCAAGCGTAAAAAATAAAAAAGCCGCTTCAGAGAAGCGGCTTTTTCTGTGCGGCGAATTGAACTCAGTGCAGGATTTTCGCCAGAAAATCCTTCGCGCGATCCGACTTCGGATTGGCGAAGAAATCTTCCTTGCGATCGTCCTCGACGATGAGGCCCTTGTCCATGAAGATCACGCGATGCGCGACCTTCTTCGCAAAGCCCATTTCGTGCGTCACGCACATCATGGTCATGCCTTCCTGGGCCAGTTCGACCATCACGTCGAGCACTTCGTTGATCATTTCGGGATCGAGCGCCGACGTGGGTTCGTCGAACAGCATCGCGATGGGGTCCATCGACAGCGCGCGCGCAATCGCCACGCGCTGCTGCTGACCGCCCGACAGCTGGCCCGGATATTTATCCGCATGCGCGCGCAGGCCGACGCGATCGAGCAGCTTCAGGCCCTTCGCCATCGCTTCGTCTTTCGAGCGGCCGAGCACCTTGATCTGCGCGAGCGTCAGGTTTTCGGTGATCGACAGATGCGGAAACAGCTCGAAGTGCTGGAACACCATGCCGACTTTCGAGCGCAGCTTCGACAGATTGGTTTTCTTGTCGGTGAGCGACTGGCCGTTGATCACGATGTCGCCCTTCTGAAACGGCTCGAGACCGTTCACCGTCTTGATGAGCGTCGACTTGCCCGAGCCCGACGGGCCGCACACGACGACCACTTCGCCCTTTTTGATTTCCGTCGTGCAGTCGGTCAGCACCTGGAACTGGCCGTACCACTTCGATACGTTCTTGATAGAGATCATCTTGCGACCTTTTTCTGAAGACTTTTGACGAGGCCCGACGCGACCACACAGATCACGAAGTAACACGCACCGGCGAACAGTACCATCTCGACGTTCGTGCCGTCACGATCGCCAATATTCGTGGCCGTGCGGAAGAAATCGGCGAGACTGATCACGTAGACCAGCGACGTATCCTGAAACAGCACGATGGCTTGCGTGAGCAGCAGCGGCACCATCGCGCGAAACGCCTGCGGCAGCACGACGAGGCGCATGGCCTGCGGGTAGTTCATGCCGAGCGCGAACGACGCGTTCACCTGCCCGCGCGGCACCGCCTGAATGCCCGCGCGGATGATTTCCGAGTAATACGCGGCTTCGAACAGCGAGAACGCGACCATCGCCGACGCGAGGCGAATGTCGATGTCGGCGGACAGGCCCAGCACGTTCTGCAGCACCTGCGGCACGATCAGGAAGAACCACAGCAGGACCATCACGAGCGGGATCGAACGGAAAAGCGTTACGTAGAGCTTGGCGAACCATTCCAGCGGCTTGATGCCCGACAGCCGCAACAGCGCGAGCACCGTGCCCCACACGATGCCGACCACGATCGCGAGAATCGTGATCTTCAGCGTGACGATGGCGCCCGTCCATAAAGTAGGCAGTGAGCCCGGAATGCCGCTCCAGTCGAAATGATGCATCACTTGCCTCCGATGTAGCCAGGCAGCCGGCTCTTGGCTTCGACGATGCGCATCAGCGTCATCACGATCAGGTTGATCAGCAGATACGCGACGGTCACGGCAATGAACGATTCATACGTCTGCGCCGTGTAGTCGACGAGCTGGCGCGCCTGCGCGGACAGATCGAGCAGGCCGATCGTCGACGCGACGGCGGAGTTCTTGAAGATGTTGAGGAACTCGGACGTGAGCGGCGGCACGATGATCCGGTACGCGACGGGCAGCAGCACGTAGCGGTAGGTCTGCCATTGCGTGAAGCCGAGCGCGAGACCCGCGCCGCGCTGGCCGCGCGGCAGCGCGTTGATGCCCGAGCGCACCTGCTCGCACACGCGCGCGCCGGTGAACAGGCCCAGGCAAATGATCGACGACGAGAAGAACTGCGCGCTGGGCGGCAGTTGCTTGAACCATGTGCCGATCGAGACGGGCAGCAGTTCCGGTATCACCAGATACCAGATGAAGAACTGCACGATCAGCGGGATGTTACGGAAGATCGCGACGTAGACGGTGCCGATCGCCGCGAGTTTCCGGTTCGGCACCGTGCGCAGCACGCCGAACAACGAACCCACGATCAGCGCGATCACCCACGCGCACAGCGACACGGTGACCGTCACCCAGAGACCGGACAGCAGCCAGCCGAGATAGGTGGTCGGCTCGCCGGTGGAAACCGGACTCAGCAGAATGCCCCAGTTCCAGTGGTATGACATGACGAAGACTCCAACAAAAAGAAACGGAAGAAGCGCCTGCCCCTTCCGTTCCGTTCAACACGTTGTCCGACAGTTGACGTTTTTAGTCGATTGCCTTGTCGTTCGGTGCCTTGTACAGCGCCTTGATGTCATCGCTTTCCGGGAAGTTCAGGTTGAGACCCTTCGGCGGAATCGGCGATTCGAACCACTTCTTGTAGATCTTGTCGGCTTCGCCCGACGTTTCGACCTTGGCGATCGCATCGTCGACGACCTTCTTGAACTCCGGATCATTCTTGCGAATCATGCAGCCGTACGCTTCATGCGATTGCGGCGCGCCGACGATCACGAAATCGCCCGGATTGTTCGACTTGGCGCGCTCGCCTGCGAGCAGCGCGTCGTCCATCATGAACGCAGCGGCACGGCCCGTCGACAGCGTCAGGAACGATTCGCCGTGATCCTTCGCGCTGATGATGTTCATGCCCATGTTCTTGTCCTGGTTCATCTTGCGCAGCAGGCGCTCCGACGTCGTGCCCGCCGTCGTGACAACCGTCTTGCCCTTCAGGTCAGCCCAGTCCTTGATGCCCGAATCCTTCTTCGTCATCAGACGCGTGCCGATCACGAAGATCGTGTTCGAGAACGAGACCTGCTGCTGACGCTCGGCGTTGTTGGTGGTCGAGCCGCATTCGATGTCGATGGTGCCGTTCTGCACCAGCGGAATACGGTTCTGCGACGTGACAGGCGTGAGCTTGACCTTCAGGTCAGGCATGTTCAGCTTCTGCTTGACGGCATCCACGACCTTCAGTGCGAATTCCTGCGAGTAGCCGACCACGTTCTGCTTGTCGTCGTAGTACGAAAACGGAATCGACGATTCGCGGTGGCCCAGCGAAATGACGCCCGTGTCCTTGATCTTCTTCAGCGTGCCGGCGTCCTGCGCTTGCGCGCCTACCGTGAACAAACCCAGAGTCGCGAGAAGCAGCGCAGCTTTTTTAACCTTCATTTGTGATCTCCTTGGCAAGAACCGGCGCCAGTGTATCTCAGTAATTATTCTGAAAGTATGGTTGTTAACCATGTTCCGCGCGCAGTGTTGCGTAAAGCCACCATTTGCGCGGCGGCGCCGTCCGTATTGGCTTACAGCGGCTTTACCGGCCGATGCAAACCTCATCGGATGCGTCGTTTTTGCCGGTTGCAGCCCACTTCAACTGCACAAAAACGGACGGCATCCGAAGATGCCGTCCGCCCGGTATTCTGCGCGAACTGCCTGATTCGCGCTGGTGAAGCGCTGCGGGCGCCCTCCTTGCCGGGGGCCCTGTCGGCCGGCTATTGCTGCGCCGGCCATGCATGCATCAGGGGTACAGGCCGCGCATCTCACGCGCTTGCAAGATGCGTTTGCACGCAACGATAAACGCCGCCGTGCGCACCGACACCTTCTGCTCGCTCGCCACCTGCCAGACGGCCGCGAACGCTTCGCGCATCACGCGCTCGAGGCGCTCGTTGATCTCGTCTTCCGTCCAGAAGAAGCTCGAGAAGTCCTGCACCCACTCGAAGTACGACACCGTCACGCCGCCCGCATTCGCGACGACGTCGGGAATCACGAGGATGCCCTTGTCATGCAGAATGTCGTCGGCGGCCGTCGTCGTCGGGCCGTTTGCGCCTTCCACGACGATCTTCGTACGAATCTTGCCGGCGTTCTGCTCGGTGATCTGGTTTTCCAGCGCGGCGGGAATCAGGATGTCCGATTCGATCGTCCAGAAGTCTTCGTTCGCGATTTTGTCGGCTTCCGCATAGCCGCCCACGCCGCCATGCTTCGCGACGTGCTCGAGCAGCGCGACGGCATCGATGCCCGACTCCTTGTACAGCGTGCCCGTGTGATCCTGCACGGCGACGACCTTCGCGCCCGCTTCCTGATACAGACGCGCCGCGATGCCGCCCACGTTGCCGAAGCCCTGCACGGCGATGCGCGCGCCTTCGATGTCCATGCCGATGCGGCGCGCCGCTTCGCAGCCGACCACGAACACGCCGCGGCCCGTCGCTTCACGACGGCCGAGCGACCCGCCGAGCGTGATCGGCTTGCCCGTCACGACGCCCGTGGCCGTTTGGCCCTGGTTCATCGAGTAGGTGTCCATCATCCACGCCATGATCTGCTCGTTCGTGTTCACGTCCGGCGCGGGGATGTCGGTGTTCGGTCCGATGATGATGCCGATTTCGCTCGTGTAGCGGCGCGTCACGCGTTCCAGTTCGCCGCGTGACAGCGTGCGCGGATCGACGCGGATACCGCCTTTAGCGCCGCCGTAGGGCACATTCACGGCAGCATTTTTCACCGACATCCACGCCGACAGCGCCATCACTTCCGACAGCGTCACGTCTTGGTGATAACGCACACCGCCCTTGCCCGGACCGCGCGATACGTTGTGCTGCACGCGATAGCCTTCGAAGTGCGCGACGGTGCCGTTATCGAGTTCGATCGGCACGTCGACGATGAGAATGCGCTTCGGGCGCTTCAGCGTTTCGAGCCAGCGCGACAGCGAGCCGAGATACGGCGCGACGCGATCGACCTGACGCAGATAGTTGCCCCAGGGGCCGAGATCGTCGGCGTGAAGGTAGGACGGGATGGACTGCAGATTTGCCGCGGTAGACATGAACGCTCCAGCGTTTTATCGGGTGCCGCCATTGTCGAAAGAAAGCGCTCAAAGGGTCCAATGCCGTTTGATCATCCCATTATGCTTTTCTTGCATAACGCTGCAGAAACCGCAAATACGTGTCGCAGAGGGGGTATTGCCGGGCTGCGCAATGCACTGTTGCCTACTTCGAGGCGTGCGCGAGTTCGGCGCTCACGACATCCCACAGCGCGCGCACGAGCTGCTGGCGCGCGTCGTCGCCTTGCGCGGCGAGCTTGTCTCGATACAGGCGAATCTCCATCGTGAGGGTCAACTGCCCTTGCGCGACGCCGCGCGATGCGCGGTCGAGCCGGATCAGGCGGCCTTCGGCAATGGCGTCCTCGACGGCGCTGTGCGGCAGGAACGCCACGCCGTGTCCCGCCAGCGCCATCGCCTTCAGCCCTTCCGCCATGTCCGTTTCATACACGCGGTCGAGATAGAGCCGCCCCGGCGCGGTCGCGAAGATCACTTCCGTCATGCGGCCCAGGTAGGCATTCGGCGTGTACGACAGATACGGCGTGGGCGCCTCGGACGTGCCGGGAAGCGTGTAGCGCGGGCGCCCGCCTTTGCCCGGCGCGGAGAACGGACTGATCGATTCGATGCCGAGCGTCAGCATGTCGTAGCGCGCCGGGTCGAGCGCGACGGGATGGCTCGGATGGTGATAGCCCATCACCAGATCGCAGCCGCCTTCGACCAGCGACAGCACGGCATCGTGCACGTTCAGCGCGCGCAGCCGCGTGTGGATCGAACCGAGCTGCGCCTCGATGCGCTGCAGCCAGCGCGGAAAGTAGGTGAGCGACAGCGTGTGCGGCACGGCGAACTCGATGGTCGCGGCAGGCGTCGCGGTATGGCCGCGCAATAGCGTGCGCGCCTCGTGAAACTGCGACAGCATCGCGAGCGCCTGTTCGTAGAACACCTGGCCTGCCGCCGTGAGCCGCGTCGGGTAAACCGAACGATCGATCAGTTCCGTGCCGAGCCACGCTTCGAGCGCCTGGATGCGTCGCGAGAATGCGGGCTGCGTCACGTGCCGCAATTCCGCCGACCGGCTGAAACTGCGCGTTTCCGCCAGCGAAACGAAGTCTTCGAGCCATTTCAGTTCCATACAGACCCAACACTCCAGCAATGACGGAAAGTCAGCATTCTAGCGGCGGCGTGCGTCCCGAAGCGCCGTCGCGCATCCGCACGCGCCGGAGCGCATGTCCTAAAGTGGTAAAATTCGCGGTTCTCCCCGTATCGCTTTCTTCACGATCCTGCCCGCCCCATCATGTCCGACACCCGCCCCGACACCCTCTTCGCGCTGACCGCCCTCTCTCCGCTCGACGGCCGTTATGCATCGAAAACCGAAGCCTTGCGCGACTGGCTCTCGGAAGCCGCCTTCATGCGCCATCGCGTGACGGTGGAAATTCACTGGCTGATCGCGCTGTCGCGCGCCGGCTTCGCCGAAGTGCCGCGCTTTTCCGAAGCGTCGGAGCAGTTCCTGCTGCAACTCGTCGAGCGCTTCACCGCGCATGACGCCGCGCGCATCAAGGACATCGAGCGTGTGACGAATCACGACGTGAAGGCTGTCGAGTACTGGCTGAAGGAATCGGTGAAGGGTCAGCCGGAACTGGAGCGCGCGAGCGAGTTCATTCACTTCGCGTGCACGTCCGAGGACATCAACAACACGTCGCACGGCCTGATGCTCGCGGGCGCGCGCGAACACGTCATTCTGCCCGCGCTGCGCGCCGTGCATCAGCGCCTCGTCGCGCTCGCGCATGCGCACGCCGATCAGCCGATGCTCTCGCGCACGCACGGCCAGCCCGCCAGCCCGACCACGCTGGGCAAGGAAATCGCCAACGTCGCGGCACGTCTTGCGCGCGCAATCGAGCGCATTGCGAAGGTCGAGTTGCTCGGCAAGATGAACGGCGCCGTCGGCAACTTCAATGCGCACCTGTCGGCGTATCCGGAGTTCGACTGGGAAGCGTTCTCGAAGGAAGTGGTGGAGCAGCGTCTGAAGCTCACGTTCAATCCGTACACGATCCAGATCGAGCCGCACGACTACATGGCCGAACTGTTCGACGCCGTCGCGCGCGCGAACACGATCCTGCTGGACCTCGACCGCGACGTGTGGGGCTACATCTCGCTCGGCTACTTCAAGCAGAAGACGAAGGCAGGCGAAATCGGCTCGTCGACGATGCCGCACAAGGTCAACCCGATCGACTTCGAAAACTCGGAAGGCAACCTCGGTCTTGCGAACGCGACGCTGCGCCATCTCGCCGACAAGCTGCCCGTTTCGCGCTGGCAGCGCGATCTGACGGATTCGACGGTGCTGCGCAATATCGGTGTCGCGTTTGGTTATTCGCTGCTTGCTTATGATGCGTTGAATCGCGGCCTCGACAAGCTCGAGGTGAATCCGCAGCGCCTGAACGACGACCTCGACGCGACGTGGGAAGTGCTCGCCGAGCCGGTGCAGACGGTGATGCGCCGTTATGGCATCGAGAACCCGTACGAGCAGTTGAAGGAGCTGACGCGTGGCAAGGGCATCACGCGGGATGCGCTTCAGGTGTTCATCAACGGCCTTGCCATTCCTTCTGACGCCAAAGAGCGTCTTTTGGCGATGACGCCTGCTTCTTATGTCGGTATGGCCGCTGAATTGGCCAAGCGGATCAAGTAACGTTTTTTTCCCGTCTGCCCACGCACTTTTGGGGGTTTTGCTGGCATCCGCGTTTTGTCTCTGGTTTGCTGGTGTTGCCCCTGTGCGGGGCGGCACTTACTTTCTTTGCCGCCGCAAAGAAAGTAAGCAAAGAAAGCGGGCTAACACCACTAACTCTTGCCCTTTACCCACGGGCCCCCAACGTCCCCACACCTCACACGGCAACACACTCGCTTTAGGTGCGTTGCCAACGTTCTTCCCCCCGCTCCTCACCCACTTCACGCGTCCGTACAACGGCTAGCCGTGTCTGACATTTGGCGTTCCATTGCGGCAATCTCTGTGTAGGTCGTCTCGCCGTTTAGGCTGATGCACGGACAGCAAACCATCGGGCACCGATCGGTTTGCAGTGCGATGGGTTTGCGATGCGATGGCCTACACAGAGTTTGCCGCATGGCGGCTCAAACCATGCGGCGTGGCTATTTGATGTACGGATGGGCAAGCGGGTGCGGCGCTGCCTCGCGCGTGGGCAACTGACGCACGCAGATGCGCTGCCGCGCGAAGGATGGGGACGCGGAGAGCCCGTGGAAAAGCGTCAAGCGGCTCGGCGTTAGCGGCTTTCTTTGCC
>BBSL01000057.1 GCA_001319865.1 Burkholderia sp. E7m39 | reverse complement strand
AACGCTAGCGCAGCAACCACCGCATCGCGGATGCAAGCGAAAACACTGACACCAACGGCAACGCTAGCCGCCTCGCGGATGCGAGCGAAAAAACACAGCACCGCCGATGCAAGCAAAATCACAGCGTCGCAGACAAAACAAAAAACTACCTGGCGGCGATCTTAGCCAGCGTCTCCTCGACGATCTGCTCAGGCGTCAACTCGATACTCACCGTAATCGCCTCGTCATCACCCGGCTCTTCGAGCGTATCGAGCTGGCTCTGCAGCAGCGAAGGATCGAAGAAATGCCCGGTGCGCGTCTTAAGACGCTCTTCGAGCACCTCCCGCGATCCCTTCAGATAAACAAAACACACATCGCGATCACCATCGCGCAACACATCGCGATACGAGCGCTTCAACGACGAGCACGTGAACACGGCCGTCTCGTGCGCCCGCTGCTTCTCTTCGATCGCCGCGCGGATCGTTCTGAGCCACGGCCAGCGGTCTTCGTCCGTCAGCGGAATGCCGTTGTGCATCTTTTCCTTGTTGGCGGCGCTGTGAAACGCGTCGCCGTCGGTGAAGCTGCACTTGAGCCGCTCCGCCAGCATTTCGCCAATCAGGGTCTTGCCGGCGCCCGACACGCCCATCACGATCAAAATCATTTGAAACTCCTTACAGGACCGCCGCCAATGCGAAGGTCAAACCCAGGCCCATCAGCGAAATGATGGTTTCGCAGAGCGACCACGTCTTGAACGTCTGCCCCACCGTCATGCCGAAATACTCCTTGATCAGCCAGAAACCGCCGTCGTTGACGTGCGAGAAAATCAGCGAGCCCGAACCCGTGGCCAGCACCAGCAGTTCCGGCTTCACCTGCACGCCGCTTGCCGCCGCCACAGGCGCGACGATGCCGCAGGCCGTCGTCATCGCAACCGTCGCGGAACCCGTCGCAAGACGGATCATCGCGGCCACGAGCCAGCCGAACATCAGCGGCGACAGATGCGCCGCCGTTGCCGTCGCGACGATCTCCTTCGAGATGCCGCTATCCAGCAGCACGCGGCCAAAGCCGCCGCCCGCGCCGACGATCAGCGTAATGCCCGCGATGGGCGCCAGACACTCGCCGCAAAACTTCTGGATTTGCTCGCGGTTGAAGCCGCGCTTCGCGCCGAACGTCCAGAAGCTGACGAGCACGGCGATCAGCAGCGCGACGTCGGAGATGCCGATGAACTTCAGCAGATCGTTCGCCGTCGTCTTCGGCGGGACGATGAGATCCGCCCAGCTGCCGATCAGCATCAGGATCACAGGCAGCAGAATCGTGAACAGCGTGATGCCGAAGCCCGGCAGTTCGCGCGAGCCCTCTTGATGCTCGGTATCGATGAATTGCGCGGCGAGCGGATTGTTCTCGGCGAGCTTGATCTGCCGATGAATCAGCAGCGCGAACAGCGGACCGGCGACAATCGCCGTCGGCACGCCGACGAGCAGGCCATACGCAATCGTGCGGCCGATATCGGCGTGATACGCCTGCACGGCGAGCAGCGCGGCCGGGTGCGGCGGAATCAGGCCGTGCACGACGGACAGGCCCGCGACCATCGGCAAGCCGATCAGCAGCAGCGATTTGCCCGTGCGTTTCGCGACGTTGAACGCAATCGGAATCAGCAGCACGAAACCAACTTCGAAGAACACCGGCAAGCCGACGATGATCGCGACGCACATCATCGCCCAGTGAATGTTCTTCTCACCGAACCAGTTGATCAGCGTGGTGGCGATGCGCTCGGCGCCGCCCGATTCGGCCATCATCTTGCCGAGCATCGTACCGAGACCGACGACGATCGCAATGTGGCCGAGCGTGTTGCCGTTGCCCGTTTCGAACGACTTCACGATCGTGCCCGCCGGCATGCCGACGGCAAGACCGAGCAGCAGCGACACGATGATCAGGACGAGGAACGGATACACCTTGAAGCGCGTGATCATCAGGATCAGCACTGCAATGGCGATCACGGCGTAAATCAGCAGCATGCTGCCGTGGACAGCTTCCATGAAGCTCCTCCATTGGTTTTGTTGGTTTGATTGCAAAGTGCTGCTGCACCTCGCCCGCTTCCGGATGCTGAAGCGCCGTCAATACAGGCGCGTTCGCGGACGCTGAATTTTACTGTTTGTTGACGTCAATCGCGCACGGAATAAACCCGCGCAAAAAACAAAAACCTCGCCGCGAGAGCCTATAGAGGCTAACGGCGAGGTTCGATGAAGCCGCTTGCGCGGTTCGGCTAAAGCGCGGCGCGGCGCATCAATGCGCCGGGGCGGCCAACTCGCTGGCGGCGCGCGCGAGACGCGTGACTTCGTCCCAGTTTTGCGCGGCAAGTGCCGCCTTCGGCGTGAGCCACGAACCGCCGACGCAGACCACATTCGGCAGCGCGAGGAAATTCGGCGCCGTTTCCGCCGTGATGCCACCCGTCGGGCAGAACTTCAGCGTCGGGAACGGACCGTAGAACGCTTGCAGCATCGGCACGCCGCCCGCTTGCTGCGCGGGGAAGAACTTGACGATCTCATAGCCGAGTTCGAGCGCGACGATGATGTCGCTCGGCGTCATCACGCCCGGCAGCAACGGCAAGCCGGCGTCCTGCGCGGCCTTGTGCATGTCTTTCGTCAGACCCGGAGACACGCCGAATTGCGCGCCCGCCTTCTTCGCCTGCTCGCAGTGCTCGGGCCGCGTGATCGTGCCGACACCGACCACGATGTCTTCCGCCAGCTGGCTCGCGCGCTCGATCGCGCCGATGCCGGCTGCCGTGCGCAGCGTGATTTCGAGCACCTTCACGCCGCCTGCGTGCAGCGCGCGCGACACGTGCTCGCCCTGCTCGACCGTATCGAATGCGAGAACCGGGATCACGGGACCGAGGCGCACGATTTCGCTGACTGTTTTCGACGTCATCTTCAGACTCCTTTTCGCTTTATTTCTGCATTGCGTGGCTGGCTTCGCGCGCAGCAACGCCTGCCGTTTGATCTGCCTGCGCCGCGTGCGGCGCTTCGCCGACGAGCGGTCCGAACACCGACGCGCCCATTTCTGCCGGCGCCGCCGCAGCGCGGAACACGCCGAACAGTTCGCGCCCGAAACCCACTTCGTTTTCCGCCTGATGCTGCGACACGGCAATCGGACGCGCGGCCCATTGCGCATCGTCGATTTCGATATCGAGCACGCCCGCTTCCGCGTCGATGACGAGCATGTCGCCCGTGCGCACCTTGCCGAGCGGCCCTTGCAGCAGCGCTTCCGGCGATACGTGGATCACGGCGGGCACCTTGCCCGACGCACCCGACATGCGCCCATCGGTGACGAGTGCGACGTGGAAACCCTGATCCTGCAACACGCCCAGCAGCGGCGTCAAACGATGCAGCTCGGGCATGCCGTTTGCCCGCGCGCCCTGGAAGCGCACGACGGCGATGAAGTCGCGCTTCAGTTCGCCGTTGTCGAACGCTTCCTGCACGGCTTCCTGCGAATCGAACACGATCGCGGGCGCCTTCACCGTGCGATGCTGTTTCGCGACTGCCGAAATCTTGATCACGCCGCGGCCGAGCTTGCCTTGCATCAGGCGCAGGCCGCCGTCCGGCTGGAACGGATCATTGATGCTGCGCAGTACGGCCGTGTCGTGGCTTTCCGCCGCGGCGGGCACCCACGTGAGCTTGCCGTCGAGCAGCTTCGGTTCTTCCGTGTAATGCGCGAGGCCCTTGCCCGCGACCGTATTCACGTCGTCGTGCAGGAGGCCGCCTTCGAGCAGCGTGCGCGTCAGGTACGCCATGCCGCCTGCCGCGTGGAAGTGGTTCACGTCGGCCTTGCCGTTCGGGTAGACCTTCGCGAGCAGCGGCACGGATGCCGACAGCGTGTCGAAATCGTCCCAGTCGATGATGATGCCCGCCGCGCGCGCGATCGCGACGAGGTGCAGCGTGTGATTGGTCGAACCGCCCGTCGCTAGCAAACCGACGATGCCGTTGATGATCGCCTTCTCGTCGATCACATGGCCGATCGGCATGTAGTTGCCGCGCTCGACGGTCAGATCGAGCACGCGGCGCGCGGCTTGCGCCGTCAGCGCGTCGCGCAGCGGCGTGTGCGGGTGCACGAACGCCGAGCCGGGCAGATGCAGGCCCATGATTTCCATCAGCATCTGATTGCTGTTGGCCGTGCCGTAGAAGGTGCAGGTGCCGTGGCCGTGGTACGCGGCCGCTTCCGATTCGAGCAGCGCCTCGCGGTTGCATTGGCCCGTCGCGAATTCCTGGCGCACCTTGGCCTTCGCGTCGTTGGAGATGCCGCTCGTCATCGGGCCGGCGGGCACGAAGATGGTGGGCAGATGGCCGAATTGCAGCGCGCCGATCAGCAGGCCCGGCACGATCTTGTCGCACACGCCGAGGCACAGCGCCGCGTCGAACATGTTGTGCGTGAGCGCGACGGCCGTGCTCATCGCGATCACTTCGCGCGAGAACAGCGACAGTTCCATGCCCGCGTTGCCCTGCGTGATGCCGTCGCACATCGCCGGCACGCCGCCCGCGAACTGCGCGACGCCGCCGTTTTCACGCGCGGCGGCCTTGATGATGTCCGGGAAATCCTTGTACGGCGCGTGCGCCGAGAGCATCTCGTTGTACGACGAGACGATGCCGATATTCGGTTGCCGGATCTGCTTGATGACGAGCTTGTCGTTGCCCTCCATGCCGGCGAAGCCGTGCGCGAGATTCGCGCAAGACAGCGCGCCGCGCGCCGGGAACTTGCCTTGCGTATGGTCGATGCGCGCCAGATAGGCTGCGCGCGTCGGCTTGCTGCGCTCGATCACGCGCTTCGTGACCTTCATCAGTTGCGAATGCGGGGAAACCATCGATGCTCCTTCGTCGCTGGCTCGCGCTCGTGCGCGCTGCGCCAGATTGATATCGCGGGGAACGGCATGGAAGCCGGCAACCGGGATATTAGTAGAAAAACTACAAGCACACAATGTGGCAGTTGCTGAATCCGCGCCGCGCCAGAAATCATCTCAAACCGTTGTGTCGTGGACGTTTCAGCGAAATTCACGATGCCATCAGGGTAATCCCCTACGGCGCATATGTAGTTTTTGTACTTATCCGTGTATCAGCTATAGTCCACGCATTCTCCAGCATAGTGCGAGATTCCCGATGATGCTGTCCCAGGTGGAGGCGATGCGCGACCAGTTGCGTCCTTCCGAACGCAAGCTCGCCGACTACGTGATCGAAGCGCCGCGCGAAGTGCTCGACCTGTCGATGACGGAGGTGGCCGCGCGCGCCGGCGTCAGTCAGCCGACCATCGCGCGCTTTTGCCATGCGCTGGGCTTTTCAGGCTTCCGCGAATTCAAGATCCGCCTGGCGCAAGGCATAGCAACGGAGGTGCCCGCCGTCTATCGCGACGTGCGCCCCGATGAGCCCGTGCCCGGCGTGGCCGCGAAGGTGCTCGACCGGACCATCGGCGCGCTGATCCAGGTGCGCAACAATCTGTCGTCCGATAGCGTGGCGGCGGCGATCCAGTTGCTCGCGCAGGCGAAACGCATCGAGTTTTACGGAGCGGGCGGCTCGGGCATCGCCGCGCTGGATATGCAGCACAAGTTCTTCCGCTTGGGCATGCCCAGTGTTGCGTATTCCGACCCGCACACGTTTCTGATGTCAGCGGCGTTGCTCGGCGAAGGCGATGTCGTCGTGGCGATTTCGAATACGGGCCGCACGCGCGACATCATCGATGCGGCACGTTCGGCCTTGGCCGCAGGCGCGAAGGTGATCGCCGTGACGCATGGCAATTCGCCGCTGGCGCGCATCGCGACGGTCGGCCTGTTCGCCAACGTCGACGAAGACACCGACATCTTTTCACCGATGACATCGCGCACGTCGCATCTGGCGATTGGCGACATTCTGGCTGTCGGCGTCGCGCTGGAACGCGGGCCGGAACTGGCGGAGAAGCTCGCGGGCGCGAAGGATCTGATTGCGCAGCGCAGAGTAGCAACGTAGCGGCGGCTGCCGTTCAGCGCATGAAAAGCGGGCTCGCGAAGGAGCCCGTTCGGTTTGCGGCTTTTTTGCGGCTTGTCTGCGGCTCGCTTGCGGCCCGTTTGCGGCGTACGACTTGTAAAGCGCGCGGCGCGCGATCACCACTGATACGCCGCGCCCACCCCGACCGTCGTCCCCTGCGCGCTGATGCCCGCGCCGAGCTTGACCTTGATGTTCTCCGTGACCCGCGCCGACGCGCCCAGCGCAGCCGCCTGATAGCCCTGATACGTGCCCGCGCCGACGCCGACCGCGACGGTCTTACCTTGATCGACTTCGGGGATCATCGTCAGCGCCGTGCCCGACGCGACGGAGTCCGTGCGCGTGGAATTCGCGTGGAAGTACTTGATGCCGCCGCCGTTGACGATGTTCGTCACCGACGTATTGATGTTCGTGATGCTGCCGGCGTAGTTGTTGACCGTGTTGCTCAGATTCGACACGTTGTTGCCGAAGGCCGCGACCTTCGCGTCTTCCGACTGCAGCTGGCTTACGTTCACGGCATCCGTTGCAGCGGAACCTGCCGCGACGTTCGTCACGCGACGCTCAGCGCCTGCCATGCCCATCGACACTTCGCCGTTGGCGACGGAAGCCGCGCCCGACAGCGCCGCTGAGCCCGGGTTGTACGCCGCCGCGCTCAGATTGGCCGTGGTGGTGGAGTACGCACCGATCGCCACCGAATTCGCGGCTGTCGCGACAGCACCCGTGCCCAGCGCCGTCGCCAGCGAACCGCTCGCGCTGGCGCTGTTGCCGAACGCCGAGCCCTGTGCACCCGCTGCCTGCGAATTCACGCCGACTGCAACCGCCCACGTGCCTGCCGCCTTCGAGCCATTGCCGATCGCGACTGCCTTGTCACCGGCCGCGGCGTCTCCGCCGAGCGCCAGCGAGTTGTTGGCGCCAGCGAGGTTTTGCGCGTTCTGACCGATCGCGATGCTTGCTGCGCCGGCCGCTGTTGCGTGCGCACCGAGCGCGACCGACGCGGCGCCCGTCGAGATCGTCGCGTCGCCCATTGCCAGCGAACTCGTGCCGCTGGCCGTCGTCAGTTCGCCGACCGCCTGCGACCAGTTGCCAGAGGCCGTCGCGTTACCGCCGATCGCCACCGCGTCCGTCGCGGAGGCGACCGAATCCGCGCGGGTCGAATTCGCGTGGAAGTACTTGATGCCGCCGCCGTTGACGATGTTCGTCACGGAGGTGCTGATGTTGTTGATGTTCGTGACGCTGCCAGCGAAGTTGTTGACCGTGTTGCTGAGGTTGGCCACGCTGTTCGAGACGCCGTTGACCTTTGCGTCTTCCGACTGCAGTTGGCTCACGTTCACGGCATCCGTTGCAGCGGAACCTGCTGCGACGTTCGTCACGCGACGCTCAGCGCCTGCCTTGCCCACCGACACTTCGCCGTTGGCGACGGAAGCCGTACCTGACAGCGCCGCCGAGCCGGGGTTGTAGGCAGCGGCGCCCAGGTTTGCCGTGGTCGTCGAGTTGGTGCCGAGCGCAACCGAGTTAATCGCCGATGCCGTGGCCCGCGCACCCAATGCGACGCTCTGCGAAGCCGTCGCGGCGACGTTCGCCTGCGTGCCGATCGCCACGCTGTCCTGACCGGCGGCATTGGCCTGGTAGCCCACTGCGTTTGCGTAGCCGCCTGCGGCCGTCGACGAAGTCCCCAGAGCCGTTGCCTGCGTGCCCGATGCCGTAGCCGACAGGCCAGCCGCCAATGCGCCGCCTGCCAGTGCGGACGACTGGTCGCCCATTGCCGTCGCGCCGCCGGCGCCTGACGTGTGCGTCCAGTAACCGATCGCGACGTCGCCGTATGCCGTCGCCGTCGCGCCTGCGCCAAGCGCAGTCGCATACGACTGCGTGGCCTTCGTGTTGACGCCCAACGCGGTGGCGCTGCTGCCGGACGAAACGGTTCCGGCACCAAGACTCATGATCTTGTTGCCGTTCATGTAGATGCCGTTCAATACATTGATACCGGAGTTACCCTTCAGCTCCAGCACGCCGTTCGCGTAGCCCGTTACTCGTGCAGTCGACGCACTGAAGCCGCTACCGCCCGAACTGGTCGCGTAGTTGTCGAGGCTGAATGATTCGCCCTTCGTGCAATTGAGGCCATTGGAGCCGAAGGCGCCCATATCCTGGCCTTTGGCTCCGCTGCAGAGCAGCAGGCCGCCAGCGCCCGCCGTTTGCGCATAAGCGCCATTAGCGCTCATCAATGCGCCCATCCCCAGCGCGACGACAACCGCCCCTGATGTCGTCAGAACCGCCTTCCGGGCGCTCCCTTTCCCACGCCCTCTCGCATTTTCCTGAACCGCCACCCAGGTTCCCAACGCTTCGTTCCAGACTGATCGATAAGCCTTATTCATCCGTTATCCTAACTTTTTAGTTGATGCTTCAAGGATCAAACTTCGCGAGCGCGCGACTGGCTGTGACTCATGCAGAGCGCGGCATTTGGGAACATCTGTGCATGCCGATGCTTACGTTTTGTCAGATTCCGCCGTCACGTCGTCAGGCGAGTTGCGTTCGACCAACGGCAAAGGCTTAGTCGTGTTAACTAAGAATCCTGCGTTAGCCTGTCGCAGCGGGGTCGAACTTTATTGAGGATTATCAAAACGACGAATAGGACGACTCTTAAACCAAGGCAAAAATGACAAAGCGTTTCAAGATTCCTACGTAGCCGAGACTGATTTGTCTTCGTAGATTCTTACATCAGCGGTAAGACTTTGAGAAGCAGTCGGAATTGGACCTGCATGACCTGTGAGAAGCGGAAGAAGGCGATGCAGCGATAACCTGCGCTCGCTGAAAATGCGCTGGAAATGAACTGGAGACGAGCGACGCGCGAGTGCGGATCGCACTACCATCGGAGCGGCAGGGCAGCGCCAAAGCTGTACGCCAAAACAAAAACGGGCTCCTTAAGGAGCCCGTTTCACATCAGAAAACAGAGAAGCAAAAATCAGAACGGCTTGATCACCACCAGCGCCACAGCGATCAGCATGCCCAGCACGGGAAGCTCATTGAACATCCGATACCACTTGTGCGAGCGTTGGTTCTCGCCGCGCTCGAACGTGCGTAGCAGCACGCCGCAATACGCGTGATAGACGATCAGCAGCACGACCACGCCGACCTTCGCGTGTATCCATCCCTCGCCGCTGCCGATCCCGACGACGAGCCACAGCCACAGCCCGCACGCGAGCGCCGGCACCGCGATGAACGACATGAAGCGAAACAGCTTGCGCGCCATCAGCAACAGACGCTTTTGCGCGTTCGCATCCGTCTCCATCGCGAGATTCACGAAGATTCGCGGCAAATAGAACAGCCCCGCGAACCACGAAGCGACCAGAACGATATGAAACGTCTTGATCCACAAGAACGACATGATTGTTCTTCTTCGACGTTCGAGAATTTATTGACGGCCTTCGCCGTGTCCCAGCACGACGTACTTCATCGACGTCAGCCCTTCCAGCCCAACGGGTCCGCGCGCGTGCAGCTTGTCGTTGGAAATGCCGATTTCCGCACCCAGGCCGAACTCGAAGCCGTCGGCAAAACGCGTCGATGCATTCACCATCACGCTCGCCGAATCCACTTCACGCAGGAAGCGCATCGCGCGGTCGTGGTCTTCCGTGACGATCGCATCCGTGTGATGCGAGCCGTATTCGTTGATGTGCTCAATCGCCTGATCGACGCCGTCGACCACCTTCACGGCCAGCACGGGCGCGAGATATTCGGTGCGCCAATCCTCTTCCGTCGCATCGACGAGCGGCGCGACACCCGCGCTTTCCAGCACCTTGCGCGCCGCCGGATCGACGCGCAGTTCCACGTCCTTCCCGCGATACAGCTTGCCGAGCGCCGGCAGCACTTCAGACGCGATGCCGCGCGCGACCAGCAGCGTTTCCATCGTGTTGCAGGTGCCGTAGCGATGCGTCTTCGCGTTGTCGCAGACCGTCATCGCCTTCGCGACATCCGCGCGATCGTCGACGTACACATGGCAAATGCCGTCGAGGTGCTTGATCATCGGCACGCGGCCTTCCTCGATCAAACGCGCGATCAGGCTCTTGCCGCCGCGCGGCACGATCACATCGACGTACTCGGTCATCGTGATCAGCTTGCCGACAGCCGCGCGGTCCGACGTTTCGACGACCTGCACCGCTTCCTGCGGCAAGCCCGCTTTTTCGAGGCCTTCGCCGATCAGTTTCGCCAGCGCCGTATTGCATTCGAGCGCTTCGGAGCCGCCGCGCAGAATGGTGGCGTTGCCGGACTTCAGGCACAGCGCGGCGGCGTCGATAGTCACGTTCGGGCGCGATTCGTAGATGATGCCGATCACGCCGAGCGGCACGCGCATCTGGCCGACCTGGATACCGCTCGGCCGATACTTCATGTTGCTGATTTCGCCGATGGGATCGGGCAGCGCGGCCACTTGCCGCAAGCCTTCCACCATCGTTTTCAGCGCCTTGTCCGACAGCGTCAGGCGATCGATGAAGGCGGCGTCGTGACCCTTGTCGCGGGCACGCGCCAGATCGCGGGCATTCGCTTCCTTCAGCGCTTGCGTGTCGCGCTCGATCGCGACGGCGACCGCTTCGAGCGCGGCATTTTTCGCCGCCGTCGACGCCCGCGCCATCGCGCGCGATGCGTGACGCGCGCGGCGGCCAAGGTCGGTCATGTACTGGTCGATATCCATGATGATTCCCGTTGTGCCGCGTGTTGCTTCGAATGCATGCGAAGCGCGGCGAACAATTGCAGTAAGCGGAACGTTGCGACGATTGTATGACGTGCGACAGTTGTCTGCTCAGCGCCGGGGCGCCGTGTCACAAGGCTGGGGCAGGCTGCCGCGCCGCGTCTGCGATGAATCTGGCGTCTGCGCCCGATAAGCGCGTCCCTCTGCCTGATCCGTCGCGCAGGCGACAGCCTACGACGGTCGGCGCATCGGCGCCGGTCGCGTTGGGCCCGGTCGCGCTGGGGCGGAACGCGCGCCGCCGGCTTGCGCATGCGAAGCGGGCGCAGCGCCCGCCACGCTCATCGCGAGTTCGAACAGTCCGGCCCACGGATCAGGCGGCGGATCATTGCGATGATTGCCCGGCGTGCCGCCCGACAAGCCCTTCACCTGCCGGTCGAGCTTCGCCGCGAGCGCCAGCGCCCTTTCGAGCGCGGCTTCCGTCACGCGCGACAGCGCCGGCCCGACGAGCCGCTCGCGCGGGCCCCACACGCGGTTTTCGCGCAGCAGCATCGCGAGCGGCTTGCCCGCCTCGACGCCGCGCTTGATCCGCAACAGCGTGCGAATCTCTTCGACGACGGCCCACAGCACGAGCACGGCGGCCTCGCCTTCGCCCTTCAGGCCGTCGATCATCCGCGACAGCCGGCTCACATCGCCCGCCAGCATCGCTTCGTTGAGCTTGAACACGTCGTAGCGTGCGACGTTCAGCACGGCGTCGTGAATCTGCTCGAAGCTCAGCACGCCCGCCGGATACAGCAGCCCGAGCTTCTGGATTTCCTGATGCGCGGCGAGCAGATTGCCTTCGACGCGCTCCGCGATGAACTGCAGCGCGCGCTTGCCGTCATCGCCCGGCGCGACGCGCTGGCCTTGCTGCGCAAGACGCTGCCCGACCCAGCCGGGCAATTGC
>BBSL01000056.1 GCA_001319865.1 Burkholderia sp. E7m39 | reverse complement strand
GTCGAGGCGCGGCAACGTGACGAGCGTGAGCACGTCGGGATTCGCCGATGCCGCGAGTGTCTTCAGCGCGTCCGCGCCTTCCTTGCCGGGCTTGCCCGTAGGGATGCGCAACTCGACCAGTTGCCGGTCGCCGAACAGCGACATCGACTGGCTTGCGCCGAGCAGCGAACTCCAGTCGAAACTGCGCTCGACCGTGAACACCGTGCGATCCGTGAAGCCGTTCGCGCGCGCCGCAGCGCGGATGCGGTCGCACGCTTCCTGCGCGAGCAGGTGCTCGTCGCCGTACACGACGTACAGGGCGGCGAGTCCTTTCCCGAGATGCGCTTCGAGCGCGTCAAGACGCAATTGCATGGCGACGGATGAACGAGAGTGAAACGGTTCGAATCAGTGGATCAAAGCCGGTCAAAGCGGCGGCGGCGGCAGCGGCGCGCGCGGCGACACGCCCGGCACTTCTTGGCCCGGCGCGGGATGCAGCGACTTCACGACGGCCAGACGCCGCATCAACTGATCGACGGCATCGTTCTGCATGTCCGCGTAGAGGATGTCCGCTTCGGAGGCCTTTGCCTGCGAGAACTGGTCGCTGTATGTCATCGCGCGGTTCAGGTGAATCGAACTGGGCGGAATCAGCAGCGTGCCGTCCGCGCCGCGCACCGTGTAGCTCAGCCAGTAGTCGAGCGCGTATTCCTCGACCACGCCCAGCGAGTTCAGCGTCAGCACGCTGCTGCCGCGCGCTTCCGTGACCTGCAGGATTGCGTCGGCGTTGACAGGCGAATTCACGATCACCGTGTCGCTGCCGCCCTGCACCATACGCGTCAGGCGCGCGGAAACGGGCGCCGATGCGCCCGTGATAGCCAGACGCTTGAACGCGTAGTCCTGTTGGCCGCGCAGCTGGAAGCCGCACGCGGACAGCAGCACCGCGCTGCATGCGAAAGTCAAAAACGATCTGCGAGTCACATGGGCTCCTGGTTCGCAGTTAGCGCTGGTCACGTCCGTCAGACGACCACGTTCACGAGACGGCCCGGCACGACGATCACCTTCTTCGCCGGCTTGCCTTCGCTGAACTTGGCGAACATCTCGTGTGCGAGCGCGACGGCCTCGATCGCTTCGCGAGATGCGTTCTTCGCGACCGTCACGGCGCCGCGCACCTTGCCATTCACCTGCAGCACGAGTTCGATCTCGCTTTGCTCGAGCGCCTTCTCGTCGACCTTCGGCCACGGCGCGTCGAGCAGCCCGCCGAACTCGTCTGCATAGCCGAGTTCCTGCCACAGCTGGAAGGTGATGTGCGGCACGACGGGGTACAGCACGCGCAGTAGCACGCCGTATGTTTCGCGCAGCACGGGATGGCTCGCGCCCTTCGCGCTCTCGATCGCGTTGAGCATCTTCATTGCCGCCGACACGACCGTGTTGTACTGCAGACGCTGGTAGTCGAAATCGGCCTGCTTCAGCACGCTGTAGATTTCGCGGCGCAGGGTCTTGTCGGCATCGGCGAGTGTGACGGCGTCGAACGTGGCGCGCTGCGACAGCGCGGCTTCGTTCGCCTGGCCGTACGCCCACACGCGACGCAGGAAGCGGCTCGCGCCCTCGACGCCCGCGCCCGACCATTCCAGCTGCTGCTCGGGCGGTGCCGCGAACATCGTGAAAAGACGCGCGGTATCGGCGCCGTACTGGTCGATCAGCACCTGCGGATCGACGCCGTTGTTCTTCGACTTCGACATCTTCTCGACGCCGCCCAGCTCGACGGGCTGGCCGTCGGCATTGAGCGTCGCGCCGACGGGGCGGCCCTTGTCGTCGTGCGTGACGGTCACATCGGCCGGGTTGTACCAGGTCTTCTTGCCCGCTTCGTTTTCGCGGTAGTACGTTTCGTTGAGCACCATGCCTTGCGTGAGCAGGTTCTTCGCCGGCTCGCCGAACTTCACGATGCCCAGATCGCGGCAAACCTTCGCCCAGAAACGCGAGTACAGCAGGTGAAGAATGGCGTGCTCGATGCCGCCGATGTACTGGTCCATCGGCATCCAGTAATCGGTGCGCTCGTCGACCATCGTCTTCGCGTCGGGTGCCGCGTAGCGATAGAAGTACCAGGACGAATCGACGAACGTGTCCATCGTGTCCGTTTCGCGCTTGGCGGGCGCGCCGCACGTCGGGCACGTGCAGTTCAGGAACGCCTCGGACTTCGCGAGCGGATTGCCCGTGCCGTCCGGCACGAGGTCTTCGGGCAGCACGACGGGCAGATCCTTTTCCGGCACGGGCACGTCGCCGCACGACGGGCAGTGGATGATCGGGATCGGCGTGCCCCAGTAACGCTGGCGCGAAATGCCCCAATCGCGCAGACGCCACGTGACCTGCTTGTCGCCGAGTCCGAGCGCTTTCAGGTCGGCCGCGATCGCATCGACGGCTTCCGCGTACTTCAGTCCGTTGTACTTGCCGCTATTGATCAGGACACCGTTTTCCTTGTCGCCGTACCACTCCTGCCATGCGTCCGTCGAGAACGTCTTGCCTTCGACGGCCACCACCTGCTTCACGGGAATGCCGTACTTCTTCACGAACGCGAAGTCGCGCTCGTCGTGCGCGGGCACGCCCATCACGGCGCCTTCGCCGTAGCTCATCAGCACGTAGTTGCCGATCCAGACCTCGACCTTCTCATGCGTCAGCGGATGCTTGACGAAAAAGCCCGTGGCCATGCCCTTCTTTTCCATCGTCGCCATGTCGGCTTCGGCGACGCCGCCGTGCTTGCATTCGTCGATGAACGCCTGCAGTTCCGGACGGCCTTGCGCGAGACGCGTCGCGAGCGGGTGCTCGGCGGCGACCGCGCAGAACGTGACGCCCATGATCGTATCGGCGCGCGTCGTAAATACGCGCAGCAGCTTCTGTTCGCCGTCGAGTTCATACGGAAAACCGAAGTTGACGCCGAAGCTCTTGCCGATCCAGTTCTGCTGCATGATCTTCACGCGCTCGGGCCAGCCGAGGCCGTCGAGATCGTTCAGCAGTTCATCCGCGTACTGCGTGATGCGCATGTAGTACATCGGGATTTCGCGCTTTTCGACGAGCGCGCCCGAACGCCAGCCGCGGCCGTCGATCACCTGCTCGTTCGCGAGCACGGTTTGATCGACGGGGTCCCAGTTCACCGTGCCCGTCTTCTTGTACGCGATGCCCTTTTCCAGCATCTTCAGGAAGATCCACTGGTTCCACTTGTAGTAGTCGGGCGAGCAGGTGGCGACTTCGCGCGACCAGTCGATGGCAAGACCCATCGACTGCATCTGCTTTTTCATGTACGCGATGTTGTCATACGTCCACTTCGCGGGCGGCACGTTGTTGGCCATCGCGGCGTTTTCGGCGGGCATGCCGAACGCGTCCCAGCCCATCGGCATCAGCGTGTTGTAGCCGTTCATCCGCAGATAGCGGTACATCACGTCGTTGATCGTGTAGTTGCGTACGTGCCCCATGTGCAGCTTGCCCGACGGATACGGCAGCATCGAAACGCAATAGAACTTGGGCTTGTCGGCCTTTTCCGTCGTTTTGTACGCGTCGGTGGCGCGCCATTGTCCTTGCGCGGCGGATTCGACGTCGGAGGGAACGTATTTTTCGTGCATGGTGTGATGGGATCGCTGTTCGGTGCCTGCCGCTGGTCGGTGCGTCGGCACCGGCACGGTGTGCTGCGTGATGAAATTTGGATCGTTTCCCCTGTCGTCAAGGGGAAAGGGCTGATTATACCGTTCGGCCGGGCTCGCGCCGCGCGCGATGCGGGTGTGTCGCGCGTTTTGCGCGCCGATTGCGCGCGATTTCGTGCTGAAGCGGGCGGTTGGCCCGTCGTGCTGTTGCTTGTTGCGGCTTGTCGCGGCTTGCTACCGCTGTGCCGCCGGTTGCAGCTTCTCGACCTATCGCGCCGTCGAGGCCGGCTGCTGCTGCCCCGCTTTGGCGTTGTCAGCTGGCGGCTCCGTCACGAAACCGATCCGTTCGAGCCCCGCCTGCTGCGCCGCGCCCATCACCTGGGCGATCACTTCGTAGCGAGTGGAACGCTCGGCGCGCAGGTGGATTTCCGGCTGCTCCTGCTGCTTGCCCGCGTCGTTGAAGCGCGCGCGCATCTCGTCGAGCGTGATGGGCTTGTCGTTCCAGTAAATCTTGCCCGCGCCGTCGATCGACAGCGTGACGGTGTTCGGCGTCTCGCGCGCCTCGGCGGCCGCGACTCGCGGCAGATCCAGCCGGATCGCGTGCGTGAACAGCGGCGCCGTGATGATGAAAATGACCAGCAGCACGAGCATCACGTCGATCAGCGGCGTCATGTTGATGTCCGCCATCGGCGCGGCTGTCTTGTGCCGCTCGAGTCCGCCGAATGCCATGTGATCGCCTCCCGTTGCCTGCTACAACTGCTTAGACCTGCGTGCGGGCGGGGGCGCGCTCGCTGGGGTGCGCGGCGTGCGCGTTCCCGGCGACGTCGCCCGCCGGCGCGCAGACGTACGCATGAAGATCGTGCGCGAAGCCGTCGAGTTCTTCCGACAACTGCCGCACCATCCGCCCGAGCACGTTGTACGCGAGCACCGCGGGAATCGCGACGACGAGGCCGAAGGCCGTCATGATCAGCGCCTCGCCCACTGGCCCCGCGACGTTCTCGATCATCGCCTGCCCGCTCTGCGCGATGCTGCCGAGCGCGTGATAGATGCCCCACACGGTGCCGAGCAGCCCGACGAACGGCGCCGTGCTGCCCACCGACGCCAGCAGCACCTGGCCGAACTCCAGCCGCCGCTGCGAGCGGTGCAGCGCCTGACGCAGCGCCCGCAGCACGCGCTCGCTGCGCTCGACGCGCGCGAGCAGCACGCCCGGCGCCTCGACTTCCGACGCCTGCAGCGCCGCTTCCGCCAACGGAGAAAAGATGTGCTCGCGATCCGCTAGACGCAGCGCCGCGACGCCGTCGGCGAGGGTCGGCGCCTGCCAGAAGCGCGCGATCGCGCGCGGCCCTTGCCGCTTCGCGCGGCTCAGCATCCAGCTTTTGACGATCAGGAAACACCAGCTCGCCACCGACATCGCCAGCAGCACGTACGCGACGCCATGCGTGATGGCGTCGCTGGTTTGCAGGTAGTGGAGGATGCCCGTGTTTGCCATCGGATTTCGCTGTTCGCCGCAGCCGCCCGGCCGCGACGGATGAGAACAGTCTCTGAGCCAGGCTTAGCGCAAGCCCAGCACGTCCTGCATGTCGAACAGGCCGTTTGCATGTCCTTCGAGGAAGCGCACCGCGCGCAGCGCCCCTTGCGCGTACGACAGACGGCTTGCCGACTTGTGCGTGATCTCGATGCGCTCGCCGATTCCCGCAAACAGCACCGTGTGATCGCCGACGATATCGCCGCCGCGAATCGCCGAAAAACCGATGGTGGACGGATCACGCTCGCCCGTGACGCCTTCGCGTGCATAGACGGCGCAATCTTCGAGCTTGCGGCCGAGCGCGCCCGCGATCACTTCGCCCATCGTCAGTGCCGTGCCCGACGGCGCGTCGACCTTGTGCCGATGATGCGCCTCGATGATCTCGATGTCGTAGCCCTGCGAGAAGTGCTTCGCGGCGAATTCGAGCAGCTTCATGGTCACGTTCACGCCGACGCTGAAGTTCGACGCGAGCACGATGCCCGTTTTTTCCGACGCGGCGCGAATCTGCGCCTTTTGCGCGTCGTCGAAACCCGTCGTCCCGATCACGAGCTTCGTGTTCGTGCGCAGCGCGGCTTCGAGGTGCGCGAGCGTGCCTTCGGGTCGCGTGAAATCGATCAGATAGTCGGATTGCGCGAGGACGGCATCGATATCGTCCGAAATCGGCACGCGCGTCTCTTTGCCCAGAAACGCTCCGGCATCCTGACCGAGTTGCGGTGTGCCCGCGCGGTCGAGCGCGCCCGACAACGTTGCATCGGGATCATTGAGGACGGTTTCGATGAGCATCCGGCCCATGCGGCCCGACGCGCCGGCGATGGCAATTTTCATGGGTAGTCCAGCAATCAGCGCCGAAAACATCGCGCCGCAAGACAGCGCGACGATTGGCGGCAAAAGATACGAAGCGAGCAACACGCGAAAACGGAGCAACATCGCGGCGCATCGCGGCAAAAAGCACGACGGGCGGACAAGCCGCCCGTCACGTTAGTAGGGACAACGGAATCAGCCGCCCGTTCCCGTGCCCGTTTGCGAAGAAGACTGCGACGACTGCACGGGCGCGTCTTTCGACTTGCCGTTGTTGCTTTCCGGACCCGTCGGGCCGACCGGGTTCTCGCTCGGCACGCCTTGGATTTGCGGCGGCGGCGGACGCGTGAAGCGGAACTGCGGCTTGCCCGGCTCCGTCGAGTTCTGCGGCACGCCGCCGTTGGACGGCGGCGTATTCGCGCGCACCGACGGCGTCGTGCCCGGCGCCGGGGCCTGCACGGCGTTGGTCAGACGGTTCGCGGCCTGCGCGGCCTGCGCGTTCGGATCGACGATGGGCAGACTGCCCGCCTGTGAGGCGTCCGAGGTTGCCGAGCGGACCGTGTCGACCGTCGCCGCGGGCGCCGCGGCAGGCGCCGATGCGGCCGCCACGGGCGCGCTCGCCGCACCCGCGGCGCTCGCGACCTGCGGTGCGACGGAAACCTTCTTGCCCGTACGATCGCCGTCGATATCGGCGAGCAGTTCGAGGTTGGACGGCAGATCGTCGCCGCCCGACCAGCTCGCGACGCGATCGCCGGCAAAATTCACGATGAAGTCACGCTGCTGGACGATCGACGTCGAGCCGCGCTTGAAATAGAACACGTAGTCCCAGCGATCCGCGTGGAACATGTCCGACAGAAGCGGCGTGCCAAGCACCTGCTTGACCTGCGCGCGCGACATGCCGACCTGCATCTGCGCAGCCATTTCCTTCGACACGAAGTTGCCCTGAACCACGGTAATGCGGTACGGCGTAATGCTTTGGGCGAAGCGCTGCGTCAGGCTGTCATACGTGGAACACCCAGCAAGAAGCGCTACGGCCGCAGCGACGATCAAGGTACCCCGCATGCGGCTCCCCCGGTTGATCAACAGAGCTTTTGGAATCATTTCCCTCACCGTGCGGGCTTCCCGAGCCGCGCGAGTTTCCGTGTAAGATGACCTGAACAGCAATTCACATTACTATTAGAACCCTGCATTGTACTCTAGGGATCCCTTGCCATGACCAATCCAACCGATCTGAAAAATATCGGACTCAAGGCGACCCTACCGCGCCTCAAGATTCTGGAAATCTTTCAGCACAGCCCGGTGCGCCATCTGACGGCCGAAGACGTCTACCGCAATCTGTTGCATGAAGAGCTGGATATCGGCCTCGCCACGGTGTATCGCGTGCTCACGCAGTTCGAGCAGGCTGGTCTGCTGTCGCGCAGTAACTTCGAGTCGGGTAAAGCCGTTTTTGAACTGAACGAAGGCACGCACCACGACCATCTGGTGTGTATCGACTGCGGTCTGGTCGAAGAATTTTTCGACCCCGAAATCGAGAACCGCCAGCAGGCAATTGCGAAAGAACGCGGCTTCAAGCTGCAGGAACACGCGCTCGCGCTGTACGGCGCCTGCACGAAGGAAAATTGCCCGCATCGCAAGCATTGATGGAGTCTTGCGCCACGTCGCGTTGAGCGGCCCGCGCAGGTGGAACGCAGAAAGGCCCGGTCGGTTTGCCCACCGGGCCTTTTGCTTTTGTCTGCTTACCGATTTTCGAAAACACCCTTAAACGGCGAGCGTTTCGAACGATTCACGTGTCAGACGCCACGTCTGCGGCAACCTTACTTCATCGCAATTCGGGCCTTCGCCGCCACGGTCGACGACGAGAAAATCGCTGACGCGCCCGAGCGCCAGCAGCGGATGATGCCAGACGCCCTTCGCGTAGTTGACACCCTGCCAGCCATGTGCCGAGAACGCGCGCAGCTTCGCCGGGTCGAGTTCGCCAGCCGGCGCGACGACGATCAGATACGGCGCGTCCGATAGCGGCACGAACGCCTGGCTGCCCAGCGGATGCCGCTCCATCATCGCGATGTCGATCGGCCACGCACGCGGCTGCGCGCGAAACACGTTGATCAGCGCCCGGCCGCCCTGCGTGCTCACGTCCACGTTGGCGAGGTCGTGAAAGCGCTCGGTCGTGCCTTCGTTGATGGGATAGTGGCGCGCGCCCTCCAGTTCGATCACGTCGCCGAACGGTGCGAACGCTGCTCGCGTCAGGCGCTCGATGCGCAGTGTGTTCATGGCCGTCTCCACCGAACGTTATTCGAGCTCGCCCCACAGACGCAGCCGCGACACGCCGCCGTCCGGATAGATGTTCAGACGCACGTGCGTGACGGGACCGAGCGCCGCCAGTTCCGCGCTGAACGTATGCACGTTGTCCATTTGCAGCTTCTGCTCTGGCAGCAGCACGGGCCAGAACATGGCCTGCGTGACGAGCGATTCGTCGGTGCCGCCGGTGACGAACGCCGCCTGCAGCGAACAGCGGTCGGGGAAATTGCCCTTGAAGTGCGCCGTGTCCACTTCGACCTTGCGAATCACGCCCGGCCGCGCGAGCGCGACGATCGCCCAGTCGTTGCCCGGCTCCCGACGGCGGCGCGTCTCCCAGCCGTCGCCCATGTTGACGCCGCGCCCCGGCATCAGCATTTGCGATGCGGGTCCGAAATGCTGGTTGTTCGCCGCGACGAGATACGCGCCGTTTTCGATAGCGGCCAGATCGACGAGGCTGCCGCGCTCGACGCGCTCCCAGTCGCGCTTGGGCTGCCCGTAGACGCGCAGCCGCGCCAGCCCGCCGTCCGGAAACAGGTTCACGCGCAGATGCGTGAAGGCGCGCGTGTCGCCCACTTCGACATAGTGATGCTGATTGCCCTGCAGCGTGGTCGCGGGGACGATGGTTTGCCAGTCGGCGTTATCGGCGGGAACGTCGTCGTTCGAATAGCAGGCCTCGATCGAGGCCGCCGGTGGGAAATTCCCCGTGAAGTGGCTCGTATCGAGATCGACGCCATGCACGATGCCCGGCCGCGCCAGCCGCACGACGCAATAGTCGTGGCCCGTCGTGCGCTTGCGGCGCGTCTCCCAGCCGTCCATCCACTTGCCGTGATCGTCGTATTTGCCGGGAATGAAGACGGCCGGCTGCGGGTCGAGCATGCGTTCCTTCGGCGCGAAGAATTCGTCGCTGGCGAAGAGTGCCTTCGCGCCCAGCCGCGGGTCGGCGAGATTCATGTAGCGGCGCGTGAAGGCGGGTGCGTTCGGATCGAGTATCGGATTGGCCATGATCGGTTCGGTGTTCAGTCGGGTGAGGTGATGAGTGGCGGCGGACCTTGCGAGCCCGCCGCCGTTGCCATTGGTGGTCGGTCAGATGGCGGAAAGCGGTGTCAGACAGCGTGCGCCGGGTTCACGGGGCCCGCTTCGTCGTCGAGATCGGTGCGGGTCGGCACGAAGCGGTATTCGCTGTCGAGGTTCAGCACGCGGCGGGCGCGCGCCTTGTCGATGTCGTTCTCCCACACGCCGACCACGACCGTCGCGACGCAGTTGCCGATCAGGTTGGTCAGCGCGCGGGCGATGCCGACAAACCAGTCGACGGGCAGGATCAGCACGAGGCCGAGCACGGGAATCGCGGGAATCGCGGAAAGCGTCGCGGCGAGAATCACGATGGCCGAGCCGGGAATGCCGTGCGCGCCCTTCGACGTGATCAACGACACCAGCACGACGACGATCAGATCGTGCGTCGACAGCGGCGTGTTCGTGGCCTGCGCGATGAAGATCACAGCGAGCGTCAGATAGATCGAGAAACCGTCGAGGTTGAACGAATAGCCCGTCGGAATCACGAGGCCGACAGTCGAATCCTTCACACCCATCCATTCGAGCTTGCGCATGATCTGCGGCAGCACGGCGTCCGACGAAGCCGTGCCGAGCACGATCGACAGCTCTTCGCGCAGATAGCGGATCAGCTTGAAGATGCTGAAACCGGCAAGCCGCATCACGATGCCCAGCACGACGGCGACGAACACAATGCAGCTCGCGTAGAACACGATGACGAGCATGCCGAGCTGCTTGAGCGACGCGACGCCGTACGTGCCCGTGGTGAACGCAATCGCGCCCAGCACGCCGAGCGGCGCGAGCTTGATGATGAAGCTCATCACGCGGAAGAACACCTGCGCGAGCTCGTCGATCAGACTGTTGACGAGCTTCGCGCGAGGCCCGAGCAGCGACAGCGCGGAACCGACCAGCACGGAGAACACGAGAATCTGCAGGATGTCGCCCTTCGCGAACGCGTCGATGGCTGTGTCGGGAATGATCTTCAGCAGGAAGCCCGCCGTGTCCTTCAGGCTCTTCGCGTGCTCGGTGTAGGTGGCGAGCGAGCCGGCGTCGAGCGAATGAATATCGATGTTCATGCCGACGCCCGGGCGCGTCACATACGCGAGCACGGCGCCGATCACGAGGGCGATCGTCGTCATGATCTCGAAGTAGACGACGGCCTTCAGGCCGACGCGGCCGACTTTCTTCAGGTCCCCCGCGTGCGCCATGCCGCTGACGACGACGCAAAACACGATCGGTCCGATCACCATCTTGATCAGCTTCAGAAAGCCGTCGCCCAGCGGACGCAGCGACTGCGCGAAATGCGGAAACAGCGCGCCGATCACGATGCCCGCCACGAGAGCGATCACCACCCGGCCAAACAGCGAATTGAAGAACTTCAACACGGCTTTCTCCCGATCAGGAATTGAATCTTGCCCCACCTGTTCATACTGGTCCGACCAGTACTGTTATGGCGAATAGTAGGAAGCCGATATAGTGAGGTCAAGGATTGCCGGGACGGTGTTTACCCGACGTGGTCTGACCGGCCTTGTCGCACGGAAAATGCATGTGCGCGCCGATTTGCACGAGACGGCCGAAGCGGATTTACAATACTGGTCAGACCGCTCTGAACCGCCGCCGACATCATGAAAAACGTTCCGCACACCGTCACCGACGCCGCGATCGCGATCATTCGCGAGCGGATCGAGGGCGGCGCTTATCCCGTCGGCAGCCTGTTGCCGGCGCAGCGCCAGTTGTCGGAAGAGCTCGACATCAGCCGCGCGTCGCTGCGCGAGGCGCTATCGACGCTCGAAGCGCTCGGCATGCTGACAATCCGCCCGGGCAAGGGCGTGTACGTGCAATCGACCAAAGCGTCGACGGCGCATCCGTGGCGTTTCGCGGATCAGTCGTCGCTGCCCGATACGTATCAGATGCGCTTCGCACTGGAAGGATTCGTCGCACGGATGGCGGCGCTCGCCATCGGCGACGACGACGTCGAATGGTTCGAGGACAACATTGCGGCGCTGCAAACGGCGCTCACCCATGGCGACCTCGACGAAGCCGCGCAACTCGATTTCGACTTTCACATGCGGATCGTGGCAATCGCGGGCAACGCCGCCATTGAGTCGATCTTGCGCAGCAGCGCGGACATCATGAAGGAAAGCCAGCGGATGCCGTTTTATCGGCGTGAACTGGTGCTATCCACGTACCACGAGCACCGGCTGATTCTCGATGCGCTCAAGGCGCGTGATCCGCACGCGGCCGGCAAGGCCATCGAGAAGCACATCGCGAACGCGGCGCAGCGCGCAGGCGTGTATTTCCCAACGCCGCACGCCTGATACAAGCCCGTTTACGAAGCTGAGCCGCGCATAAAAAAAGCCGCTCCGAAGAGCGGCTTTTTTTGCGTTCTTGAACGCGGCAGGCGGAATGCTTACTTCGCGTTGGCGAACGCGACGGCCGTATCCAGCATGCGGTTCGAGAAGCCCCACTCGTTGTCGTACCAGCTCGACACCTTGACCAGACGGCCCGACACCTTGGTCAGGGTCGCGTCGAACGTCGACGAAGCCGGGTTGTGGTTGAAGTCGATCGACACCAGCGGCGCCGAGTTGTAGCCGAGGATGCCCTTCAGCGCGCCTTCCGATGCTTCCTTCATGATCGCGTTGACTTCATCGACGGTCGTGTCGCGCTTGGCGATGAACGACAGATCGACGATCGACACGTTGATGGTCGGGACGCGGATCGCGTAGCCGTCCAGCTTGCCGTTCAGTTCCGGCAGCACGAGGCCGACAGCCGACGCAGCGCCCGTCTTGGTCGGGATCTGGCTGTGCGTGGCCGAGCGCGCGCGGCGCAGGTCTTCGTGGTAGACGTCCGTCAGCACCTGGTCGTTCGTGTACGCGTGGATCGTGGTCATCAGACCCGTTTCCAGGCCGATCTTGTCGTTCAGCGGCTTGACGAGCGGCGCGAGGCAGTTCGTCGTGCACGATGCGTTCGAGATGACCGTGTGCTCGGCCTTCAGCACGTTGTGGTTCACGCCGTAGACGATCGTCGCGTCGACGTCCTTGCCGCCCGGCGCCGAGATGATCACTTTCTTCGCGCCGCCCTTGATGTGCGCGCTCGCCTTTTCCTTCGTCGTGAAGAAGCCCGTGCACTCCATCACGACGTCGACGCCCAGCTCGCCCCACGGCAGTTCAGCCGGGTTGCGGTTGGCCAGCACGCGGATCTTGTCGCCGTTGACGATCAGGTTCTCGCCGTCGACGCTCACTTCGCCCGGGAACTTGCCGTGCGCCGTGTCGTACTGCGTCAGGTGCGCGTTGGTCTTGGCATCGCCCAGGTCGTTGATCGCGACGATCTCGAGGTCATGCTTCTTGCCGTTTTCATAGAAGGCACGCAGCGTGTTGCGGCCGATCCGGCCATAGCCGTTGATTGCGACGCGAATCGTCATGTTTATCTCCTGATGACTGAAAAAATGCTTGCTTGATGCTTCGGCGGTTCGATGCGAAGCCGTCGTGCGCACGCTGCCTGCCAGCGCCTGCGCACGACGCGCGTTTGCCCTGATTAGCCGAGCGCGGCCTTCGCCGTCTCGACAACCTTCTCGACGGTGAAGCCGAAATACTTGAACAGCGCACCTGCCGGGGCCGACTCGCCGAACACGTCGATGCCCACGACGCCGCCTTCCAGACCCACGTACTTGCGCCAGAAATCCGTCACGCCCGCTTCGATCGCGACACGGCGCACGCCATGCGGCAGCACGCGTTCACGGTATTCGGCGTCCTGCTTGTCGAAGGCCGTGGTGGACGGCATCGACACGACGCGCGCCGCAATGCCTTCGCGCGCGAGCGCTTCAACCGACTTCATCGCCAGTTCGACTTCCGAACCCGTCGCGATCAGGATGATTTTGCGCGCGGGGATGTCGTCGTTCCAGTCTTTCAGCACGTAGCCGCCCTTCGCGATGTTCGCGATCTGCTGCTCCGTGCGCGGATTGAACGCGAGATTCTGGCGGCTGAAGATCAGGCACGACGGGCCATGATGCTCGACAGCCTGGGTCCACGCGACAGCCGTTTCGACGGTATCCGCCGGACGCCACACCTGCATGTGCGGAATCAGACGCAGGCTCGCGACATGTTCGATCGACTGGTGCGTCGGACCGTCTTCGCCGAGACCGATCGAATCGTGCGTGAACACAAAAATGGACGGCGACTTCATCAGCGCGGCGACACGCAGCGCGTTGCGGCTGTAGTCCGAGAACGTCAGGAACGTGCCGCCGAACGCCTTGTGGCCGCCGTGCACCGCGAGGCCGTTGATGGCCGCGCTCATGCCGAATTCCCGCACGCCGTAGTTGACGTAGTTGCCCGCCGCGCCCTGCTCGCCGACGCGCACGTACTTCGCCGCCTTCCAGTTGGTCAGGTTCGAGCCCGTCAGATCGGCCGAGCCGCCGAGCAGTTCGGGCAGGACGGCTGCGAGCCCTTCGATGGTTTGCTGCGAGGCCTTGCGCGTCGCGATGGTTTCGGCGCGCTCGTTCGCGGCGGCGATGATCGCCTGCGCCTTCTCCGCCCAATCCGCGGGCAGCTTGTTGTCCATGCGGCGCGCGAAATCGGCCGCTTCCTGCGGGTATTTCGCCTGATAAGCGGCGAACGCCTCGTTCCATGCTCCTTCGAACTTCGCGCCCGACTCCTTCGCGTCCCACGCTGCGTAGACTTCTTCCGGAATCACGAACGGCGGATAGTGCCAGCCGAGCTTCTCGCGCACAGCGGCAACTTCCTTCTCGCCGAGCGCCGCGCCGTGCACGTCGTGCGTGCCCGCCTTGTTCGGCGAGCCTTCGCCGATCACCGTCTTGCAGCAGATCAGCGTGGGCTTGTCCGATTGCTTGGCTTTCTTGATGGCGGCGTCGACGGCGTCGACGTCATGGCCGATCACGCCCGGAATCACGTTCCAGCCGTACGCTTCGAAGCGCTTGGGCGTGTCGTCGTGGAACCAGTGCACCACCTCCCCGTCGATCGAAATGCCGTTGTCGTCGTAGAACGCGATCAGCTTGTTCAGCTTCAGAACGCCCGCGAGCGAACAGGCTTCGTGCGAAATGCCTTCCATCAGACAGCCGTCGCCGACGAACACGTACGTGTGGTGATCGACGATCTTCGCGTCCGGCTTGTTGAATTCGTTTGCGAGCAGCGACTCGGCGAGCGCCATGCCGACCGCGTTCGCCAGACCCTGGCCGAGCGGGCCCGTCGTGGTTTCGACGCCTGGCGTGATGCCGTACTCGGGGTGGCCCGGCGTCTTCGAGTGCAGCTGACGGAAGTTCTTCAGCTCTTCCATCGGTAGGTCATAGCCCGTCAGATGCAGCAGCGAATACAGCAGCATCGAGCCGTGACCGTTGGACAGCACGAAGCGGTCGCGGTCGGCCCAGTGCGGATTTTTCGGGTTGTGACGCAGGTGCCGCGACCACAGTGCAACGCCGATCTCGGCCATGCCCATCGGCATGCCGGGGTGACCGGAATTCGCTTGTTGAACGGCATCCATGGACAGCGCGCGGATCGCGTTGGCCATCAAGGAGGTGGGGGCGGGAGACGAGGTCGTCATGTCGATTCCGGAGAATGGTCCAAAAAGCGGAAGGCGCCGTTGGGGGTCCGGGAGCCCGGCGGCCGATCTGCTCCGGCGCACGGTGCGGCGCCGGGAGACGCGAGGCGGGCAGAGCAAACGGACAGGGCTGCAAAGCGGGATATTCTAACAGATAGCCGCGCTCGCTTTCGGCCATAGGACGGGCGTTCCCGAGCGATCCGGCGTGCATCGACGCGCCTTCGCGCCGCCCGTGCGAAAGCGCGAACATTTGATGAATCGCGCGATTTTCCTGCCGCCACATTGCCGAAATCCGCCGCCGCGCCACGCCTGGAAATGTCGCCCGGGGCTTGATTGTTCGCCATTCATCGCGTATCAGACGATAAACTAAGCCGATTCTTAAAGCGTTCGCTTGGAGACTGCTGCAAAATTCATCGCTTCTCCGGCAGGGGCCGCCATCACGGCGAAAACCGGCCGAGGGCGATGGCGCCAACGACCCACTGCTACAGGAGAGTTCGATGACTGCCCCACGCCCAGCCGGCGTCCCGTGGCTGACGCCGTATCTGACGGTTCGCGATGCGCATACGTCCATCGCCTTCTTCGAAGCGGCGTTCGGTTTTCATGTCCGGGACAGCGTGCATGACGACGGCGCCGTGATGCATGTCGAAATGACCTATCAGGATCAGTTGATCGTGATGTTCGCCCCTGAAGGCGCGTTCGGCGCGACGGCAAAAACGCCGAAAAGCGCGGGCACGACGGCACCTCAATCGTTTTATCTGTATGTCGACGACGTCGACGCCGTTTATGCGCGGGCCGTCGCGGCCGGCGCCAGGTCGCTGAGCGAGCCGCAAGATCAGTTCTGGGGAGATCGTTTTGCCCAGATCGAAGATCCCGACGGCTATCGCTGGGCGCTAGCCTGCCATCTGTCTTGAGTGAATGAGAACTTCCCTTATGCCTCGCTTTTTCGTCGGCACCCCGCTCCGAACCGACGACATCGTTTCCCTGCCGGACGAAGTCAACCGGCACGTCCGCGTCCTGCGTCTGCAGCCCGGCGACACCGTGAGCCTTTTCAACGGCAATGGCGGCGAATTCGGCGCTGAAATCGTCGAGATGGACCGACACGGCACCCTTGTCCGGATCGGCGATTTTCGCGATGTCGAGGCGGAGCCGCCGTATCAGCTGACGCTCGCACAAGGGATCGCCGGCAGCGACAAGATGGACTGGCTGATCGAAAAGGCGACGGAACTCGGCGCGTCCGAGTTCGTGCCGCTCACGACCACACGGAGCGTCGTGCGCCTTGCCGGCGAACGCGCGCAGCGACGCCAGGTGCACTGGCAGCGGATCGTGCAGGCGTCGTGCGAGCAATGCGGGCGCAACCGCCTGCCCGAAGTGATGCCGACGCGCGAACTGGCGACGTGGCTCGGCTCGATGCCAAAAGATCCCGTCGACGGCGAATTGCGGCTGCTGCTATCGCCGCGCGCAAACGTGCCGTTCTCGGCGCTGCCCGCTAACCCGCCGAAGGTGCGCGCGCTGGTGCTGGTCGGCCCTGAAGGCGGCTTTTCGGCTGCCGAAGAAGCTGCCGCCTCGAGCCACGGCTTCATGGCCGTTGGACTTGGCCCGCGCGTGCTGCGCACGGAAACGGCGGGAATCGCGGTGCTGTCCGCGCTGGCCGCGCGCTGGGGCGGCTGGTAAGCGACAGCGGATCGACAGCGCGGCCTGGGCGCAGAAGCGTTCCGCCCGCCCTCCAAATGAGAAAGGCCCGCCTTCTGGCGGGCCTTTCTCATTTCGGTGCGAATTCAGACGACGTCAGCTTACTGTGACGAATGCGACATCATCTGCCCACAACTCACGCAAATGAGTAGAAAACGCGGAACGCAACCTTGCGCTCCGCCCAGAACTCGGCCGCCTCGCGGAATACGTCGAGCAGCGTTTCGCGCGCTTCCTTGTCGAACTTGGTGGCGATTGGCAACGCTTCGAGCACGATCACGAAACCCGGCTGGGCGCCCGCCTTGTGGACCAGATCGGTCAGCGAGTCGTACAGCGCGTCGTAGTTCTTGCCAAAGTGCTTCGGAAACAGGAACGACGTCGCAATCGTCTCCATGACCTCCTGCTTGGACTGCGCATTGCCGACATAGGCATAAAGAAAATGCTGACCAAGCCGGTTCGCCTCGTCGGCGAGATCCTGTACGCGAAACGCGCGGATCGATTGCACGATGTTCGGTCGTACGGTCTGGAAAAGACTCATGCGCTCCTCTTCCGATGAAAGGCCCGTACTGGCTTCGTTCTGGTCGTCACGGGCCTGGCCGGCATCGCGCATCTGCATGACGCGCTGAAACAGATTGCCGTCGCCGGCCGCGAAAAGATCCGTCGCGACTTTCGAGTCGTGCGCGTAGATGTTGTCGCTCATGCCGATTATCCCGATGTCATTCAATGATGCGATTGAAACTGGTGTAGTGGTCGTCTGAGTAATAACAGTTGTCGGTCCGCCTGAGCGGCCCTCCACAGACAATGCGGCGGGCGCCGCGATCACGGGCGCCTGGCGTGGGAACGGTGTATTCGTGGTAATAGCCGCGCCGGTGCGAAGGCAGCAACCGCTCACGATTGCCGAATACGACGCCGTCCTTTTCATACGGGTAAGGCCCGCCGGCTGCAATCAAGTTCAATGTCTTGACGGCCTCCGGCGGCAACTGCGCCAGCGCAACGGTGCCGCCGACCTGTTCCTGCTGAGCCTGTCTGGCCAATGCGCCGGTGGACACGCCGCCGCCGGCGAGACCGCCGGCCATCAAGGCGGCGACCAGCACGCCGTCGCGAAGCCACCTGCGTGCCATGAATCAGAATTCCCGCTGTTGACTAACGAGTTTGACGACCATGAAAGACGTAAGGGTATCGCTAATGTCTTTTGGAATCAATGTTCTTTAGTCAGACGAAAGACCGGCCGGGGCGAAATTGCCCGGCTGCCGACATCGGTTTTGACGAATTTCAACGCAGGCGTTATCTCGAGCGAGATAAACTTACCTTCAGGCAGATGTTGGGACGGCTTTCATGCCTCGTCGTCCGGACGGTCCGCGTGCTGCGGGCGCTGTCACGCGTCGGCCTTTTGCAGGATGGCCTCATTCCCGGCCATCATCTGGAAGCGTGCCCATTGCGGGCACGCTTTTTTTTTGCCCGCGCTGGCGAAATCGCCAGCAGCGGGACAATGCGCGGAGTCAACGCGCCGCGTTCACATCGGCGACGAGCAGCGCCGTCATGTTGACGATCCGGCGAACCGTCGCCGACGGGGTCAGCACATGCACCGGCTTGGCCGCGCCCAGCAGGATCGGCCCAATCGCGATGTTGTTGCCGGCCGCCGTCTTCAGCAGGTTGTACGAGATGTTCGCGGCGTCGATGTTCGGCAGCACCAGCAGGTTCGCGTCGCCCTCCAGCGTCGACTCGGCCAGGATTTCCTTGCGCAGGTTGGCGTCGAGCGCGAGGTCACCGTGCATCTCGCCGTCCACCTGCAGATGCGGCGCGCGTTCCTGCAGGATAGCCAGCACGTCGCGCATTTTCTGCGCAGAAGGCGCATTGCTTGTACCGAAGTTCGAGTGCGACAGGAGCGCGATCTTCGGCTCGATACCGAAGCGGCGCACTTCTTCGGCCGCCATGATCGTGATCTCGGCCAACTCTTCCGCGCTCGGATCGACGTTCACGTGCGTGTCGACGAGGAAAATCTGCCGGCCGGGCAACACCAGCGCGTTCATCGCGGCGTAGACCTTTGCGCCGTCCTTCTTGCCGATCACCTGATCGATGAAGTGCAGATGGCGGTGCGTCGTACTCACCGTGCCGCAGATCATGCCGTCAGCGTGGCCCTTCGTGACGAGCATCGAGCCGATCAGCGTCGTGCGGCGGCGCATTTCCAGCTTCGCCATCTGCTCGGTGAAGCCTTTGCGGCACATCATCTTGTGATACGTCTGCCAGAAATCGCGATAGCGCTCGTCGTGGTCCGTGTTGACGATCGTGTAGTCCTGGCCGTTCACGAGCCGCAGGCCGTACTTCGCGATGCGCTGCTCGATCACGGCCGGTCGGCCGATCAGGATCGGCTTCGCGAGCTTTTCGTCGACGACGATCTGCACCGCGCGCAGCACGCGCTCTTCCTCGCCCTCCGCGAACACGATGCGCTTCTTCTCCGGCTCGACGCCGCGCGCCAGCTGGAAGATCGGCTTCATCGTGGTGCCGCTGTGATAGACGAACTGCTGCAGATGCTGCTTGTACGCCTCCATGTCCTCGATCGGACGCGTCGCGACGCCCGAATCCATCGCCGCCTGCGCAACGGCGGGCGCGATCTGGACGATCAGGCGAGGATCGAACGGCTTCGGGATCAGGTATTCCGGACCGAACGACAGATCCTGAATGCCGTAAGCCGTCGCGACAATGTCAGACTGTTCCTGGCGGGCAAGCTCAGCAATCGCGTTGACTGCGGCAATTTCCATTTCCTTCGTAATCACCGTCGCGCCGACGTCGAGCGCGCCGCGGAAGATGAACGGGAAGCACAGAACGTTGTTGACCTGATTCGGATAGTCGGTGCGGCCCGTCGCGAGCACGGCGTCCGGGCGCACTTCGAGCGCCAGTTCCGGCAGGATTTCCGGCGTCGGATTGGCGAGCGCGAGGATCAGCGGCTTGTCGGCCATCTGCTTGACCATGTCCTGCTTTAGCACGCCGCCTGCCGACAAACCGAGGAACACGTCCGCACCGCTCATCACTTCCGACAGCGTGCGCGCGTCCGTTTCGCGCGCGAAGCGCTCCTTGTCCGGGTCCATCAGTTCCGTGCGGCCCTTGTAGACCACGCCCGCCAGGTCGGTCACGAAGATGTTTTCGAGCGGCAGGCCGAGATCGACGAGCAGGTTCAGACAGGCGAGCGACGCCGCGCCCGCGCCCGACGCAACCAGCTTGACTTCCTTGATGCTCTTGCCGACCACCTTCAGGCCGTTGGTCACCGCTGCCGCGACGACGATGGCCGTGCCGTGCTGGTCGTCATGGAAGACGGGAATCTTCATGCGCTTGCGGCATTCGCGCTCGACGATGAAGCAGTCCGGTGCCTTGATATCTTCGAGGTTGATGCCGCCGAAAGTCGGCTCCAGCGCGGCGATCACCTCGACCAGCTTGTGCGGGTCCGTCTCGTTCAGCTCGATGTCGAACACGTCGATGCCGGCGAACTTCTTGAACAGGACGGCCTTGCCTTCCATGACGGGCTTGGACGCGAGCGGCCCGATGTTGCCGAGGCCGAGCACGGCCGTCCCGTTCGACACGACGCCGACCAGGTTGCTGCGCGCCGTGAAGCGGGCGGCGTTCAACGGGTTCTCGACGATCGCCTCGCACGCGAACGCGACGCCCGGCGAGTACGCCAGCGCGAGGTCGCGCTGGTTGATCATCTGCTTGGTGGGCGCGATCGCGATCTTCCCGGGAGTCGGGAATTCGTGATAATCGAGAGCGGCTTCGCGGAGTTTGGTATTGACGGGAGTCGACATAAGCGGACTTGGAAGTGCGGATTAGAATAGATGTTCGATCGCATTGTAGCGCCAATCCCAAAAGTCGAACCCTGCAATCCGGGTGCAACTGCCGCGACTGAAAGCGCGTGAAAGGCAGGCGCACCGCATGGCCCGACCGATGCCGCGACTACAATGCACGCGTTTGACGTCGTGTTCGCGCCTGTTCCCGCTTGTTCCACGGCTTGTTACACGGTTCGTTACACGGTTTGTTATGCCGTTCGTTACGCGCTTCGTTACGCATATCGACCGATCTCGCCCGATCGCTTTTCGCACTTCACGCCTGGTTATGCTCTCAGAGTTTTCGCTGATCGACCGCTTCTTCGCGCGCCGCGCGTCCGCTTTGCCTCATCCGCAAGGGGCCGCCCTCGGAATCGGCGACGACTGCGCGCTGCTTGCGCCGCCCGCCGGCGAGATGCTCGCCATTTCGACGGACATGCTGGTTGAAGGCCGCCATTTCTTCCCCGATGTCGATCCGAAGGCGCTCGGACACAAGGCGCTCGCCGTGAACCTGTCGGACCTCGCGGCGATGGGCGCGAAGCCGCAGGCGTTCACACTGGCGTTCTCACTGCCGAAGGCCGACGCCGACTGGCTCTCGGCATTCAGCGACGGCCTGTTCGAGCTGGCCGGGCGTCACGGCTGCGAACTGGTCGGCGGCGACACGACGAGCGGGCCGCTGAATCTGTGCATCACCGTGTTCGGCTCGGTGCCGCCGCAAGCGGCGTTGCGCCGCGACGCCGCGCAGCCCGGCGACGACATCTGGGTCTCGGGCACGCTGGGCGACGCGCGCGCGAGCCTGGGCGTGCAGCGCGGCGAGTGGAGCGCCGATGCCAGCGACGCTGCGACATTCCGCCGCGCCATGGAATGGCCCGAGCCGCGCGTCGCGCTGGGCCTCGCGCTGCGCGGCATCGCGCGGGCCGCGCTAGACATCTCGGACGGTCTTGCGGGCGACCTGATGCACATTCTGGAGCGCTCGCAGGTCAACGCGTCCGTCGATGCCGACGCGCTGCCGCGTTCCGACGCGCTGCGCCGCCTTCCCGCCGACGTCCAGCGGCGCTGCACGATCGCGGGCGGCGACGACTACGAACTGTGCTTCACCGCGCCGTCCACCTTACGCGAAGCCGTCGTTGCGGCAGGTCAACAGGCGCGCGTGCCCGTGACGCGCATCGGTACAATAACTGCGCCCGATCCGGCAGGCGCGGTTTCCACCGCAGCGCCCATGATCGCGTGGCACGATGCGTCGGGCGCTCCCCTTACTTTGACGTTGCAAGGCTTCGATCATTTCCATGCAGAATGAATCCTCGTTTGGCCCCGCCGGCAGTTTCTCCGACGCGCCAACGGGCGGACAACCCGGTTCGTCGGACGCGTCAGGCGCCGCGCGCGACGGTATCTCCAGCGCAACCACGAACGGCGAGCCGCAAGGCAAGCCGCGCGCGCCGAAGCCGCGCCGCGCGAGTGCGCGCTTCATGCTGTCGCATCCGCTTCATATCCTGTCGCTGGGTTTCGGCAGCGGCCTGTCGCCCGTCGCGCCCGGCACGATCGGCACGCTGTTCGCGTGGGCGTCGTTCGCTGCGTTCAGCGCGCGGCTCACGGTCATCGAATGGGGCATTCTGATCGTGGCCGGGTTCGTCGCCGGCATCGGCATCTGCAGCTTCACGGCGAACAGACTCGGCATTGAAGATCCGTCGTGCGTCGTGTGGGACGAAATCGTCGCGTTCTGGCTCGTGCTGCTGATCGTGACGCCCGCCGATTTCACCGGCCAGCTGTGGGCCTTCGTCGTGTTCCGCTTCTTCGACATGGTCAAGCCGCCCCCCATCCGTTATTTCGATCGCAGACTGAAAGGTGGTTTTGGCATCATGTTCGACGATCTCGTCGCGGCGTTTTTCACGTTGCTCGTGATTGCGCTCTGGCGGATGTCGGTCTGACGTTTTCCTCCTCTCGTCACGTCTCCTACCCGAGGCCAGCATGCCTACCGATTCCGTCGTTCACCAACTCGCCATTCGCGTCGGCAATCGTCTGCGGGACGAGCGGCTGATGCTTGCCACGGCCGAATCCTGTACGGGCGGCATGGTCGCGACGGCCATCACCGATATTTCCGGCAGCAGCGGCTGGTTCGAGCGCGGCTTCGTTACGTATTCGAACCAGGCAAAGAGCGAGATGATCGGCGTGCCCGCCGATCTGATCGACAAGCACGGCGCGGTGTCCGAGCCCGTGGCGCGGGCGATGGTCGAAGGTGCGCTGCGCAATTCGCGCGCGCAGGTGGCCGTGTCGATTACGGGCGTCGCCGGGCCCGGCGGCGGCACGGAGACGAAACCCGTCGGCATGGTCTGCTTCGGATGGAGCAACCGGCTTCACACCGTCGTCGAGACGCTGGTGTTCAAGGGCGATCGCGAGCGCGTGCGGGTGCAGGCCGCGACTCATGCATTGCGCGGCCTTCTGACCCTGCTCGACGAACGCGAACGCTAAAACGCAGATGGCCACGCGTCACGACCGCGACGAACTGATTCGCCGCTTCGATCTGCAACCGCATCCCGAAGGCGGCTTCTTTCGCGAGACGTATCGTGCGGCGCATGTCGTGCGCCGCGACGGCTCCGCCGATCCGCGCTCGGCGTCCACGGCGATCTACTACCTGCTCTGCGACGGCGCGCATTCCGCGTGGCATCGGATTCGCTCCGACGAGGTCTGGCACTTCTACGCCGGCGATCCGCTGAACGTCTACGTGCTCGACGACGATGGCGCGCTCGCCGTGCACCGGCTCGGCGATGCGCTCGAGCATCCCGATTGTGTCTTTCAGGCTGTCGTGCCCGCCGGCCGATGGTTCGCCGCCCAGTGCGACGAGGCAAACGGTGCGGCGAATATGGCGCTCGTCGGCTGCACGGTCGCGCCGGGGTTCGAATTCAGCGAGTTCGAGATTGCCGACGTCGAATCACTGCTGCGCGAGTATCCGCAGCATCGGGATCGGATCATCAGGCTCGGGCCGGCTGGCCGCTGAGCACAACCGGCTCGGCGCGCCCGCAGCGCACGTCAGCGAAACGCGTTGATGCGATCGCGCGTATCTTTCGCCGCTTGCGCCGCGGCTTCCACCCAGTCGTCGCCTTTGCTTGCGTAGAGGATCGCGCGCGACGAGTTGATCAGCATGCCCGTTCCCGCCGCCGTGCGTCCCGCCTTCACGGTCGCCTCGACGTCGCCGCCTTGCGCGCCGATGCCCGGAATCAGCAGCGGCATATCGCCGACGATCCCGCGCACCACTTCGATTTCCTTCGGGAACGTCGCGCCGACCACGAGCCCGAGTTGCCCTTTCGCGTTCCACTTTTGCGCCGCGAGTTGCGCGACGGTCTGATACAGCGGACGGCCGCCCGCTTCGAGAAACTGCAGGTCCGAGCCGCCCGGGTTCGACGTGCGGCACAGCACGATCACGCCCTTGCCATCGTGTTCGAGATACGGCTCGATCGAATCGAAGCCCATGTACGGATTCACCGTGACGGCGTCCGCGCGATAGCGGTCGAACGCTTCGCGCGCGTACTGCTCGGCCGTGCTGCCGATGTCGCCGCGCTTCGCATCGAGAATCACGGGCAGAGCGGGATGCTTCAGATGAATGTGCGCGATCAGCTGTTCGAGCTGCTCTTCCGCGCGATGGGCGGCGAAGTACGCGATTTGCGGCTTGAAGGACGACGCATACGGCGCGGTCGCATCGACGATCTTCTTGCAGAAGTCGAAGATCGCGTCCGAACGGTTGGCGTAGGCGCCGGGAAACTTCGACGGCTCAGGATCGAGGCCGACGCACAGCAGCGATTGGGTCGTGTGCCATGCGTGGTCGAGCGTCTGGATGAATGTGGACATGGAAAATCTCGCGGCGCTTCGGTGACGGATGAGGCGCGTATTTTACTCGCGCCGGACGATGTGAGCCCGCCCGGGCGCGGGCCGCGTCGCGCTATCTGGCCGCGCAGGTAGCCGCGCACTCAGTCGCGCACTCAGTCGCACAATTGGCACGCCATGAGCGGCGAAGCTAGCCCCGCTTCGCGCCGCGCCCGCCCGCGACCGCGCGCAGACCCGTGCGCTCGACGGCGAAGCTGAACGAGCGCACGAGCCGCTCGCCGCGCGCGAGCATCGTCATGCCGTTGGCGGCCGCGCCGCCCGGCAGGTTCATCGCGTTGATCGGGTGATCGACGGGTTCGAAGCAGAAGAAGTCCTTCGACGCCGGCGTGTAAAGAATGTAGTACTCGGTGTTCGCCGACATCGTCAGCGACAGGCGCCGCTTCGGCCACACGACCGTCGCGTGTCCGCTCCAGCCCGTGAACGCATGATTGACGACGCTGCGCGGCAACGGATACGCAACGCCGAATTGCCACGCGGGCGGCACGGGCACATGGCGTACGGGCAGCCAGTCGTCGCCGGCGAGCCACAGGCCCGCCGCCGCTGCCGACAGTTGCGTGTCGGCGTCGCGCACCAGAAACGGATGCACGCCCAGCCCGAACGGCATCGCGTCGCGGCCGGTGTTTTCGACTTCGAGCGTGATGACGAGGGTCGCGCCGTCGAGCGTGTAGGTTTGCGTCGCGCGATACGCATACGGCTTGCCGTCGCGCCGGTCGAGCGTCAGCGTGACGCTTTCCTGGTCCGCCGCGGCCACGTCCCACTTCGCGAGCCAGCCGTCGCCGTGAATCGGCAGCGGTTCGCCCGCGCGGTTGCACGGCACGTCGATCGCGCGCTCGCCGAGCCGGAATTGCCCGCCGCCGATCCGGTTCGAGTACGGCAGCAGTGAATAGCAGGCGAGTTCGTTCGCATCCGTATTGGCCGCGACATGGCGGCAGCGTCTGAACACGGGCACCAGCGTGCCTTCGTTGCGAAAGTCGAAGCGCGTGATGCCGCCGCCGAGCGACGGCACGACATCGAGTCTCAAGAGTGAATTGGCGAGCGTCACGCACGCGACGTCGCCGGACGCGGCGCTGGTCGAGCCCACGGCCACGGCCGACGTGCTCGGCCCGGCCAGCACCGGCTGCACGGCGGCCGCGAGGCGTGCGCGGCGCGCGCGGGATTGTGGAGAAGACGGGACAGCGGAATCCGCGACAGTCATATCAAACTCCCACGAGAGGCATCGGAGAGCGCCGTCTGCCCTTTGAAGTACGGACGGCGGCTTATACGGGCGGCGCGACGGTGCGGCCGCCTCTTGGGTCTTCGTTGCATGCTGCGACGGCCCTGCTTCGGTTGCTTCCGTTGCTTCAGCTGATCGGTTTCCGGCCTGGGCGACAGTTGCCGACGTCGGCCGGTTACGGCTTCGACGCCCGCGACGCCGGCGAGCCCTTGAACACCGGCTCCCGCAAGCCGCGCCGACGTTGCGTCGCGATGTACACGCCACCGGCACGCGTGTCGCCCGCCAGCGCCTCAGCATCGAGACCGACGCGCGCGCTCGTCACATACAGCGTGGCAAGGTGCGCGCCGCCCAGCGCGACGCAGCTAGGCTGCGCCGTCGGCACATCGATGCGCTCGGTTTCCACCCCGAGCGCATCGTAGCGCACGACGCGCCGTCCGCCCCACTGCGCGTTCCACAGGCCGCCTTCGCTATCGACGGCCGAGCCGTCCGGCTCGCCCGTCTTGTCCGTCAGCTTCACGAACAGGCGCTCGTTCGTCACGCTGCCGTCCGCGTGGTAATCGCACGCGCGGATTTCGAGCGTCGGCGAATCGCAGAAGTACATCGTCGCGCCGTCGGGACTGAACGCGATACTGTTCGAAATTGCGGGCGCTGGCAATGGCAATCTTTCCAGCGACAGATCGTGATTCAACCGGTAGAACCCGCCGATGGGCTGCACAGGCGACGCCTCGTCCTTCGTGCCGAACACGAAGCGCCCCTGACGGTCGCAACGCCCGTCGTTGACGCGTGTGTTCATGCCCGGCTCGACATCGACGATGTGCTCGATCTCACCCGTTGCAAGGTCGAAGAAAGCGAGCCGCGACGCCAGACCCAACAGCATGTAATGCGGATCGGCGCACAACGCGAACGTGGACAGCCGCTCGGGCATGCGCCAGAACGTGCTGCGGCCATCGCGCGGATCGTAGCGCCACAGGCGCGCGCCTTCGATATCGGTCCAGTAGAAGAGGCCCGCGCGCGCGTCCCAGGTCGCGCCTTCGCCCAATGTGCACTTCGAATCGACGAGCAGTGCCGCCTGACCGTTCGTGACTGCGTCGCTCATGCCCAGCCTCCGTCCACGATGATGTCCTGCGCGGTGATCATGCGGCTGTCGTCGGCGGCGAGGAAGAGCGCCATGCGCGCGAGGTCTTCAGGCAGCAGCTCGCCCTCGATGCACTGGCCCTGTTTGATCGCGAGCCGGCCGGCGTCGTCGAGCCACAGGCGCTTTTGCTTCTCCGTCATCACCCAGCCGGGCACCAGCGCGTTGACGCGAATGTTGAAGGGACCGAGATCGCGCGCGAGTCCCTTGGTGAGCCCCTGCACCGCCGACTTCGCCAGCGTATAGACGGGAAAGCCGCCGTTCTTCAGCATCCAGCTGATCGAACCGAGGTTGATGATCGAGCCGCCTTTGGCCGCCTTCATGTCTTCCGCGACGGCCTGCGCCGCGAAAAACTGGTGACGGATGTTGACGGCGATGCCCGCGTCGAACGATTCGGGCGTGACGTCTTCGATCTTGTGACGCTTGTCGTTCGCCGCATTGTTCACCAGCACGGCAATCGGGCCGAGCGCCGCGCGCACGTCGGCGATCGCTTTTCTCAGTGCGTCGATGTCCGTCAGATCGACGCGCAGGAAAAGCGGCTTGTGGCGCGAATCGCCGAGCTGATCGGCGAGCGCGTCGCCCGCCGTTTCGTCGATGTCGAAGAACGCGACGCGTGCGCCCTGCGCCACGAAATGCTCGACGAACGACGCGCCGATGCCCGTCGCGCCGCCCGTGATGAGCACCGTGCGGTCCACGAGGCTCGGATAGCGCGCGTAATGGGCGTGCGGGCTGTGCGCATCGCGCGCGGTTGCGTTGGCGGGAGACGACATCGTTCGGTTTCCTTCTTCTGACATGGAGTGCAGGTTGCTCGCGTCAGTCACGCGAACCGCGGTTCTTCAACTGGTCCAGCAACACCGCCGCGAGCAGGATCGCGCCGCGCACGAGGTACTGGTAGAACGCGTCGATGTTCAGCAGGTTCATCACGTTTTCGACGGTGCCCATGATCAGCACGCCGATCACCACGCCCGAAATCGTCGCGCGGCCGCCGAGCAGCGACACGCCGCCCAGCACGCACGCCGAAATCACGTTCAGCTCGAAGCCTTCGGCCGCATTCGGCTGGCCCGACGTGATACGCGACGCGAGAATCACGCCCGCCAACGCCGTCACGGCACCTTGAATCAGGAAGATGTAGACGCGCGTGCGCTCCACATTGATACCCGCCAGACGCGACGCTTCCGGATTGCCTCCGATGGCGAGCGTGTTGCGGCCGTACACCGTCGAATTCAGCATCACGCCGAACACGATGAAGCACACGAGCGTCACCCAGATGGGCAGCGACACGCCGAACATCGACAGGCCGCCGAGCGCGATGAACGTATCCGACGACACGCCCACCGCCTGACCGTGCGACACGATGAAGCCGAGGCCGCGCACGATTTCCATCGTCGCGAGCGTCGTGATCAGCGCGTTGATGCGCAGGTACGCAATCACGGCGCCGTTGACGAAGCCGATCACCGAACCGGCCACCACGGCCGCGATGATCGCGATGAACGTGTTGCCCGTTGCGTTGAGCACCATCGCACACAGCACGCCCGCGAACGCGACGGTCGAGCCGACGGAGAGATCGAAGTCGCGCGACGCGAGACAGAACATCATCGTGCACGCGACCATGCCGATCTGCGAGATCGACAGCGCGAGGCCCAGCATGTTTTCGATCGAGAAAAAGTGATCGACGGTCAGCGACATCGTGATGAACATCACGGCAAAGATCACGATCAGGCTGTACTCCGTGATCTGCTGCCACCACTTCTGCTTGTCGCTGGCTTGCGGAATCAGCGCGTCGGCGGCGCTCTTGGCGGCCTGTTGCGCGAGGTTTTCTCTGGCTTGCATTTGGTTCACTCCTCCCGTTCCCCACGGGTTACAGGACAGTTGCAGGTCCCGTCAGTTACAGATGTCGTACGGTTATCGTGTCACGCGGCGCGGGCGTTCAGGCCGCCTGCGCCGTCGTCGAACTCTTTGGCAGCGCGAGGCTCAACACCGATTGCTCGGTGGCGGCGCTGCGCGGCAGCTCGCCGGAAATGCGCCCCTGGCGCATCACGACGATGCGGTCGGACACGCCCAGCACTTCCGGCAGTTCCGACGAAATCATCACGATCGCGCAGCCGCGCTCGGCGAGTTCATAAATCACGTTGTAGATCTCGTGCTTCGCGCCGACGTCGATGCCGCGCGTCGGCTCGTCGAGAATCACGACGCGCAGATCCGGTTCGGCGAGCCAGCGCGACAGAATCGCCTTCTGCTGGTTGCCGCCCGACAAAAAGCGGATCTTCTGGCGGCGGCTCGGCGTCTTGATCTTCAGCAGCTTGATGAAGCGGTCGGCCGTCTCCGCTTCCTTCTTGCGATCGAGAAACAGCCCCGCCTTCAGATAGTGACGGCGGCAGCTGATGTTGATGTTCTCAGCCACCGACGCAATCGCGACGATGCCTTCTTCCTTGCGGTCTTCCGGGCACAGCACGATGCCCTGGCGGATCGCTTCGCCTGCGCTCTTCACCTTGATCGGCTTGCCGTCGAGCACGAGTTCGCCGCCCTTCTTCGGGTCGTCGCCGTAAATCAGGTGCATCAGTTCGCTGCGGCCCGCGCCCACCAGACCGAAGAAGCCGACGATTTCGCCGCGCCGCACGTCGAAGCTCGCGGGCTCGGCAAGCGGATGGCCCTCGATGTTTTTCGCCGAGAAGCGCACCTCGCCGAGATCGCGCGGCCGGTAACCATAAATGTCGGAGATTTCGCGGCCCACCATTTCGCTGACGATGGTGTCGCGGCTCACGCCTTCCAGAGAAGGATGCGACGCCACCTTGCGGCCGTCGCGGAAAATCGTGCACGCGTCGCACAACTGATAGATCTCGTCCATCCGGTGCGAGATGTAGATCAGCGCGCGGTTGTCGGCGCGCAGGTCGCGCACCAGCTTGAACAGCACTTCTGTTTCGCGATGCGACAGCGAGCTGGTCGGTTCGTCGAGTGCGATCACGCGCGCGTTGCGCATCAGCGCCTTGCAGATTTCGACCATCTGCCGCTGCGCGATGGAAAGCTTGCGCAGCTTCGCGTTCGGATCGAGATCGACGCCCATTGCGGCGAGCTGCTCGCGCACGAAACGCTTCGCGTCGCCCTTCTTCACGAAGCCGACCGTGTTCGGCAAGCGGCCGAGCAGCAGGTTCTCGGACACCGTGAGATCCGGCACGTATTGCAGTTCCTGGTGAATCACCGCGATACCCGCCGCAATCGACGCGCCCGCGCTCGCGAAGCGCACTTCGTTTTCGTCGATCAACACGCGGCCGGAGTCCGGCTGATATTCACCGCCCAGAATTTTCAGCAGGGTCGATTTCCCTGCGCCGTTTTCGCCCATCAGGCCATGCACCTGGCCGGCGTGCACGTCGAAAGAAATTCCGTCGAGCGCACGCACGCCTGGAAACACCTTGCCGATATTGTCAAAACGCAGCGTCGCTGACACTTTGCCTCCTGTTGCTTCGATTGAACCTTCGTGCATGCGCGCCCTTCCGACCTCGCCCGCACGACGGCTTGCCCTTCTGCTTCTGTTGCGTCAGATACCGTTCGCGCGCGCCGCTCATGCCGACCCGTCGCGCGCCGCGCGTGGGTGCCGCGACGGCACTCACGCGCACTCGCTTCGCTTACTTCGATGCGAGACCCATCTTTTCACGCACTTCGCCGACGTTGTCGCGCGTGGCCAGCATGCCCGTCGTCAGCGTGAGCTTCGGTGGTTCCTTGCCTTGCGTGATCCACGCGTACATCAGTTCCGACGTTTCCTCGCCGTGGCGCTTCGGGCTGATGATGACCGTGCCGAAGAAGCCCGTCGGCGCCGGCTTCTTGAACTCGTTGAGCGCCGAGTCCGAGCCGCCGATACCGATGCCGATCATGTTGTCGGCCTTGAAGCCGCGGCCTTCCGCTGCGCGCACGGCGCCGAGCACGGCTTCGTCGTTCAGGCCGTAAGCGACCCAGTGCTTGAAGTTCGGGTTCTTCGTCAGCGCGATGTTGGCAGCGTTGAACGCGTTTTCCGTGTCGGTCTTCGCTTGCGGCGCGGCGATGATGTTGGCCTTCGGGAAACCGGCTGCGAGCAGCGCGTCGGTGGCGCCCGACGTGCGGTCATGCGCCGTCGGCAGCTGTTCGTAGGTCACGTCGATGGCGCCGACGTCCTTCATGTCCCAGCCGCGCTTCTTGATTTCGGCCGCGATGCCTTCGCCAACCTGCTTGCCGATGTTGTAAGCCGAGATGCCCATGTGCGGCACCGACTCGATCGGCTTGCCTGCGCCGTCGACGAGACGGTCGTCGACCGTCATCATCTTCAGGTTGTCGGCCTTCGCCTTCGCGACGATGCCCGGTCCGAGCTTGACGTCCGGCGTGCAGATCACGAAGCCCTGCGCCTTTTGCGCAGCGAGGTTGTCGATGGCGCTCATCACCTTCTCGCCCGACGGCGCGCCGATCTTCACCAGCGTGAAGCCCTTTTCCTTCGCTGCCTGCTCGGCGAACTTCCACTCGTCCTGGAACCACGGTTCTTCCGGCTGCTTCACGAGGAAGCCGATCTTGACCTGGTCGGCGGCTTGCGCGACGGGGCCGTTGAAGAGCACCGCCGTCGCCGCTGCTGCCAGCGTGAGGAAAATTCTGCGTTTCATGATGCGTGTCTCCTGACTAATGAGTAACGAGAAGGTATTGGCCGCGTCTTCTTGTACCGCCATCGACACACGCGGCCAGCGCGTCAGGCGGTTCACACCGTCGCCCCTTCGTCGAGGCGGCTTTGCTGCTTTTCTATTTCCTTCGCTACTGCTTTGTTCTTTGTGACTTCAGTCTTGCGTCAGTCGCGCTTCAGTCGTGATACAGCGCCGAGCGCCCGCCATCGACGGTAATGCAGCTCGCGTTGATGAACGGCGCTTCGTCCGACGCGAGAAAGACAGCCGTCATCGCCACTTCTTCCGGCTTGCCGATGCGTTTCATCGGCTGCAGGTCGAGCGTGGCCTGTTGCGCGGTGGCGGGATCGGCCTGGCCGTTCCACCAGTCGCGCGTCAACTGCGTTTCGATGTAACCCGGCGCAATCGCATTCACGCGCACGTTGCGCGGCGCGTACTCGATGCCGAGCGCGCGCGTGAGCCCGATCACGCCATGCTTCGCGACGGGATATGGGAAGCAGCCCGGAATGATCTTGAACGAGTGTGTCGACGCGATGTTCACGATGCTGCCCGCGCCGCGCTCCACCATCCCCGGCAGCACCGCGCGGCAGCCGTTCCACACGCCGTCGAGATCGACGGCGAAACAGCGGCGCCAGTCGTCGTCGGTCATGGTCAGCGGGTCGCAAAACACGTTGATGCCGGCGTTGTTCACGAGCACGTCGACTGGGCCGAACGCCTTTTCCGCTTCGCTCACCGCGCGCTGCACGGACGCCGCTTGCGTGACGTCCGTCTGCACCGCGAGCGTCTTGCCGCCCGTTTGCGACGCGAGCGAGGCGATCTCGGCGGCCGTGCGCTGCGCCGTTTCGATGTCGAGTTCGGCGAGCACGACGGCGGCGCCCTCGCGTGCGAACGCCCTCGCGATCGCCGCGCCGATTCCGCGTCCCGCGCCCGTCACCAGCGCGACTTTGCCTTGCAGGCGGTTCATTTCTTCACGCCGGCGCGCGCGATGCGCAGCCCGTTGATGAAGGCCTTCGCGTGCGCGGCCGTCGACGTCGCCGGCTGGCCGGGCTTGTAGAGCGCCGAGCCGAGGCCAAAGCCGTTGGCGCCCGCGCTCAGGAACGGCCCCATGTTGTCCGGCGCGATCCCGCCCACGGGCAACAGCGGCACGTCCTTGTGCAGCACCGCGCGCCACGCCTTCACGACCTGGCAGCCAAGCTGCTCGGCGGGGAACATCTTCAGCACGTCGGCGCCGTTCTTCAGCGCGACGAACGCTTCCGTCATCGTCGCGACGCCAGGCGCGCACGCCATCGCGAGCGACTTCGCCGTCGTCACGACTTCGGGGTCGCTGTGCGGCATCACGATCAGCTCGCCGCCCGCCGCTTTCACGTCGTGCACGAGTTCGCCGCGCAGCACCGTGCCCGCGCCGATGATGGCGTCGGCAGGCAGCGTGTGGCGGATGGCCGCGATGCTGTCGAACGGGTCCGGCGAATTCAACGGCACTTCGATGATGCGAAAGCCCGCTTCATACAAGGCGCGGCCGTGATCGGCGGCGTCGGCGGGCGTGATGCCGCGCAGGATCGCGACGAGCGGGCACGCTTCGAAAGCGGCCATCAGGCCGGCGTGCGGCTGGTACGGTGCGGGCAGATTCAGGTCGAGTTGCATGTCGATTCCTTTCGTGTGTTGGCGGATGCGTCAGCTCGCTTTTTGCGCCGCCTGGGCCGCGCCCGGCGTCTCGCCGACGAGACCCGCTTGCGTCGCGATGCGCCACAAGCCACGCTCCGTCGCCTCTTTGACGAGTTCCGCCTGCTGGCAGCCGAACTGCGCCAGCGCGAGCCGATATCGTTCGCACAACGCCTCGTTGCCGATCAGCTTCAATGCGGTGCCGGCGAGCGTCGTTTGCTGCTGTGCGAGCGACGCCTCGAGGCCGCTCAGTTCGTGACCGATCAGCAGCCCCGACAGATAGTCCGGCTGCTGCTCGCGCGTCAGTTGCCCCGTGAGGCCGAGGGTGCGCGTGCTGAAAATGGTCGCCAGCATCCCCGCCTTGCCCTCGTCGCGCGCGACGCGCACGCCGCGCAGGAAGGCACCCGTGTCGGGGCGGTCGGGCGTGGTCATCGTGCGGCCGAGAATGGTGTGCTCCGACAACGCGGCGAACACTTCGCCCGTCATGAAGGTGTCGAAGCGCTCGATCCGCGCATCGCGCACCATCACCCATTTGGCATGCGTGCCGGGCAGGCCGATCAGCGCGCCGCTGCCGGCCGCCGATGCTTGCGCGCACGCAAGCGCGCCGAAAATCTGCGTTTCCTCGCCGCGCATGACGTTGGGCAGTTCGCCGTTCTGCAGCACGCCCGGCACGATGTGCAACGCGACGCCGCGCGCCGCCTGCACGCGCACGATGCCGTCGACGAGCGCTTCGGCGCTGGCAGGCGCGTTCACATACGGCGCCTCCTTCCAGCCCTGCGCGCTGCCCACCATGCCGGCGGCGATCACAGGCAGTCCGGGCGCGCGGTCGAGCCACGCGCCGACGGCACTGTCGAACGCGGCATCGAAGCCGCCTTCCGCTGCCGGGCGCGGCAGATTCATGATGCCCGCCGTCGACGCGCGCGTGTCGAGCACCGCGCCATTCGCGTCGAACAGATACGCGCGCAGCGACGTCGTGCCCCAATCGAGCGCGATCAATGCAGCGCTGCCCGCGTGCTGGGTCTGTGCCGGGGACAGAGTCGAGCCCGTCTGAGTCATCGTTTGATCCTGCGGGTAGTCGGTTGCGGAACGCGCCAGCCTAGCTCTTCCGAAATGGCACGCGCTTCGCGCTGCACGACGGGGATCAGATCGTCCATCCGCTCGAGCGACATGTACGGAATCGTGCTCGCCACCGACAGCGCCGCAACGATCGAACCCGACGCGTCACGCACGGGCGCCGCGACGCAGCGGATCGACGCTTCGTTCTCTTCCAGGTCGAACGTGAAGCCGCCCGCCGAGTAGTGCGTCATGCGCTGCATGAAGGTCTGCTGGTCGGGGCGGTTGTCGGGCTTGAAGCTCATGCCTGCTAGCGCGCGGCGCGACGCGTCGAACAGCGACTGCCACTGGTCGGGCACGAGGTCGAGCATCATCGCCTTGCCGATACCAGTGGAGGCGAGCGGCATCCGGTGGCCGACGCGCGAGCGCATTTCGAGGCCGCGCGTGCCGGGAATCTTGTCGATGTACAGCACGTCGTCGCCGTCGCGCACGCCGAGGTGGATCGTGTCGTGCGTGAGTTCGGCGAGCGATTCCAGATGCGGACGCGCAACCTGCGTGAGCGGCATCTGTTCGAGCGCGATCGTGCCGAGTTCGATCAGCTTCGGGCCGAGCAGATAGCCGCCCTGCACCTGGCGCAGATAGCGCGCCTGCACGAGGCTGCTGACGAGCCGGTGCGTGGTGCTGCGCGTCGTGCCGAGTGCGGCGCCGAAGGTGCGCAGATCGCGCACGCCCGCGGCCGCGGCTTCGAGAATCGCGAGGCCGCGCAGCAGCGTCTGCGTACCGGCCTGCTGCGGCGTGATGTCGAGCAGCGTGCTCGGCAGGCCGATCGTATCGGCGGGCGGCGGCGGAACGGCGGCGCCGTTCGCCGGGCGCGCGGCGGGCTTGCGCGCGGCTTGCGCCGTCGGCGCGTCGCGCATCTCGTGGACGTCGCGCATCTCGTGGACGTCGCGCACCTCGTGGACGTCGCGCATCTCGTCGACGTCGCGCATCTCGTCGACGTCGCGCATCTCGTCGCCGTCGCGCATCTCGTGGACGTCGTGCGTCTCGTGGGCGTCGCGAGTCTCGTGGGCGTCGCGAGTCTCGTGGGCGTCGCGAGTCTCGTGGGCGTCGCGAGTCTCGTGGGCGTCGCGAGTCTCGTGGGCGTCGTGCGTCTCGTGGCTCGCGTGAATTTGGGGCGCTTCTTGCGCGTCGGACTCGGCGTGCGGGGTCATCGCTTTGTTCATGGCGACTGGGCAACAGACAGAAGGTGAGTTACCGCGAGATGCCGGCGTGACGGCGCGCGTCAGGTGCGATTCGCAACTGGGCGTGCTGCGCGCGGGCGGCGCGCGTGTCGTGCAGCGAGGTGCTGGATGGCATGGCGGGTGTCTCCGGTTTTCGTCCCGCAGCGTGCGCCGCGCGTTGCGCTGGCGACGAGGCGGCTTTTCTCGCCGGTGTCGGCTTGTTGAACCGGATTGTAGGGCGCCTTTTTGAGATTCACCAACATATGAGTTGAGCGCTCATATGTTGGGATGTCGTGCTGCGATGGTCCGTCGCGGACGGCCTGAGACCTTCTGCAACTATTCCGACGACGTCAGGGAATCCGCGCATCACTGTTGAAGCGGTATGTCGGTATGCGCGACGGGTTTTCAGAGACGTCTTATTGAGCGTGCATTCCGACGTACTTAGGCTGCTCACGCTTTATCGGCGAAGACGCCGCGGCTCCGAAGCCCTCTCGCAACCAAGAAATCCCTTAAATCCATGAGAACATTTAAGAAATTATTGATGTACGCAACGCTGGCCATCAGCGCCGTCGCCCATGCGCAGCCGACCCAGCAGCAACTGATCGACGACTTCTCCGGCCCGTACATCGGGGCGAAGGTCGGCGTGAACATTTCGAGCGCCTCGGGTGCTGTGAACAAGCCGACGCATACCACGCTCTTCCCCGGTTTCGTCGCGGGTTATGGCTTCAACGCCGGCCCCGTGGTGCTCGGCGCCGAACTGTTCATGGACATGCACAACGGCTCATCGACGGCCAAGGACGGCGGCGTCGACGCGAAAATCGGCTATCCCATCGGCCCGTTCATGCCGTATGCGCGACTCGGCGCAACGGGCGACTGGCCGGGATGGACGTTCCACTATGGTCTGGGCGTCGAGTACAAACTCACGACCAAAATCAGCGTGTTCTCCGAATGGACACGCGATTCGGCGAATGCGTACAACACTCGCTGGACCAATAACAGCATCACGGTGGGCGCGAATTACCGTTTCAAATAACGCACGCCACCAAAAACAAAAAGGCGATTATCTGCGCAGATAATCGCCTTTTATTTTCATTTCGAAACGGATAATCAATCGGGCAATTCCGCCGCGCCCATTCTGCGCGCGATGATGCGGGCGCGCTGCGTCAGGTAAGCGGAATTCCGGTGTTCGTCGAAGTATTTGGGCCGCGGCAACATCACCGCGAGCCGCGCCGACTGCCCAGCCGTCAGTTTCGCCGCCGACGTCCTGAAGTAATAGCGCGCCGCCGCTTCAGCGCCATACACGCCGTTGCCCCATTCAACCGAATTCAGATAGATCTCAAAGATTCGCTCCTTGTCCATCAGCGTCTCAAGCATCCATGTGATGATCAGTTCCTGGCCCTTACGGATATAGCTCTTCTCGCGAGACAAAAAGAGATTTCGCGCGAGTTGCTGCGTGATCGTCGAGCCGCCCGCCACGATTTTTCCGCGTGCCTTGTTTTTCTCCCAGGCTTGGAGAATTGCGTCGGTTTCGTAGCCGTTGTTCGTCGCGAAATTGGCGTCTTCCGATGCGATGATCGCGCGCTTCAGATTGCGCGAAATCTGATCGTAGGACACCCACGTATGCTGGATCGACAGACCAGGACGATCTTGCGACAGACGCCAGGCATCGGAACGCATGAAAGCGGTGGATGGCGGATTAACGTAGTTCCACGCGGCGATCTGCGCGAAGTAAAAAAGCTGCGTCGCGATCCACGCGACGGCAAACACCGCGCCCGCATACGACGCCCAGCGCGCCGGACTTGCGCCCGCGCGCTGGCTCTTCGCGCGTTTCGTTCGGGTCGTGGTCGTCACCATGTCGTGGAATGGACAGCCGCGCGGCGAGCGATGCGCTCAGACGTTCTGCGGCGCGTGCAGCATGTCGCGCAGCGCCGCGAGCACGGGAGCGCCATCGGGCCGCACGCCGCGCCACACGAAGAACGACTCGGCAGCCTGCTCGACCAGCATGCCGAGGCCGTCCGCCGCGCGCGCGCCGAGCTTCGCGGCGTGCTGCATGAAAACGGTCGGCTGCGCGCCGTACATCATGTCGTATGCGAGCGTGTTTGCGCCGAACGCGCCGTCGTCGCACTCGGGCAGCGAAGCGTCGAGGCTGCTGGCCGTGGCGTTGACGATCACGTCGTACGCGCCTGCTTCGATCGCCCGCGCGCTGCCGCCCGTCAGGCGGCACGCCGCATCGCACGCCGCGCCCGAGAATTGCGCGACGAGCGCCTCGGCCTTCGACGCCGTGCGATTCACGATGGTGAGCGACTGCGGCTTGCGCTCGAGCATCGGCAGGACGACGCCGCGCGCCGCGCCGCCCGCGCCCAGCAGCAGCACGCGCGCGCCCTGCAGCGAGACGCCGAGATTCACCTCGATATCCCGCACGAGGCCGAAGCCATCCGTGTTGTCGCCGTACACGCCGCCGTCTTTCTCGAAGCGCAGCGTGTTGACCGCGCCCGCCGCCGCCGCGCGCGGCGACAGCGTGGTCGCGAACGCGTGCGCGTCGAGCTTGAACGGCACGGTGACATTCATGCCGCGGCCGCCTTCGTCGATGAACGCGCGCACGTGCGGCACGAACTGATCGACGGGTGCGAGCAGCCGGCCGTACTCGACAGGCTCGCCCGTCTGTTGCGCAAAGCGCGCGTGGATCAACGGCGACTTGCTGTGCGCGATCGGATTGCCGATCACGGCGTAACGGTCGCGCTGCGTGGTAGCGGTCGTGTCCGCGCTCATTGGCCTTGCTCCGTCGCGTGTTGCGGGTCGGCGGACGCGGCGCCTTCGGCGGCAGGTGTATCGCTGGACGTCGCCGGGTCTGCCTCGGCCTGCGCTTCGGCTTCGCTTTCGGCGGATTCGTCGGCGGCGTCGATGATGTCTTCTTCGGCCTCTTCCTCCTCTTCCGTGCCGCTCGTCACCGTGGGGGCGTCGAGCACATGCAACAGGCGCACGGACGCCTCGACCGTCAGTTCATCGACCGACATCACCTCGAGCATCAGCCGCGTGCCGCGCGCATGCACGCCGAGACCCGGCACGTGCAGCAGCAGCGGCACTTCTTCGAGCCGCACCAGGTCGCCCTTCACGACGGAAGCCGCGACCTGCTTCTTGCCTTCCTGCGTGAGCCAGCGCAAGCACCAGAAATACTCCATGCGCCGCTGGTGATCGGCGTACGCGGTATAGGTGTCGTCGAAACCCTGCACGACGGCGAACAGATCGGCGTCCTTCGGCTTGAACGGCGCCGCGAGCTTCGCCGTCACGCCGTGCTGCACGCACGCGATCAGCTGCCACTGGTTGACGAGGTCGACGTAACGCCGCAGCGGCGACGTGCTCCACGCGTATTGCGCGACGCCGAGGCCTTCGTGCGGCGCGGCCGTCGTCTGCATGCGGGTTCGCTTGGGGCCCGTCGGCGCGCCGAACGCGCGCTGCGAGCGATAGATGCCCGGCACGCCGTGATCGTGCAAAAACGCGCCCCACGTCGAGTTCGCGAGAATCGCCAGTTCGGCGACGATCGTGTCGAGCGGCGAACCGCGGCGGCGCGGCGTGATCGTGATGTGCTCGCCTTCGACGTAGAAGTTGAAGTCCGTGTTGCGCTGCACTTCCCGCTTGAGGCCGTAGCCTGCGCGCGCGACCTGACGCTTCTCGAACAGCGCCTGCGCGAACGGCCACAGCACCGCAATATCTTCCTTGTGCGGATAATCGCCCGTGCCGTTGGCGAGCGCCTCTTCCGTCACGAGTTCGTCGAGCGTGTTGTGGCGCAGGTTGTTCTTCACGTACACGAGTTCGGCGCGCGTCTCGCTCGCGACGATCTCCTGCGTCTCGCGGTTCACGATGCTGTACAGCGACAGCGCCGGTCGCAGGCCGCCTTCGGCCAGCGTGAATTGATCGACGACGGAATCGGGCAGCATCGTGATCTTGTCGCCTGGCATGTACACGGTGGACAGGCGGCCGCGCGCGATGCCATCGACGGCGTCGCCGCGCTGGATGCCGAGCGCGGGCGCCGCAATGTGAATGCCGATCCGCACGCGGCCGTCGGACAGATGCTCGACGGAGAACGCATCGTCGATTTCCGTCGTGGTGACGTCGTCGATCGAGAATGCTTCGACGTCCGCTTGGGGCAAATCTTCCGGCAATTCGCCGACCGTGACGGACGGGAATGCCGTACCGTGCGGGAAGAATTCCGACAGGAAACGCGCCTCGTGCAGCGCGCGCGCCGACGGAATGCCGCCGCATTCGAGCATCAGACGCGCCTGCGAAATGCCGCGCGCGGCGGCGGCTGCTTCGAGCGCCTTGTATTCGATCGAGTTCTTGTCGGGCTTCGTCAGCAGTCCGAGCGCCTTGCTCTGGAAGCCTTCGGGCAGACGGCCCGCCTTCAGCTCGTCTTCGTAGCCTTGCTGCACGAGCGCCTGCTGGCGCTTGCGCTCCAGCGACGCAAGCGCCATTTTCAATTGCTCTTGCGGCGCGCGCTGATACTGGCCGCGGCCTTTACGGCGGAAGTAGATGGGCGAGCCGTGCATGCGCAGGATCAGCGCGGCGCGCTCGACGGGTCCGAACGACTCGCCGAAATATTCCGCGCCGAGCGTCGCGAACGGAAATTCCTCTTCAGGCGCGCATTCCCACAGAAAATCGAGATCGATGTCCTGCGCGACGGCGTCGGCCTGTTCCATCAATTCGCCCGCCGTCGGCTTCTCGAATTCGATCAGCACGTCTTTCGCGCGGACTTTCGCGCGACGCCCGCCCGGCAGCTCGACCTGAAACGC
>BBSL01000055.1 GCA_001319865.1 Burkholderia sp. E7m39 | reverse complement strand
AAACGCGTCGCCCTGACGCGACAGCACGCTGCCCGCCTTGAAACTACCCGATTCCTCGAAGAAAACGTTCACTCAATACTCTCAGTCTGGCTTGCGTCGGCCGGCGCGCGGTGCGGTGCGTTTGCGCGACGGCGTCGTGTTCGGTGGTGGTCCGCGTCCCGCGCCTCGTGAGTGCGCGGCGTGCGCGAATCATCGGATCATGCCGCCTCGCGTGGCGCGGGCGGCTCGGCGTCGGCGGCGTCGCAAAATGCGAGCACGTCGTCGACATAGTCGGGAAACTCGCTGATCGCGTGGTCGCTGCCTTCGATCAGCTTGGTTTGCACGCCGGGATAGTGCGCGAGCATTTCGCGGTAATCGAGCACTTCGTCGCCGGTGGCGGCAAACAGATAATAGCGTTCGGGGCGGGTGATCGACGCGACGCCTAGCGCACGTAATTCATCAAGATGATGCGGCTCGACGACGATGCTGCCGCCGCCGTGCCACAACGGCTGCTCGCCCAGGTAGTGGCTCAGGTCGCGCTGCGGCACCACGGCGGGATTCAGCAGCACGGCGCGCCAGCCGTGCTTTTCGGCCAGATGCGTGGCGAAATACCCGCCCAGCGAACTGCCGACCACCGTCACGCGCGCGGGTTTCGCCGCCGCAACCTGCTTTTCGATGAGCGCCACGGCTTCCAGCGGCGACACGGGCAGCATCGGACAGCACCATTCGGCGCTGCGTCCGAGCGCAGCGAGGCGCTCGGCCATCACGCGCGCCTTGAACGAATTGGGCGACGAGCGGAACCCGTGCAGATAGAGAATCACGCGACGCCCCGCGCCTGCTCCGCCGGACGCGCCGACAGCGCGTCGAGCAGCTTCTGGTGCACGCCGCCGAAGCCGCCGTTGCTCATCACGAGCACGTGATCGCCCGGCTGCGCCGCTGCGACGACGGCTTTGACGAGCGCGTCGATCTCGTTGAACGCCTGCGCCTTGTCGCCGATCGGCGCAAGCGCTTCGGCCAGGTTCCAGCCGAGCGCGTCCTTGCCCGCCAGCGCGCCGTAGCCGAATACGAGGTCGGCGTCGGCGAGGCTCGACGGCAGTTGCGCCTTCATCACGCCGAGCTTCATCGTGTTCGAACGCGGTTCGAGCACGGCGAGGATGCGCGTATTTTCACGGCCCACGCGCGTGCGCAAACCGGCAACCGTCGTTTCGATCGCCGTCGGGTGATGCGCGAAGTCGTCGTAGACGGTCACGCCATCGACGCTGCCGCGCACTTCCATGCGGCGCTTGACATTGCGGAACGTGGACAGCGACTTCGCGGCCTGCGCCGGCGGCACGCCGATGTGGCGCGCAGCGGCGATCGCGGCGATTGCGTTCATCCGGTTGTGCTCGCCCTGCACCTGCCAGTCGACCACGCCGACGCGTTCGCCGCCGTGATAGACGGCGAAGCGCTCGTCGACGGCCACGCCGTCTTCAGCGGGCAGCGCCTGCCAGCCGCCTTCGACGCCGAAGCGCTCGACTTCGCTCCAGCAGCCGCGCGTCAGCACCCGGTCAAGCGCATCTTCGCGGCCGTTCGACACGACGCGGCCGATGGCCGGCACCGTGCGCACGAGATGGTGGAATTGCGTTTCGATAGCGGCGAGATCGGCGAAGATGTCCGCGTGGTCGAATTCCAGATTGTTCAGGATCGCCGTGCGCGGCCGGTAGTGGACGAACTTCGAGCGCTTGTCGAAGAATGCCGTGTCGTATTCGTCGGCTTCGATCACAAAGAAGCTCGAATCCGTCAGCCGCGCCGACACGCCGAAGTTCAGCGGCACGCCGCCGATCAGGAAGCCGGGATTCATGCCGGCGTCTTCGAGCATCCAGGTCAGCATGGACGTGGTCGTGGTCTTGCCGTGCGTGCCCGCGACGGCGAGCACCCACTTGCCGTTCAGCACATGCTCACCGAGCCATTGTGGGCCCGATGTGTACGGCAGCCCCCGATTCAGGATCTCTTCCATCAGCGGATTGCCGCGCGTCACGACGTTACCGACCACGAACAGATCCGGCTTCAGGTCGAGTTGCTCGACGCCCCAGCCTTCGATCAGCGTGATGCCTTGCGCCTCGAGTTGCGTGCTCATCGGCGGATAGACACCGGCGTCGCACCCCGTCACCGTGTGACCGGCGTTGCGCGCGAGAACCGCGAGACCGCCCATGAACGTGCCGCAAATGCCGAGGATGTGAATATGCATAAAGCTGTCGCGCCGCAAGGCGTGTTTTTGCGTGGAAGGGGATGCGCGCCAAGGGTCGGAAAACCCTCGTGCAAAGGACGCCTATTGTAACCGACAGGCCCGCCCTTTCCTGATCGGCTGTGCGATCCCGGCGCGTTGCCGCGCCTTCGCTGGAACGGGTTCGAGCCCCGTCATCCGGGTGGGCAGGCGTCAAAAGGACGTCGTTCTTTCTCTAGTATGATTGACGGATGGTTCGCAAATCACATTTCGATCCGCAGTGCGTACGCGAGGAAATCGCGATCGCGGCTGCGCGCATGATCGCCGAAGACGGGCTCGACTACTCGACGGCCAAGCGCAAGGCTGCGCGGCAGGTCGTCGGGGAAACGCGCGTCGCAGGTGAATGGCTGCCGGATAACGACCAGATCGAGGAAGAAATCCGCGAGTATCAGTCATTGTTCCAGGGCGACAGCCAGCCGGCCGTGCTGCGCCGTCTGCGCGAAATCGCCCTTGACTGGATGCAGCGGCTCGCGCCCTTCAATCCGTATCTGACGGGCGCGGTGCTAGGCGGGACAGCGGGCGAACATTCCGATGTCCATCTTCAGGTGTTCTGCGACGATCCGAAAGAAGTCGCTATTTATCTGTTGAATGCAAACGTGCAGTACGACGTTTCCGAAACTCGGCACTTCGCGGGCCGCGGCTACGTCGAAACCTTGAGCTTTCTCTGGCGCCCGTCGAACCGAGATCGCGACGCCGAAGCCGTCGGTATCCACGTCGCGCTCTATGGCACCGACGACCTGCGTGGCGCCGTGCGCGCCGATGCGCGCGGCCGGCTCGCGCGCGCCGACGTCCGGAGCGTGCAGGCGCTGATCGACGAAGACGACGCGGCGCCCTCCACGAACTGATCACCTGAACAGACACACTCTTTATATGAAGCGAATACTGGCAATCGCGGCGGTGGCCGTCATCGCGACAGCGGGCGGAGCGGTGGTGGGCCACTGGCTCTTCGGCAATACCAATCTCGTGGACGCCGCCAACGCGGCGCCCGCGGATAGCAGCGCCGCCGTCAACCAGCTGTGGGCCGCGAAGGTGACCAACGCCGACGGCGCGCCGCAATCGCTCGCGGGCTTCAAGGGGCACCCCGTCGTCGTCAACTTCTGGGCGTCGTGGTGCGGCCCGTGCGTAGAAGAAATGCCCTCGCTGTCGCAACTGTACAAGGAGTATCAGAAGAAGGGCATCGCGTTCGTCGGGGTGGGCGTCGACTCGGACAAGAACATCAAGGCTTTCCTGCAAAAAGTGCCCGTCAGCTATCCGATCTACGTCGCCGGGTTCGGCGGCGCCGATCTCGCGCGCGCCTTCGGCAACAATGCGGGCGGATTGCCTTACACCGTCGTAATCGACGCAAAAGGCGTCGTACGGTCGACAAAATTAGGCCAGATCAAGCCTGACGAGCTCAAACGCGCGCTCGATGCGCTTTGATGTCGACAACTTATTGACGTTTAGTTGAGAACGTTTGCCCCCAGATTCACCGACATTCCTACTGAAATGTCAGAAGTTCGCTCAGTTGCGGCGAACCAGGCAAGACGCCGTCAGGCAACGCTCGTTCGAGAAACTAGACAAATTTCTCTAATCGGCGCTAAAGTGCGGCCAATTCCACGGAAAACGAAGCGACCATGACGCGACTGCTGGTTCTGCACGGCCCCAACCTCAACCTTCTCGGCACCCGGGAACCCGAGGTGTATGGCCGCGTGACGCTCCCGCAGATCGATCAGGCGCTCGCCGACCGCGCCGCGGACGCCGGCGTCGAACTGGCCACCTTCCAGAGCAATCACGAAGGCGCGCTCGTCGATCGCATCCAGGCCGCGCGAACCGAGAAGACCGATTTCATCGTGATCAATCCCGCTGCGTACACGCATACGAGCGTGGCGATCCGGGACGCGCTGGCGGGCGTCGGCATCCCGTTCGTCGAGATTCATCTGTCGAACGTGCATCGTCGGGAACCGTTCAGGCATCACTCGTATTTCTCCGACCAGGCGGAGGGCGTGATTTGCGGCCTCGGCTGGAAGGGCTATCTGTACGCACTCGAATACGCGCTAGACCGGCTGTCCATCCAGACGGCCGGGTCATCGCGCAACTGACAACCCAAAACTCGAATTCGGCGCCGGCGGCAACCCGCCGGCGCTTCACGCATTGAAGGGGAAAGCCCATGGATCTACGTAAACTCAAGACTCTGATCGACCTCGTCTCCGAGTCCGGCATTTCCGAACTCGAAGTGACCGAGGGCGAAGGCAAGGTGCGCATCGTCAAGAACGCGCCGCCCGTTTACGTCCAGCAGCCCGGCAACTTCGCGCCGCAATACGCCGCTCCGGCGCCCGCGGCCGTCGGTCATGCGGCGGAAGCGCCCGCTGGGGGCGCGCCCGCGACGCCCGCGGCCGTCGCGCCGCAAGGCCACGTCGTGACGTCGCCGATGGTCGGCACGTTCTACCGCGCGCCGTCGCCCGGTGCCGATCCCTTTGTGCAGGTGGGCGACACCGTCAAGGAAGGCCAGACGATCTGCATCATCGAGGCGATGAAGCTGCTCAACGAGATCGAGTCGGATCAGGCTGGCGTCATCAAGGAAATCCTCGTCGAGAACGGCCAGGCAGTCGAGTACGGCCAGCCGCTGTTCGTGATCGGCTGAGACGGCGCCCTGTAGCTGTCCGCCATCCGCGCGCCCTTCTGCGGGCGCGCCACCGATCCTCTGAGGCAGCCGCGTGTCTGGCACCCCGTTTGCGCAACCGGCCGCGGCGCCCATTGATGAGTCGAATATCCGCTATGTTTGAAAAAATCCTCATTGCCAATCGCGGCGAAATCGCGCTCCGTATCCAGCGCGCGTGCCGCGAACTCGGCGTCAAGACGGTCGTCGTTTATTCCGAAGCCGACAAGGAAGCCAAGTACGTGAAGCTCGCCGACGAGGCGGTCTGCATCGGACCGGCGCCGTCGAACCTGTCGTACCTGAACATGCCCGCGCTGATCAGCGCGGCGGAAGTCACCGACGCCGAAGCGATTCACCCCGGCTACGGCTTCCTGTCGGAGAACGCCGACTTCGCCGAGCGCGTCGAGCAATCGGGTTTCGTGTTCATCGGCCCGCGCCCGGACACGATCCGCATGATGGGTGACAAGGTCACCGCGAAGCAGACGATGATCAAGACGGGCGTGCCCTGCGTGCCCGGTTCGGAAGGCGCGTTGCCGGAAGATCCGAAGGAGATCGTGAAAATTGCGCGCTCGGTCGGCTACCCGGTGATCATCAAGGCGGCCGGCGGCGGCGGTGGCCGCGGCATGCGCGTCGTGCACACGGAAGCCGCGCTCGTGAACGCCGTCAACATGACGCGCGAAGAAGCAGGCCGCGCGTTCGGCAATCCGCAGGTCTACATGGAGAAATACCTGGAGAACCCGCGGCATATCGAAATCCAGGTGCTGGCCGACTCGTTCAAGAACGCGCTGTGGCTCGGCGAACGCGACTGCTCGATGCAGCGCCGTCACCAGAAGGTGATCGAAGAGGCGCCGGCGCCCGGCATCGCGCGCCGTCTGATCGAGCGTATCGGCGATCGTTGCGCGGACGCGTGCAAGAAGATGGGCTACCTCGGCGCAGGCACGTTCGAATTCCTGTACGAAAACGGCGAGTTCTACTTCATCGAAATGAACACCCGCGTGCAGGTCGAGCATCCCGTGACGGAGCTGATCACGGGCATCGACATCGTGCAGGAACAGATCCGCATCGCAGCCGGCGAAAAGCTCGCGATCCGTCAGCGCGACATCCAGTTCCGCGGACATGCGATCGAATGCCGTATCAACGCCGAAGATCCGTTCAAGTTCACGCCGTCGCCGGGTCGTCTGACATCGTGGCATATGCCGGGCGGCCCTGGCATCCGCGTCGATTCGCACGCGTACAACGGCTATTTCGTGCCGCCGAACTATGATTCGATGATCGGCAAGCTGATCGCTTACGGCGCAACGCGCGAACAGGCGATCAAGCGGATGCGCATCGCGCTGTCGGAAATGGTGGTCGAAGGCATTCAGACCAACATTCCGCTGCATCGCGAGTTGATGCTCGACGCGAAGTTCGTCGAGGGCGGCACGAGCATCCACTACCTCGAAAACCGGCTGGCTGCGAAGCAGCAGGTCGCACCGGAAGAAGCGTAAGCAATGAGTTACCGGGAACTGATCGTCGAACTCGAGCGCGAGCACGCGGAAGCGTTGTCGGACGCGCTGCTCGAACTGGGCGCGTTGTCGGTGTCCGTCGAAGACGCCGACGCCGACACGCCCGACGAGCAGCCGCTGTTCGGCGAGCCCGGTCTCACGCCGGAACGCACCGCGTGGACGCATTCGCGCGTGATCGCGTTGCTGGCGCCCGAACACGAACCGGCCGTGCTGCTCGCGGCCGCCGCCAACGAACTCGGTCTCGCCGACACGCCGTCGTTCAGCGTGCGCGAGGTCGAGGAACAGGACTGGGTGCGCCTCACGCAATCCCAGTTCGATCCGATTCATATCGGCGAACGCATCTGGGTCGTGCCGTCGTGGCACGACGCGCCCGACCCTGACGCGCTCGTGCTCGAACTCGATCCGGGCCTCGCGTTCGGCACGGGCAGCCATCCGACCACGCGTCTGTGCATGGAATGGCTCGAGCAGCACGTGAAGCAAGGCGAATCGCTGCTCGACTACGGCTGCGGCTCCGGCATCCTCGCGATTCTCGCGAAGAAGTGTGGCGCGAATCCCGTGGTCGGCATCGACATCGATCCGCAAGCGGTCGAATCCGCGCGTCAGAACAGCGAGCGCAATCACGCCGCGGTTGCGTATGGCCTGCCCGACGATTGCCCCGAAGGCGAGTTCGACATCGTCGTCGCGAATATTTTGTCGAATCCGTTGAAGCTGATGGCGTCGATGCTGTCGTCGAAGGTCAAGCCGGGCGGACGCATCGCGCTGTCGGGGATACTCGCGCGACAGGCGGAAGAAGTGGCGCGCGTTTATCAGCAGTGGATCGACATTGCCGTGTGGCGCGAACACGAAGGTTGGGTGTGCCTTGCAGGTACGCGTCGCGAAAGCAATTAGAATAAGGCATATTGCCTGCTTCCGGCCCCATTCGGCACCTTAGCGGCTAACCGGTCATTCGGCTCGATATGCTTCTAGCAACACGCTGTCCCTTCTGCGAAACCGTCTTCAGGCTCCTGCCGGAACAGCTCACGCTGCGCGGCGGGCGCGTACGTTGCGGCCATTGCCGCGAGGTGTTCGACGCATCGAGCAGTCTGTTCGACGTGAGCAACGGCACGAGCCTCGACAAGGCGAAACCGGTAACGATCGACGACGTGACGGCGTACACGCTCGGTACGATCGGGAGCGGCGCTCACGCTGCGCAGCCCGAAGTGAAGCCCGCGGGCGAAGCGCGCCCGGTTCCCGTCGTCGAACGCGTCGCGTCTGCGGCGCCTGCGCCGGCCGCCCCGGTTCGAGCTGAATCGGAAACAGCGCACGCCGAAGCAGCGCCCGCCGAAGCGCATGCGGCAGCGCACGCGTCCCGGCCGGACGAAGGCGGCAACGAAGCTCGACTCGACTCAGCAGCACAGCCCACGCCGTCCGTCGCGCAGCCGTCGGAAGCAGCCGCAGCTTCCGTTGCGGGGGCGTCTGTCGAAGCAGAAGCGCAAGCGGTCAAAGCCGAGTCCGCGTCGGTCGAGCCGCAACGGCCCGCCGCCGAAACGCCCGGCGGACCCGACTTCCGCGCAGAAGCGTGGAATCCGTGGGCACCCGCGCCCGACGCGTCGATCGACGGAAGCATCCGCCACAACGCTTCGTCCATTCCGTACAACCCCGTCACGATCCCGCGCTCCGCGCAGCCGCCGCTGACGCTCGAACTGACGGAATCGACGTCGCTCGACGAGGAAAAGGCCGTCGCGCGCAAACAGGCCGTGCAGCACGGCGAAGCGGTCAGCGAGCGGATGGCGGAAGCGTCGGCCAACGTGCATCCGGAACCGGCCATCGATACGACGGCGACGGCGAAGTTCGCGCAGCCCGCCGGTGTGCAACCGGATGCGAAGACAGAACCCACGTCCGACACGACGCAAGGCAGCACGCTCGCGCAGGAACTGAACGACTTGCCGCCGCGTGATCGGCGCGAGGCGGGAGCCGCGAGCGCGTCGGCCGCGAGCGAGTCCCGACACGATCTGGAACGCGAACCAAAGCGCGACCCCGATGCGCTGTATGAATCGCTCGGCAGTACGGCTGATCCATCGGCGCTCGAAGACGAAGACCGTACCGTCACGCCGTCCGCCGAACGCCCTGCGCCGCCCGCGCACGAACGCGAACGCGAGCCGTACTTCGGCACGCCGTCGGGCGAGCCCGATCTCGAGCCGCGCTTCGGCGCAGCCCCGCGCGACACCTACGGCGAACCGTACGACGAACGCGCCGGCGAGCCCTACGGCGCGTCGTTCTCAGGGCCGTTCGCGGCCACGCCCGGCGGCGGCGACGACGCGTTCGCCGTGAAGCGCGAGCCGCGCGCGCCGGAGCCGAGCCGCCTGGTGTGGCACGTTCTCGGCGGCGTCGCGGCGGGTTTGCTCGGCTTCCTCCTGCTTGTGCAGCTCGCGTGGTGGCAGCGCGAAACGGTGATGGTCGCGTGGCCCGACTCGCAGCCGCTGTTCGTCAAGGCCTGCTCGCATCTGGGCTGCAAGATCGAGCCGCCGCGCGATATCGACGGCCTGCTGGTTGAACCGTCCGATCTGCGGCAGATCGACGGCCCGCACCGGCTCGAACTGAAGATGCCGCTGCGCAACCGTTTCGACATAGCCCTCGCTTATCCCGCCGTCGAGTTGACGCTGCTCGACGAGAACAACAACATCGCCGTGCGGCGCGTGCTGTGGCCGCAAGACTATGTGAAACCCGGCACGCCGATCGCGGCGGGGCTGCCCGCCCGCACGACGCAGACGATGATCGTGCGCCTCGACACCGGCGACGCCGTCGCCTCGAATTTCCGCGTGCAGATCTTTTATCCGTGACGCGTGGCGCTGCCGCGCGAGCCGGTTACCCGCGCGTCCGGCATGAACCGGGCGCGCATCCCGTCAATCCCTGACGAATCTTCGGAGCACAACATGAGTCAAGTCACGCTGGGTGGCAACCCGATTGAAGTCGCTGGCACGTTTCCGGCCGTGGGCAACCAGGCGCCCGCCTTCTCGCTCGTCGGCAAGGACCTGAAGCCGCTGACGCTCGCGGACTTCGCGGGCAAGCGCAAGGTGCTCAACATCGTGCCAAGCCTCGACACGCCGACGTGCGCCACCTCGACGCGCAAGTTCAACGAAGCGGCGGCGAAGCTGAACAACACGGCCGTGATCGTCATATCGGGCGATCTGCCGTTCGCGGCCTCGCGCTTCTGCACGACGGAAGGCATCGAAAACGTCGTCACGGCATCGACGTTCCGCGGCCATGAATTCGCGCAGGCGTATGGCGTCGACGTGACGAGCGGTCCGCTGACGGGTCTGACGGCGCGCGCCGTCGTCGTCATCGACGAAAACGACAAGGTCGTGCATGCCGAACTCGTCGGCGAAATCAAAAACGAGCCGAACTACGACGCAGCACTCGCCGCACTGAAGTAAGCTCCACGCCTGCGTCGATCCAGCGCCGCACCCGCTTCGAACCGGGCGCGGCGCTGTCACATCGCCGCGCCCTTTTTCCTCCGACCGACACTTAAAGGAACGCTCGCCTTGGCTACGCTGATTTGCGGCTCGCTCGCCTACGACAACATCATGACTTTCGAAGGGCGCTTCCGGGAGCACATCCTGCCGGAACAGGTCCACATCCTGAATGTCAGCTTCCTCGTGCCGACGATGCGCCGCGAGTTCGGCGGCTGTGCGGGCAATATCGCCTATGCGCTGCATCTGCTCGGCGGCGACGCGCGCATCATGGCGACGCTCGGCGCCGTCGATGCGCAGTTGTACATCGAACGCCTCGACACGCTCGGACTGTCGAAAGAGCACGTGCGCGTGCTGCCCGACACGTACTCCGCTCAGGCGATGATCACGACCGATCTCGAAAACAATCAGATCACCGCGTTCCACCCGGGCGCGATGATGCAGTCGCATCTGAACCGCGCCGACCAGCCGGGCATAAAACTGGGCATCGTCGCGCCGGACGGTTTCGATGGCATGATCCAGCACTCCGAACAGTTCGCCGCCGCGGGCATTCCCTTCATCTTCGATCCGGGCCAGGGGCTGCCGCTGTTCGACGGTGAGTCGCTGCGCCGCATGATTGAACTTGCCACCTACGTGGCAGTCAATGATTACGAAGCCGCGCTGGTGAGCAACAAGACGGGCTGGTCGATCGAAGAGATCGCGAGTCGCGTCGATGCGCTGATCGTCACGCGCGGCGAACATGGCGCGCAGATTCACCATGCCGGCGGCATCGAAGAGATTCCGGCCGTCAAGGCGAAGCAGGTGCTGGACCCCACGGGTTGCGGCGACGCGTTCCGGGGCGGCTTGCTCTACGGCATCGATCAAGGTCTCGGCTGGTCGACCACCGGCCGCCTCGCGAGCCTGATGGGCGCGCTGAAGATCGAACATCAAGGGCCGCAGAACTATGCGCCTTCGCGCGCGGAGATCAACGAACGGTTCAAGCAGGCATTCGGTTACGAACTGCCGCAGGGTGCTTAACTTCGTGGAGGCGTCTTGCCGCATACGCCGCGCCTGACCGCTCGGGTTTGAGGGGCTCGAAACGGGCCTCGTCTGGAGTCAAGGGAATGAGAACAACAAGTCGTACTGTGGTCCGCGTGGTGTTGGGCGCGGTGCTTGCAGGTTCGCTCGCCATGTCGGGCTGTGCGTACAACAGCAGTTCCGCCGACGTCTACACGGCGTCGCAGGCGCAACGCGAAGAGACAGTGCGCATGGGCACGGTCGACAGCGTGCGTGCCGTCAAGATCAGTTCGAACAACGGCCAGCCGAGCGGCCTTGGCGCAATAGGCGGCGGCGCGTTGGGTGCCGTCGCGGGTAGCGCGATCGGCGGCGGACGCGGCTCGATCGTGACGGGCATCGTCGGCGGCCTCGCGGGCGCCGTCGCTGGCAACACGATCGAAAACAGCTCGGCGATACGCGACGGCGTCGAGATCACCGTGCGTCTGGACAACGGCGACATGCGCGCCATCACGCAAAGCGCGACGGGCGAGATCTTTCGCGCCGGCGAACGCGTGCGTCTGCTATCGAGCGGCGGCGTGACGCGCGTGACACACTAAGCCGACCTTTTCCCTGCCGGCGGTGCGCAAGCGCCGTGACGGCAACCTCACACGCATGCGCTCCCCTGTGCATGCGTTTTTTTTCGCCTGAGTGCAAAGGCGGCACTGAGCTTCTGCCACGCACTCGTCGCGAAGGCGAAAAAAATCCCGCCGCCAGTTTCCCGGCGGCAGGATCGACTGAGATTGAGTAGCGCTACTCAATCGCCGGACGTATGCAAAGCGCGTCCGTTACGACTTCAGCTCTTACGGACGGCTGCCCGTCGGGAACGGCCATGCTGCAGCCGGATTCAGCGCCGTCTTTACCGTAGCAGCCGGCGCCGTCGAAGCAGCGGGCGCAGCCGGAGCAGGTGCTGCCTTCTTCGCAACAGCCTTCTTCGCAGGAGCAGCCTTCTTCGCAGGCGCAGCAGCGGCCTTCTTCGCGGCAGCCTTTTTCGCAGGCGCAGCCTTTTTGGCAGCAGCCTTTTTCGCAGGCGCCTTGGCAGCGGCCTTCTTGGCAGCAGCCTTCTTCGCCGGTGCCTTC
>BBSL01000054.1 GCA_001319865.1 Burkholderia sp. E7m39 | reverse complement strand
CGACATTCACGCGTGCTTCGGAAGCGACGGCTGCCTGAACCGGCGGCGTGACTGCGATGTCGTTCGCGAAGACTTGTTGAGCCGAGGGAGCTTGATGAGCGGAACGCGTTTCGACTTGCGAACCGACAGCCGTTCCCGCAGCGTTGCGCAACACGTTTTGTTGCGAAGCACTCGAGGGAGTTACGGCAGTGATCTCGTCATCCCAGTTGAGCATAAATGTCACCATCAATTTAGATCGGTTTGTACCATCTTTTCACGAGCGTTAAAAGGGTCCGCTCATGAAAAATCCTGTTTTCGATTCGCGTTGCGACCTCGATACAACACTTTGTTCATCAGTGTGTGAAGGTCACGCGTTGCGAGTCGATCGAAACGTGTGTCGATGAAGCGCGATGCACGATCGAAAGAGCGGTGCTGCAGTGATGCGTGTGCTTTAGTTCGGCTTCGAAACGATACGGCTTCGTTCGTGTTGCGAGTCTCTTGCGAAGCAGATGAAGCGCGCGATGCAACGTGTGTGTTCGGTGCGCTTCCACTCAACCTTCTTCGTGCTGCGTGCTGCGTGCTGCGTTCGGGGTTTTCTCGCAGCCTTTGCGTCGCGCAGCTTTGCGTCGATGTGTAGCACGTGACGTTCCCCGCTGCTTCGACTGACTGACATGCTGGCCGCTGCGCGGTGATTCGCCCGTTGCGGTTGCTGGAGCATCGGCGGATGCGCGCCGCTCGCGTTCACGCTTCACCCGCTTGTGCATCGCGACTGCTTTGCTCGCGACGCACGCCGCCAGCGCCACGCAGACTTCGCTTCACGACGGCGGCGCGTGCTGCGTGCGCCGCTCCTCTCCTGCTGTGTGCCGCCGGCGAGCGCCGGCGGCTGTACTGCCATTTGCTCCTGACTGCTGCGCTGCGCTTACTGGCAGGCTTCGCACTCTTCGAAGCCAGGGTCGCCCGGACGCATCATGCAGACGGGACCATCCGCCTCGGGCGCCGCTTCGACTGCAGCGGGCACCGCGGTTGCCGCCGCAGCCGATGCTGCCGATGCCTGGAAGCCACCCGTCACGCCCGACGAACCGACACCACCACCGACACCGAAGCCACCCGCTGCGCCGCCCGCGCCGCCGTCACCCGACGGCACTGCGTTCAGCGCGCCGTGCGCGACCGTCGACTTCTCGACGTGCGTCGCCGCCATCGTGCGCAGGTAGTACGTCGTCTTGAGGCCGCGCAGCCATGCGAGCTTGTAGACCTCGTCGAGCTTCTTGCCTGACGCGCCTGCCATGTAGATGTTCAGCGACTGCGCCTGGTCGATCCACTTCTGACGGCGCGACGCCGCTTCGACCAGCCAGGTTGCGTCGACTTCGAACGCGGTCGCGTAGATCGCGCGCAGGTCGGCCGGCACGCGATCGATGCGCGACAGCGAGCCGTCGAAGTACTTCAGGTCCGCGACCATCACTTCGTCCCACAGGCCGCGCGCCTTCAGGTCACGCACGAGGTAGTCGTTGACCACCGTGAATTCGCCCGACAGGTTCGACTTCACATACAGGTTCTGGAACGTCGGCTCGATACATGCAGACACGCCGATGATGTTCGAGATCGTCGCCGTCGGTGCGATTGCGACGCAGTTCGAGTTGCGCATTCCGTGCGTGGCGATGCGCGAACGCAGCGACGCCCAGTCCATCGACTCGCTCGAATCCACTTCGATGTAGCCGCCGCGTGCTTCTTCCAGCAGCTTCAGCGTGTCCTGCGGGAGGATGCCGCGATCCCACAGCGAGCCGCGGTACGTCGCGTAACGGCCGCGCTCTTCCGCCAGTTCCGTCGACGCCCAGTATGCGTAGTAGCAGACGGCTTCCATCGAACGGTCGGCGAACTCGACGGCTTCCTGCGATGCATACGGCGTGCGCAGCACGTGCAGGCAATCCTGGAAGCCCATGATGCCCATGCCGACGGGGCGGTGCTTCAGGTTCGAGTTACGCGCCTTGGCGACCGCGTAGTAGTTGATGTCGATCACGTTGTCGAGCATGCGCATCGCGACGCTGATGGTGCGCTTGAGCTTGTCGTGGTCGAGCGCGAGCGTGCCGTCGGCCTGCTCCTTCAGGTGCGCGACGAGGTTCACCGAGCCGAGGTTGCAGACGGCGATTTCGGTGTCGCTCGTGTTCAGCGTGATTTCCGTGCACAGGTTCGACGAGTGGACGACGCCGACGTGCTGTTGCGGCGAGCGCACATTGCACGGGTCCTTGAACGTGATCCACGGATGGCCCGTTTCGAACAGCATGCCCAGCATCTTGCGCCACAACTGCGCCGCGGGAATCTTCTTGAACAGCTTGATCTCGCCGCGCGCGGCTTTCTCTTCGTAAGCCGTGTAGGCCTTCTCGAACTCGGCGCCGAACAGGTCGTGCAGGTCCGGGCAAGTGGACGGCGAGAACAGCGTCCAGTCGCCGCCTTCGACGACGCGCTTCATGAACAGGTCGGGAATCCAGTTCGCCGTGTTCATGTCGTGCGTGCGGCGACGGTCGTCGCCCGTGTTCTTGCGCAGCTCGAGGAATTCTTCGATGTCGAGGTGCCACGATTCCAGGTACGCGCACACCGCGCCCTTGCGCTTGCCGCCCTGGTTCACGGCGACGGCCGTGTCGTTGACGACCTTCAGGAACGGCACGACACCCTGCGACTTGCCGTTGGTGCCCTTGATGTGCGAGCCGAGCGCACGCACGCGCGTCCAGTCGTTGCCCAGACCGCCCGCGAACTTCGACAGCAGCGCGTTTTCCTTCAGCGCTTCGTAGATGCCGTCGAGGTCGTCGTCGACGGTGGTCAGGTAGCACGACGACAGTTGCGAGCGGCGCGTGCCCGAGTTGAACAGCGTCGGCGTGGACGACATGAAGTCGAAGCTCGACAGCACGTTGTAGAACTCGATCGCGCGCGCCTCGCGGTCGATCTCGTTGAGCGCGAGGCCCATCGCGACACGCATAAAGAATGCCTGCGGCATTTCGATGCGCGTGCCGTCGACGTGCAGGAAGTAGCGGTCATACAGCGTCTGCAGGCCGAGGTAGCCGAACTGCAGGTCGCGGTTCGCGTCGAGCGCGGCGCCGAGGCGCTTCAGGTCGAACTGCAGGAGTTTGTCGTCGAGCAGCTCGGCGTTCACGCCGCGCTTGATGAACTGTGGGAAGTACTCGGCATAGCGCTCGCCCATTTCCGCTTGCGTGACTTCTTCTTCGAGGATCTCGCGGCGGATCGTGTGCAGCAGGATGCGCGACGTGACCTGGCTATACGCCGGGTCCTTTTCGATCATCGTGCGCGCAGCCAGAATTGCCGAGTCGTAGACCTGGCTCATCGGCACGCCGTCATACAGGTTCTTCACCGTCTCCGCGACGATCGGCTCCGCATTCACGGCATCGCCCAGATTCGCGCAGGCCGATTCGATGATGCCGCGCAGCGCTGCCATGTCGAGCGGACGCGTGACGCCGTTGTCCGTCACATTCAGACCCGGCGAGCCGGCCGCTGCTTCCGGCTCGTGGCTGCGCTCCTGGCTGCGCTTCTCGCGATACAGCACGTAGGCGCGCGCGACGTTGTGCTCGCCCGTGCGCATCAGCGCGAGTTCGACCTGATCCTGAATGTCTTCGATATGGAACGTGCCGCCGTTCGGACGGCTGCGCACCAGCGCGCGCACGACGTTCTGCGTGAGTTGCTCGACCAGTTCGCGAACCCGCGCCGACGCCGCGCCCTGACCGCCGTTCACGGCCAGAAACGCCTTCGTGACCGCGATGGCGATTTTCGACGGCTCGAACGACACCACGCTGCCGTTGCGACGGATCACCTTGTAGTCGGCGTAGCCCGTCTGCGGCGCGAGCGTCTGAGCGCCCTGTGCTTCGACTGGGCGGCCAATGGGTGCGCCCTCGAACCGGGTGGTCACGTTGTCGGTCGTTTGCATGTGCAAAGCTCCTGGTCTTGTGATAGTGCGGAGTTACCGCGGATTAGTACAAACGCAGCGCCACCCCGGACGCGTGCGATTCGGAAGAAGAAAAGGACCAGCGGGACCAGCGGGAACCGTGAGTGAGACAGGCCGGATGCGACAGATCCGTCGGGGCGAACGTCAACGTTGTGTGTGTCGCGATCACTTGGCTGCGCCTTTTCTTCGAATTTGCCGGCGCCCCGGTTTTCATAACCGCTTGCGCCGCATCAGGTTTTTCAGTGCCGGTAATGCTGACGGCGCCATGCTCATGGAGCGGGGCGCCGCCTGACAAACACTACATCTTGTGCAAAAACTGATTAACGGCACGAAGTATAGTGTACTGAACCGTCATCGCAAATTCTTTTATTTGGCCCGATGGCCTTGACTTTTGCGATGACCGCGTCGGAAAAAGCTGTCAGCGAAATGACGGCGGATCACAACGCCGTTGCGCTGTCTGTGGGTTACCGCGCAGAAAAATTCACGCGCCTACGACGTTATCGGCGCGCGCGACGAAGGATGCAGATAGGGGAAGTACTGATCCGCGAGCGCGCTGTCGCGCTGGAATCGCGGCCAGTCGAAATGCGGACCGGGATCGGTCTTGCGGCCGGGCGCGATGTCCGCGTGGCCCGCGACCGAATCGATTGCGTAATGGCCCGCGAGCGCCTGCACGAGCGGCGCGAGCGTTTCGTACTGCGCGGCTTCGAACGGCGACGCGTCGCTGCCTTCGAGCTCGATGCCGATCGAGAAATCGTTGCAGCGCTCGCGACCAAAGAAGCTGGATGCACCCGCGTGCCACGCGCGCTCGTCGCATGACACGTATTGCTCGAGCGCGCCGTCGCGGCGGATCACGAAATGGGCCGACACGCGCACGCCGCGCAGATGCGCGTCGTAGTACGGATGAGCGTCGCAATCGAGGCGGTTCAGGAACAGATCCGTGATGCCAGGCCCGCCGAATTCGTTCGGCGGCAGGCTGATGTTGTGCACGACGATCAGGGTCGGACGTGCGCCATTGGGACGCACCTCGAAATTTGGCGAAGGCAGCTTGCGCGCTTCGTTGACCCAGCCGTTTGCATCGACGGTGAAGCGCGCGGGGGCGTGAGCCGTCATCGCGCGTCGCGGCCCGTCGGGCGGGCGGCGTGGCGCTGCGCGTGATCGTGCGAGCAGAACGTCTGCCCCGCGACGAGCACGGACTCGCTCTTCGGCGCGTGCACGCCGCACTCGACGCAGCGGATCATCGGCTCGGCGAGCTGGCCGGGTGCCTTCGCGCTCGCGTTGCCGTTGGCACGCGCGCCGTCGCCGGCTTGACCGCCCGCGCCCGTGCGCGCCGACGTGCGCGATGCCTCGGCGCGGCGCAGCGCCTTCACCAGCCATTGGCCGACGATGAACAGCAAGATCAGCAGAAAAATTTGTCGCATGACACTAGACCACAGGACGGTGCAACAGCACCTCGAACACAAAACGGCTGCCGACATACGCGAGCAGCAGCGCCACGAACGACGCGAGCACCCAGCGCAATGCCGCGCGGCCTCGCCAGCCGGACACCTTGCGCGCCGTCAGGAGCGCGCCGAACATGACCCACGACAGCAGCGCGAACACGGTCTTGTGATCGAGCTGCAGCGGGCGGTCGAGCAGTTGCTCGTTGAACAGGATGCCCGACACCAGCGTCAGCGTGAGCAGCACGAAACCCGCGCCGATCAGGCGGAACAGCAGCTTTTCGAGCGTGAGCAGCGGCGGCAGCGTGTCGAGCCAGCTCGACAGCCAGCCGTTGCCAGACGCCGCGCTCTGACGCGCGAGCGAACCGCGGCGCATGGCGTGCAGGCGCCGCTCGACGAGCAGCATCAGCACGGCATGCAGCGCCGCGATCACGAACAGCCCATACGCGACGTTCGCTATCAGGAAGTGCAGCTTGAACAGCGGATCGGCGGCGTACGACAGCACATGCACGCCGTTGAACACGAGCGGCAGCAGCGACGCGATGCACGCGAGCGGCAGCACCAGCAGACGCAGGCCGTCGAGCGGAAAAAAGAAGCTCTCGATCCAGTAGATGCCCGCGCCGAGCCAGAACATCGCCGACAACGCGTACGCGAAGCCGAACACCATTGCGTCGTGCGGAAAGATGGTGGTGTGCAGCAGCACGCCATGCGCCAGCAGCGCGATGAGCAGCACGACGCGCGTTGGCATCGGCATGCCGGCCGATGCGCCCGCGAACCCTCGCCCGCCCGCGGGAAGCGGCGCAGCGGGGGAAAGCGGCGACACGCTTTCGAGCATCGGCTGTGCGGCCGTCTGCCGGTGCGCGCGCCAGCCCGCCACGGCAAGTCCGCCGTACAGGAGCGCAGTGAGGGCATACAGTACAATATCCATATTGGAAGTTTACACTAGGCCCTTCCTCCATGACGTGTGCAACGTCAGCCGCTTTCGCGGCAACGGAACGGGCCGCACTGCTCATCGCTCCCCATGCTCGACAACCTCACTCAACGGATGGCGCGCGTCGTCAAGACGCTGCGCGGCGAAGCCCGGCTCACCGAGGCGAACACCCAGGAGATGCTGCGCGAAGTGCGCCTCGCGCTTCTCGAAGCGGACGTGGCACTGCCCGTCGTGCGCGACTTCATCGCGAAGGTGAAGGAAAAGGCGCTCGGCGAGGAAGTGATCGCAAGTCTTTCGCCGGGTCAGGCGCTCGTCGGCGTCGTGCAGCGCGAGCTGACGGCCGTGATCGGCGGCGACTACGAAGGCAAGGCCGTCGAACTGAATCTCGCTGTCACGCCGCCCGCAGTCATCCTGATGGCCGGCCTGCAAGGCGCGGGTAAAACGACCACGGTCGGCAAGCTCGCCAAACTGCTGCGCGAGAAGTACAAGAAGAAAGTGCTGACGGTGTCGTGCGACGTGTATCGCCCCGCCGCTATCGCACAGCTGAAGACGGTGACTGAACAGGTCGGCGCCGATTTCTTCCCTTCGCAGCCGGACCAGAAGCCCGTCGACATCGCGCGCGCCGCTGTAGATTGGGCCAAGCGCCACTATCACGACGTGCTGCTCGTCGACACGGCTGGCCGCCTCGGCATCGACGAAGCGATGATGAACGAGATCACCGCGCTGCATAAGGAACTGAACCCGGCGGAGACGCTCTTCGTCGTCGACGCGATGCTTGGCCAGGACGCCGTGAACACCGCGAAGGCGTTCAACGACGCGCTTTCCCTCACAGGCGTCGTGCTGACCAAGCTCGACGGCGATTCGCGCGGCGGCGCGGCGCTGTCCGTGCGTCACGTGACGGGCAAGCCGATCAAGTTCGTCGGTGTCGCGGAAAAGCTCGACGGCCTCGAGATCTTCTACCCGGATCGCATGGCGAACCGGATTCTCGGCATGGGCGACATTCTTGCGCTCGTCGAGGAAGCGCAGCGCGGCGTCGACGTGCAGGCCGCGCAGAAGCTCGCCGACAAGGTCAAGAAAGGCGGCGATTTCGACCTGAACGATTTCCGCGCGCAGCTTTCGCAGATGAAGAAGATGGGCGGTTTGTCGTCGCTGATGGACAAGCTGCCCGCCCAGTTCCAGCAGGCTGCGTCGAACGCCGACATGGGCCAGGCCGAAAAGCAGATGCGCCGCATGGAGGGCATCATCAATTCGATGACGGCGCAGGAACGCGCCAAGCCCGATCTGATCAAGGCGACGCGCAAGCGCCGCATCGCGGCGGGCGCGGGCGTGCAGGTGCAGGAAGTCAACCGCCTGCTGAACCAGTACGACCAGATGCGCACGATGATGAAGAAGCTCAAGGGCGGCAATCTGCAGAAGATGATGCGTGGCATGAAAGGCATGCTGCCCGGCGGCATGCGCTGATTTTTTCGGCTGCCTCGTGCCCGCCTGAATACGGGTGCGCTGCGGCCAACGCGACCCGGCGCGTATGCCGGATCAAGGCGCGGGTATATGCTGTAGCGCGCCGGGTCGTTGTCTTTCACACTATGTATACAGTTACCGCCCGCCAGACGTCATGAATCGCGAAGAAGCTCTCCACATTTTCAGTCACTCCGAAGAAATCGTTTCGGCCAGCGACGTCAACGCCTCCATCAGCCGCATGGCCGACGCGATTCGCGCCGAAATGGCCGAAGACTTTCCGCTCGTGCTGTCGGTGATGGGCGGTGCGGCGGTGTTCACGGGCATGCTGCTGCCGCACCTCGATTTCCCGCTCGAGTTCGACTATATCCACCTCACCCGCTATCGCAACGCGATCAAGGGAAGCGCCGAGATGCAATGGCGCGTCGCGCCGGCGGAGTCGGTGAAGGACCGCGTCGTGCTGGTGCTCGACGACATCCTCGACGAAGGCGAAACGATGGCCGCGATCCGCGACCGCATCATGGCGATGGGCGCCAAGCGCTTCATGAGCGCCGTGCTGTGCGAGAAGATCCTGCAGAAGGCGAAGCCGCTGCATCCGGACTTCTGCGGCTTCGAAGTGCCGGACCGCTATGTGTTCGGTTGCGGGATGGACGCGAAAGGCTACTGGCGCAATCTGCCGACGATCCGCGCTTTGACGGAAGGCGCCTGACGCTTCGGGCTCGCTGCAGCCGATCGAACAAAAAAGCGACCCTCGCGTCGCTTTTTTGTTTTGCTGCCGCCGTGGCTAGTGCTCGAGTTGATGCACGAAAGTGCGAATCCCGCCAGCATCATCTCGACAGAAATCGCGACCAGCACGACGCCCCATCAGCCGCTCGAACGCCGTCACCGTGCG
>BBSL01000053.1 GCA_001319865.1 Burkholderia sp. E7m39 | reverse complement strand
CGGCCATCACCAGCACGACGGCACAGACGATCATCGTCACCGTCAGCGCGGCCACCCACTTCGGCCATCTTGTTCGGCGCCTGCGACGTCAGCAGCATCACCGTCGCCAGTGCCGACGGGCCGGCGAGCGCGGGAATCGCGAGCGGCACGATCATGGGCTCGGCGGCGCGCGTGTCGGCGCCGAACGGTCCGTCGGGATGCGGGAAGATCATCCGCAGTGCGATCAGGAACAGCACGATCCCGCCGCCGATGCGCAACGACAGATCCGTCAGGCTCATCATCCGCAGAAAGCGGTCGCCGACGAGCATGAAGATCAGCAGGATCACGAACGCGATGGCGACTTCGCGCAGAATCACGCGAATGCGCCGGTGAGGCGCAACACCCCGCAGGCAGTTGATGAAGAGCGGGATGTTGCCGAGTGGATCAGTGATGAGGATGAGCAGGACGGTCGCGGACAAAAAGTTGTACTCCACCGTCCCCCCTGTCAGCGCGCCAGCGCCGCTTTGATCTTGTCGATGACGGCCTGCGCCGCGCCCTCGACGGGCAACAGCGACGCTTCCGTGTCGCGGCGGCCCTGGTACTCGATCTTGCCGTCCTTCAGGCCGCGATCGCCGATCACCAGACGATGCGGCACGCCGATCAGTTCCCAATCCGCGAACATCACGCCCGGGCGCTCGCCGCGATCGTCCAGGATCACGTCGATGCCCGCTGCCGTCAGTTCGTCGTGCAGCTTGTCGGCCTGCTCGCGCACGGCCTCGCTGCGGTCGTAGCCCATCGGGCACAGCACGACTTCGAACGGCGCGATCGATTCCGGCCAGATGATGCCCTTCTCGTCGAAGTTCTGCTCGATCGCGGCGCCGAGAATACGCGTGACGCCGATGCCGTAGCAGCCCATCTGCATCGGCTGCGGCTTGCCGTTTTCGTCGAGGAAGGTCGCGTTCATCGCTTCCGAATACTTCGTGCCGAGCTGGAACACGTGGCCGACTTCGATGCCGCGGCAGATGTCGATCACGCCCTTGCCGTCCGGCGACGGATCGCCCTTCTTCACGTTGCGGATGTCCGCGACGACGGGTTCGGGCAGATCGCGGCCCCAGTTGACGCCCGTCGTGTGGAAATCGACTTCGTTCGTGCCGACCACGAAATCACTCATGTTCGCGACCGTGCGGTCCGCGATCACCTTGACCGGCTTCTTCGTGTTGATAGGCCCGAGGTAGCCCGGCGGCGTGCCGAACCACTCGACGATTTCTTCTTCCGTCGCGAAGCGGAACTCGGCCAGACCCGGCAGCTTGTTGACCTTGATCTCGTTCAGATCGTGGTCGCCGCGCAGCATCAGCAGCCAGATGGTCGGCTCGGCGCCTTCGTTGTCCGTGGCGAGGATGATCGACTTGATCGTCTTTTCGAGCGGAATGTTCAGGTACTCGGCGACGGCTTCGCACTTCGCCTTGCCCGGCGTCGGCGTCTTCTTGAGCTCTTCCTTCGGCGCGGCGCGTTCGGCGATCAGCGGCAGCGCTTCGGCCGCTTCGACGTTCGAGGCGAAATCCGAAGTGGGGCAATACGCGATGTCGTCCTCGCCCGTGTCGGCGATCACGTGGAATTCGTGCGAGCCGCTGCCGCCGATCGAGCCGTTGTCCGCCGCGACCGCGCGGAAGTCGAGACCAAGGCGCGTGAAAATGCGCACGTATGCTTCGTACATCTTGCGATACGACTCGCGCAGGCCGTCCATGTCCTTATCGAACGAATACGCGTCCTTCATGATGAACTCGCGGCCACGCATCACGCCGAAACGCGGACGGATTTCGTCGCGGAACTTCGTCTGCACCTGATAGAAGTTCACGGGCAGCTGACGATAGCTCTTGATCTGGTTGCGCGCGATGTCCGTCACGACTTCTTCGTGCGTCGGCCCGATCACGAAGTCGGTCTGCTTGCGATCCTTGAAGCGCAGCAGTTCGGGACCATATTTTTCCCACCGGCCCGATTCCTGCCACAGCTCCGCCGGCTGCACAGCCGGCATCAGCAGTTCGATCGCGCCTGCCCGGTTCATTTCCTCGCGCACGATCGCTTCCACCTTGCGGATCGAGCGCAGGCCAATTGGCAGATAGTTGTAGATGCCGCCAGCCACGCGCCGGATCATGCCGGCACGAACCATGAGCTTGTGACTGACGATTTCCGCGTCGGCGGGCGCTTCCTTCAGGGTGCCAATAAAGAAACGGGAGGCTTTCATTCAGATTTTCCAAAAGCGGCGGACCAATGGGGCCGCCCGAAAAGGTAAGACGATGGGTTCGTGAGCCGTTACGCCCGGCGCATGCCGGAATGCGCGCGCCGCAGGCCGAAAAGCGATTGTCGCATGCGCGGGCATTTCGCCTGCCGCGCAGGATAAACCGCGCTCGCGGCGGCTGAAACGGCTGGTTACGGGCAATCGCGCCAATCTGGTGCGAAGCGGTGCGTTAGACCCGTTATCTGTTTATAATCAAAGCAATTTTAAAGGATTCGAAGGTGGTTGTATGCTGGATCGTGAAGGCTTTCGCCCGAACGTCGGCATCATCCTCTTGAACGCTCACAACGAGGTGTTTTGGGGCAAGCGGCTACGTGAACATTCCTGGCAGTTTCCGCAAGGGGGCATCAAATACGGTGAAACCCCCGTGCAAGCGATGTTTAGGGAGTTGCACGAAGAAACCGGCTTGCTTCCGGAGCACGTCAAGGTCATCGGTCGCACGCGCGACTGGTTGCGTTATGAGGTGCCTGACAAGTTCATCAAGCGTGAGGTGCGCGGTCATTACCGCGGCCAGAAGCAGATCTGGTTCCTTCTCCGGATGGTTGGACGCGATTGCGATATCTGTTTGCGCGCGACCGATCACCCCGAGTTCGATGCCTGGCGCTGGAACGAGTACTGGGTGCCGCTCGACTGTGTGATCGAGTTCAAGCGGGATGTGTATCAGCTGGCGTTAACGGAATTGTCCCGCTTCCTGCGGCGCCCTGCGCCGCGCACGGAACGGCCCGGTGGACATCATCACGGGCAGCGCTATCCGCGGATGGCGTCGTCGGTGAATACACCGCCGGGCGCATCGCTGGGGTCCGCCGCGTCAGTGACGACCGTCACAACGACAATTGCGGTCGAAACCACGCTGCGTGCGACAATCGGTTCGGACTGTTCGTCGACGGAAGACCCGGTCGTTCAGGCACCGGGACTGCGCGACTGACGCTGCGCGGCTGTCCATGCCGCATCTGCCGGTGCGGCGTGCGACACGCTGCGCCGGCGTTTCGAGGAAATCATATTGAAAGTATCTGCTTTCGCCGTGGCGTGCGTCGCCGCGGGCATCGTGCTGGCCGGCTGTTCGAGCACCAAGAATTCCACTCCCACTTCCGCCGACGGACCCAAGAGCGACTTCCAATACCTGTTCGACAAACCGTCGACCTGGACTGAAAAGAAGGTGGACACGCTCCCGGCAATGCCACAGCCGGGCAATCTGCTGCCTTTCACGGTGTCGCAAAACACCCCGCTACAGTTTTCGCTCGATGCGAAATCGCTGACGGTGGATAGCGACGGCGTGATTCGCTACACAGTCGTGATCACGAGTCCGAGCGGCGCACGCAACGTGAACTACGAAGGCATCCGCTGTGAAGACTACTCGTGGAAGTTGTACGCGGGCCTCAACGCGGACCACGACGGCTGGGACCGCACGGTCCAGAACGACTGGTCGCGCATCGAAAATGGCGACCTGAATGCCTATCACGCGGCGCTCTATCAAGATTACTTCTGCTCGAGCAAGATACCCACGGGTAACACGGATACGATCCTGAACAACATCAGGTACAAGCGCGTGAACAGCACGCTGATTCGCGGCAGCTGATTCGCGGCTGACACGTCGCCGCTTCGCGGCATCCGTGTGGAAAGTGTTGGCCTCGATGCTGGCGCAACAAAAAGCCGTCCCCTCGCTACGATGGGACGGCTTTTTGTTTTTGATTTCCGAGGAGCGCGATACCGCGGAGCGCGTCTAGACGAGCACAAGGTTGTCGCGATGGATGAGTTCCGGCTCCAGCATATAGCCCAATACCGATTCGATCTCGCCGCTCGGACGACGCTGGATGAGCTTCGCCTCCGCGCTGCTGTAGTTGGTCAGCCCGCGCGCGACCTCACGCCCCGATGCGCTCAGGCACGCGATCACCTCGCCGCGCGCAAATGCGCCCTGCACACCGACGACGCCGATCGGCAGCAGGCTCTTGCCGCCTTCCGTGAGTTTCTCGACGGCACCGTCGTCGATCACCACGTGCCCGCGAACCTGCAGATGATCCGCCATCCATTGCTTGCGCGCGGCCATCCGGGCCGTACGCGCGATCAATTGCGTGCCGATTGCTTCACCCGAGGCGAGCCGCGCGAGCACATCCGCCTCGCGGCCGCTCGCGATCACCGTGTTCGCGCCGCTATGCGCCGCGCGTTTGGCGGCGAGAATCTTGGTCAGCATGCCGCCCCGGCCGATACTCGACCCCGCGCCGCCCGCCATTGCCTCGAGTTCCGGCGTACCGGCGTCGGCCTGCTGGACGAGAGTCGCCGCGGGGTCCTTGCGTGGATCGGCGGTGAAGAGTCCTTGCTGGTCGGTGAGGATGATCAGCGCATCGCCTTCGATCAGATTCGCGACTAGCGCGCCAAGCGTGTCGTTATCGCCGAACTTGATTTCGTCGGTGACGACGGTGTCGTTCTCGTTGATGATGGGCACCACGCCAAGACGCAGCAGCGTCAACAGCGTCGAGCGCGCATTCAGATAGCGCTCGCGGTCGGCCAGGTCGCCGTGCGTCAGCAGAATTTGCGCGGTGCGGATCGAATGCTCGGCGAAGCGGCTTTCGTAGACCTGTGCGAGCCCCATCTGCCCGACGGCCGCCGCCGCCTGAAGTTCGTCGATCTCACGCGGGCGCTTAGTCCAGCCAAGGCGCTGCATGCCTTCTGCAATTGCGCCCGAGCTGACGAGCACGACTTCCTTGCCCTGCCCGCGCAACGCGGCAATCTGCGCGGCCCAGCGGCCGATTGCCGCATGATCGAGGCCACGTCCGTCATTCGTCACGAGGCTAGATCCGACTTTCACGACCAATCGCCTGGAATCTGCGATAACGGAACGCATTGTGCGCGGTCTCCAAGTTGATTCGTAAGGCCGGCGCATGCTGGGAGTGCACCGGCGTCCAAGGTACGGCGAGGTTACCGTGAGGTTGCGGCCGCCTACTCCTGCGGCTCGGCCGACGCGCCCGCGCCGCCCGCCTGCTGCTCGCGGAAACGCACGTCGGCGGCGAGGTCTTCAGCTTCGGCTGCACGTTGCGCGTCCGAATGTTCGGCGATGTAGTCGTACACCGCGTAGCAGAGGTTCTCGCAGCCTTGGCCCGTCAGCGCCGAAATCTCGAAAACGGGACCGTCCCACTCGAAATCCTTCAGGAAGCGGGCGACGCGCGCTTCGCGCTCCTCTTCGGGAATCATGTCGAGCTTGTTCAGCACCAGCCAGCGAGGCTTGCTGTACAGCTCCTCGTCATATTTGCGCAGTTCGTTGACAATCGCCCTCGCTTCCGCGACGGGATTGACGGCTTCGTCAAACGGCGCGAGATCGACGATGTGCAAGAGCAGCCCCGTGCGCTGCAGGTGCCTCAGGAACTGATGACCGAGGCCAGCGCCTTCCGCCGCACCTTCGATCAGACCAGGAATATCCGCGATCACGAAGCTGCGGCTCGGCCCGACGCGAACCACGCCAAGATTTGGCGCGAGCGTCGTGAACGGATAATCCGCGATCTTCGGCTTCGCATTCGACACCGACGAGATAAAAGTCGACTTGCCCGCGTTCGGCATGCCCAGCAGACCGACGTCTGCGAGCACCTTCAGTTCGAGCCGCACCATGCGGCGCTCGCCTGGTTTGCCGTCCGTCTTCTGGCGCGGCGCGCGATTCGTGCTGGACTTGAAGTGCAGATTGCCGAGGCCGCCCGCGCCACCCTGCGCGACGCGCACGACCTGGTTGTGCTCGGTCAGATCGGCGATCAGCTCGCCCGTGTCCATGTCCGTGATGATCGTGCCGACAGGCATGCGCAGCGTGATGTCGTCGCCGCCCTTGCCATAGCAGTCCGAGCCGCGGCCGTTCTCGCCGTTGCGCGCCTGGTGTTTTTTCGCGTAACGGTAGTCGATCAGCGTGTTGATGTTGCGATCCGCGACCGCGTAGACGCTGCCGCCGCGCCCGCCGTCGCCGCCGTCGGGGCCGCCGAACGGGACGAATTTCTCGCGGCGCATCGACGCGCTGCCATCTCCTCCGTCGCCGGCGATGACTTCGATCCTCGCTTCGTCAATGAACTTCATGCGTTACTCCGTCCCGTGTGTATTGCTATTTTGCCGCGCGTCACGCGCATGCACCATTGGCCGAATGGCCAGACTGACCTTGATTCTTGTCCAGTCGCGACATGCCGTGCTCGCGACGAGCAGGCTCCCCATGAAAAACCCGGGAGACCCGCAAACAAAAAGGCCCCGCAAACTTCGCGGGGCCTTTCTTCCGGTCCTGAAGCCCGTGCCTGATTAATCTCAGACAGCCGGGACGACGACGACCGTGTGCTTCTTCGCGGCGCCCTTCGTCGTGAACTTGACGTGGCCGTCGACCAGCGCGAACAGCGTGTGATCCTTGCCGATACCGACGTTCTCACCGGGGTGCATGCGCGTGCCGCGCTGACGCACGATGATGCCGCCCGCCAGAATTGCCTGACCGCCGAAAACCTTCACGCCGAGGCGCTTCGACTCGGAGTCGCGGCCATTCCGGGAAGAGCCGCCTGCCTTTTTGTGTGCCATGTGATTACTCCTTGCCCGATGCGCTTACGCGTTGATCGCGTCGATGCGCAGTTCGGTGTAGTTCTGGCGGTGGCCGCCATGCTTTTGGTAGTGCTTCCGGCGGCGCATCTTGAAGATGGTCACTTTCTTGTGACGACCTTGAGACACGACGGTAGCCTTGACGGAAGCCCCACTGACCAGCGGCGTACCGAATTTAATCGATTCGCCTTCGCCCACTGCGAGAACCTGGTCGAGCGTGATTTCAGCGTCAATGTCTGCCGGTATCTGTTCTACTTTAAGTTTTTCGCCGACAGCAACTTTGTACTGCTTGCCGCCGGTTTTTATGACCGCGTACATTGAAAACCTCACTCTGGATTCATTTTTCCGACGCACCACGCGCGGAAACCTTCGATTATACATAGAGTTAGCTTCACGGTCAAAGGCAGTTGGCAACGTGCCCCGATGACCGTCTCGCCCACGATAAACCCGGGCCAACACGGCCAAAACAGCCATGATTGGACGGTGTCCGGCGCGGAAACGCCGCAGTTCGCCTTATAATTCGCGGCACTACCCGAATTCGTCACCATGTCGTCAACCGCCACTCCCACCCCCAACGCAGCCAATCTGCTCGCGCCGATCGCCGAAGACATGCAGCAGGTGAATCGCGTCATCCGGCACCGCCTGGCGTCCGAGGTGATGCTGATCAACCAGATCTCCGAGTACATCATCAGTGCCGGAGGCAAGCGCCTGCGGCCCGCGCTGCTCCTGCTCGTGGCAGGCGCGCTCGGCGACAGGACGGGGCATCGGCACGAACTGGCGGCTGTCGTCGAATTCATCCATACTGCCACGCTGCTGCATGACGATGTCGTCGACGAGTCGGACCTGCGCCGGGGCCGCCAGACGGCCAATGCGCTGTTCGGCAATGCCGCCAGCGTGCTGGTTGGCGACTTCCTGTATTCCCGCTCGTTCCAGATGATGGTCGGCGTGGGCAAGATGCGCGTGATGGAGATCCTGTCGGAAGCGACGAACATCATTTCCGAGGGCGAAGTGCTGCAGTTGCTGAACATGCACGACGCCGACGTCGACGAAGCGCGCTACATGCAGGTGATCCGCTACAAGACGGCGAAACTCTTCGAGGCGGCCGCGCAGCTGGGCGCGGTGCTCTCCGGCGTGGACGCGACCACGGAGGCCGCCGCCGCCGAATTCGGCCGTCGCATCGGCACGGCCTTCCAGATCATGGACGACTGGCTCGACTACACGGGCACGCCGGAGTCGATGGGCAAGAATGCCGGCGACGACCTTCGCGAAGGCAAACCCACGCTGCCGCTGATCTATCTGATCGAGCGCGGCACGCCCGCGCAGGCGGCGCTCGCGCGTGAAGCCATTGAGCAAGGCGGCACGGACCGTTTCGACGAAATCTTCGATGCGATCACGCGTTCGGGCGCACTCGATCACACGCTCGAGTGCGCGAAGCAGGAAGCGCAGGCTGCCGCAGCCGCAATTTCTTCGTTTCCCAGTTCCATTTACAAAGAAAGCCTGCTAGAATTATGTTCTTACTCGACGACGAGACAGTCTTAAACGGGACTGAAAGGGCGTGTGAGTCTAAGACAGTACAAATCGGGGTGTAGCTTAGCCTGGTAGAGCGCTACGTTCGGGACGTAGAGGCCGGAGGTTCGAATCCTCTCACCCCGACCAGATTTTGAAAAAACCGCGCATCGCGCGGTTTTTTTTCGTCCGCCGTATGCGTAGCTGTAGCACGGCGCAAGGCCAAGCGGCCTGGCCGTCCAGCCAATGAGGGCTTCCCGGCCCCTCTGCTATATTCTCCCCATCCCTCCCTTCTCATTCACGTCGCGTGGAACAACTTCCCTTATGGGCGCAAATCGGCGCCGTCATCCTGCTTCTCATCTGCTCCAGCTTCTTTTCCATTACCGAGACAGCGATGATGGCGATCAACCGTCATCGCCTGAAACATCTCGCCACCAAGGGCGCCCTCGGCGCGAAGACGACCCAGGGCCTGCTCGCACGCACCGATGAACTGCTGAGCGCCGTCCTGATCGGCAACAACCTGTTCAATACGATCATTCCTGTGCTCACCACGTCGATCGCGCTGCACACGTTCGGCAGCAACAGCGTGGTGCTGTCTGTTTCGACGGGCATCGTCGCGTTTCTGATCATCGTGTTCGCCGAAATCACGCCGAAAATCGTCGGCGCGACGTTTCCGGAAAAGATCGCGCTGCCCGCGAGCCTGCTGATCGCGCCGCTGATGCGCGTCTCGAAGCCGCTGATCTGGTTCGTCAACCTGTTCGCCAACACCATCCTGCGAGTGCTGCACATCAACACGAAGAGCGCACACGACCAGCGCCTGTCGACAGAGGAACTACGCACCATCGTGCTGGAATCCGGCAGCTTCATGCCGACCAAACACCGCAGCATCCTGTTGAACCTGTTCGACCTTGAAAACATCACGGTCGACGACGTGATGATTCCGCGCCGCCGCATCGAGGCTCTCGATTTCGACGCGCCTTTCGAGCAGATCCTGCATCAGCTCGAAACCTGCTATCACAACAAGCTGATCGTCTATCAGGGCGACTTCGACCGCGTGCTCGGCGTGCTTCACGTGCGCAAGACGTTGGCCGCCCTGCACAACCAGGAACTCGAGCGCGAAACGTTGCGCGAGCTGCTCGCCGAGCCGTATTTCGTGCCGACGGGCACGCCCGTGTTCCAGCAGCTTCAATTTTTTCAGGAAAGCCGTCACCGCACCGCGCTCGTCGTCGATGAATACGGCGAGCTGCAGGGGCTCGTCACGCCGGAAGACATCATTGAAGAACTCATCGGCGAATTCACGACGTCCGTGCCGCGTAGTGCGAGTTCGCGCGGCGGATGGAACGAAGACGGCGAATGCATCGTGGCGGGCAGCATGCCTTTGCGCGAGCTGAACCGTTGGCTGCAACTGAAACTGCCGACCGACGGCCCGAAAACGCTGAACGGCTTGATCCTGGAAATTCTCGAAGAGATCCCGGAAGGCGATGTATGCGTGAAGATCGGAGACGTCAAACTGGAAGTCTTGCGCAGCGACGACCAAGCAATCAGAACAGTTAAGATTTTTCGGCCCGGTCCGGCGCCAACTTCCAAGATCAAGCGGCTCGTTGGGCGCTGAGCGCGTACCTGGCCATTCGGCCGAATAGGCGCCACCGCTGTGATCCCGGAAGATGAAGCCGTCATGTAACAGGCGGCTCGCAGCCAGTTTCGAATGCGCACTTCTTCACACGCCGCGGCGCCCGCGCCGTCCCTCGCGACGCCCACGTCGTCCCTCGCCTCGCCCAAGCCCGCTGCGCCAACTTCCACGGCCGACGCCGACAGCCCGCCCGCCGTCCGGCTGCTCGCCGATACGCTTCAGGAAGCCGCACGCCTGAACGCATCCGACCTGCATATCGAGCCCATGGAACATGGCTGGAGGATGCGTCTGCGGGTCGACGGTGTGCTGCACGAGCTTTCGCGGCCGCCGGCGCATCTGCGCGACGCATTCGTCACGCGCGTGAAGGTGCTGGCGCGCATGGACATCGCCGAGCGGCGCGTGCCGCAAGACGGGCGCTTGCGGCTTGCCGTCGCGGCGGGCCGCGTCGAAGACTACCGAGTGAACTCGCTGCCGACACTGTTCGGCGAAAAGCTCGTGCTGCGCCGGCTCGAAGCATTGCCCGCCGATCTTTCGCTCGATTCGCTTGGCCTTGCACCCGCGCAGCGCGACATCGTCGACCGGTCGATCCGGGCGCCGCACGGGCTCGTGCTCGTCACGGGCCCGACGGGCAGCGGCAAGACGATGTCGCTGTACTGCTTTCTTCAGCTGCTGAATGCCGCATCGCGAAATCTCTGTTCGGTCGAAGACCCCGCCGAAATCCAGCTTGCGGGCATCAATCAGGTCAGCGTGCGCGAGAAAGCCGGGCTGACCTTCGCGGTCGCGTTGCGCGCATTCCTGCGCCAGGACCCGGACGTGATCATGGTCGGCGAAATCCGCGACGAAGAGACAGCCGACGTCGCGGTCAAGGCGGCGCAAACGGGGCATCTCGTGCTGTCGACACTGCACACCAACGACGCGCCCGCCGCCATCGCGCGGCTCATCGACATCGGCGTCGAACCGTACAACCTCGCGGCCGCGCTACGGCTCGTCACGGCACAACGGCTCGTGCGGCGCCTGTGCTGCGCCTGCCGGCAAGCTGCCGTCGAAACGCCCGCGTCCCTGCACGCCGCCGGCCTATCCGACGACGCGCTCGCGCACTGGCAGTCCTACGTCCCTGGCGGGTGCGACGCGTGCCACGGCATCGGCTTTCGCGGACGCGTCGGCATTCACCAGGTGATGCCGGTCTCTGACTCGATGCGCGAACTCATCGTCTCGCGCGCCGGCACGCATGAGATCGCGCGGCAAGCCCACGCCGAAGGCGTGCAGACGCTGCGCGCAGCCGCGCTCGCACGTGCCCGTGACGGCACGACAAGCGTCGCCGAGGCGTTGAGCGCCACGGAGGTCGCATGATAGCCGCCGCAATGCGGGAACCCCGCGCGGAGCACCGCTTCGATTGGCGCGCGTTCGACGCGCAAGGCATCCGCAGGCGCGGAACCGTTATCGCGCCGGACCTTTCCACCGCCCGCGCGATGCTGAACGAGAACGCGCTCTACGCCGTCGAATGGACCCGGCGCGGCGAGGCGCGGCCACCGAATGCGCGTGCCGCCGACGTCACGCAGTTCACCCGCCAGCTGTCGAGTCTGCTGCGCGCGGGCTTGCCGCTTGCGTCGTCGCTCGACCTGCTCGCGCAGGCGTCGAAAGACAGCGAGCGGAACAAAGGCATGCCGCGTATCGTCAGCACACTGGCTCGTGACATTACCGGCGGGCTGGGTTTCTCGTCGGCGCTTGCGCGTCATCCCGCGCAGTTCGGCCCGCTGTATTGCCAGCTGGTCGAAGTCGGCGAGGCTTCGGGAGCGCTGTCCGCCGTGCTCGCGCGTCTCGCCGACGATCGCGAGCGTGCCGCCGCGCAACGGGCGAAAGTGCGCGCCGCACTCACCTATCCTGTCGCGATCCTGCTACTTGCGCTCGCGATCACGGCGGCGCTGCTGGTGTGGGTCGTTCCGACTTTCAAGCAGATCTTCGACGGCTTCGGCGCGAAGCTGCCGGCGCCGACGCAACTGGTTCTCGCGATGTCGGCGGCGGCCGGCCGCTGGTGTGTGCCCGTCGCATCTGCGGCTGGCGCGTGCGGGTTCGCCGCGCGCCGCGTGTTGAAGCGCTCAGAAGCGGCGCGCCTGCGCTTCGCGCGCGCTGCGCTGCGTTTGCCCGTCGCGGGTCCGTTGCTGACGACACTGTGCGCCGCGCGCTGGAGCCGTGCGCTCGGCACGCTGCTGTCGGCAGGCACGCCCCTCGCCGACGCATTCGATTCTCTCACGCACGCCACTGGCAACGCGTGGTTCGATCGCGCGACGCTCGCGATCTCCGCGCAACTGCGGCGCGGCGTGCGGCTCGCCGCCGCGATGCGCGACGCCCAATGCTTCCCCGAAGCGATCGTGCAACCCGTGGCCGTCGCGGAGGAATCGGGCACCCTGGACACAATGCTGCTCGACGTGGCGTCGCTGTGCGATCGCCAGGTAGACGAAAAGATCGCGGGGCTCGCGAGCCTGTGCGAGCCGCTCGTGATCGTCGTGCTGGGCGGACTCGTCGGCGGGCTTGTGATCGCGATGTATCTTCCCATCATCCAACTCGGCAACGTGGTGTAGTAGCATCGCAGCCGAATTCACACACTCGATCATGCCGACCACGCTCACGTCCGTATCGGAACCTTCCTTCGCCGGCCCGCTCGCCCGCTTCGCGCAGAGCCTGGGCATGGCATTCGGCTCGCTGCCGGCCGGCGCGCAGATTGCGTTCGTCATTGTGTTCGGCCTTGTGATCGGCAGTTTCCTGAACGTGGTCGTGCATCGGCTGCCGATCATGCTCGAACGCGCGTGGCGCATGGAAGTCAGCGAGGCAACGGGCCATAGGTTCGACGAAGACGGCCTGCCCGAGCGCTACAACCTGTGGTTGCCCCGCAGCGCCTGTCCTCATTGCGGCCATGTGCTGCGCGTGTGGGAGAACCTTCCTCTGCTCAGCTATCTGCTGCTGCGCGGCCGGTGCTCGCAGTGCAAGACGCGCCTGGGCTTTCGCTATCCGCTGCTTGAACTGTCCAGCGCTGCACTCGCCCTGGCTGCGTTCGTCGCGTTCGGCGCAACGGGTGCGGCGCTCGCCGCCTTCGGTCTGTGCGCGACGCTGCTCGCCATGAGCGCAATCGATGTCGACACGCATCTACTGCCCGACTCGATGACCTTGCCGTTGCTGTGGGCCGGGCTCATCGTCAATTTCAACGTGGTATTCGCGAGCCTGCACGATGCTGTGATCGGTGCGATCGCGGGCTATCTCGTCCTGTGGTGCGTGCACTGGCTGTTCAAGATGGTGCGGGGTGTCGAAGGCATGGGCTACGGCGATTTCAAGCTGCTCGCGGCGCTCGGCGCCTGGCTCGGATGGGCAGCGCTGCCGCAGATTGTTCTGATTGCCGCCGTGACAGGCGCCGCCGTCGGTCTGATGGCGACCTGGATAGGCCGGATGCGCTTCGAGGAGCCTCTGCCGTTCGGTCCCTTCCTCGCAGCGGGCGGTGCCGTGACGCTCTTTCTCGGCACGCCGCTCTATATGGCTTTGGGAGGCTGAGGCATGTTTGCTGTTGGATTGACGGGCGGCATTGGTAGCGGCAAGTCCACGGTCGCCGATCTTTTCGGTAAGCGCGGCGTGACGCTTGTCGATACCGACGTGATCGCGCATCGCGTCACCGCGCCCCAAGGGCTTGCGATGCCGGCCATTGCAGCAGAGTTCGGTGGATCGTACGTGGCCGAGGACGGTTCGCTCGACCGCGCCCGCATGCGTGCGCTCGTATTCAGCGACGAGACCGCCCGGAAACGGCTCGAAGCCATCACCCACCCGTTGATCCGCGCCGAAACCGAGCGCGAGCGGCAACAGGCATCGGGCCCTTACGTGATCATCGTCGTGCCGCTGCTGATCGAATCGGGCAACTGGAAGGCGCGCGTGGACCGCGTGTTGACTGTCGATTGCAGCGTCGAAACGCAGATTGCCCGGGTCATGCGCCGCAATGCGTTCACGCGCGAACAGGTGCTCGCGATCATCGCGCGTCAGGCCACGCGCGAAGCACGCCTCGCCGCCGCCGACGACGTGATCGTCAACGACGGTCGACCGCTCGAAGAACTCGCGCTTGACGTCGATCAGCTTCATCGCACGTATGTTTCGCTCGCGGGCGCGTAAGCCGTGAGCGATTCTGTTCGCCGTTCGTAAAGCAGGCGCATGTTGTCGCGAACCGCGCTTACACGCAACGAATGCGCGCAATACAGCGCATAAATTGACGGGAGCCCGCAGAAAAAGTGCGTGATTGCTAGGGTAGTCTCACGGCATTAGAATGTCCTGCAATTCCGTCACCGACCACGCCCGAGGCGAGCCCGCTTGATTCTTTACGAGTATCCCTTCAACGAGCGAATCCGGACGCTGCTGCGCCTCGAAGACCTGTTCGAGCGCTTCACGTTCTTTCTGACTCAGGAAGATGCCAGGGAACATCACGTCGCGCTGACAACGCTGTTCGAAATCTCCGAAGTCGCGGGCCGCGCCGATCTGAAATCGGATCTGATGAAGGAACTGGAGCGGCAGCGGCAAACGCTCGCTCCGTTTCGCGGCAATCCCGGCATCGAGCAGAACGCGCTCGAAGCCGTCCTCGGCGAAATCGAACAGACGCTCGCCGGGCTGACGCAAATGCAAGGCAAGACTGGCCAGCATCTTGCTGACAACGAATGGCTCGCGAGCATCCGCAGCCGCGCCATTATTCCCGGCGGCACCTGCAAGTTCGATCTTCCGTCGTACTACGCATGGCAGCAGACGCATCCCGACCAGCGCCGCCAAGACATCGCAAAATGGATCATGCCGCTTCTGCCGCTACGCGACGCGGCCGCGATCGTACTGCGGCTTGCGCGCGAATCGGGACAGGCTTCGAAAGTGATGGCCATGCAGGGCAGCTACCAGCAGATGCTGTCGGGCCGCACGTATCAGTTGATGCAGGTGCGCGTAGCACCCGAATTGCGCGTGATTCCCGAAGCGAGCGCCAACAAGTACATGCTGTGGGTACGCTTCACGGTGCAAGACGGTGATTTGCGTCCGCGCGCCGTCGACGTCGACGTGCCGTTCCAGTTGACGCTGTGCAGTCTTTAATTCGACGCAATCAGCCTCACCTACTTAGCCTTATCGTTTTACCGATTGAACGTCTGATCGAATGGTCACTGTAGTCAAATGCCCTAGCTGCGGAAAGGATGTCCGCTGGACTTCCGAGAACCGCTTCCGCCCGTTCTGTTCCGAGCGCTGCAAGCAGATCGATCTCGGCGCGTGGGCGGCCGAAAAATACAAGATTGGTGGCACCGACGAGGAACCGCCCACGGACGATACGCCCGGCGACCATCGCTCGCACTGAGCAGCCCACACCGTTTCAACCGCCGAGCGCAAGCGCCATGCCGCGATATTTCAAGCGGCATGAGCCTGCAACACCGAGCCGCGGCATCAAACGCGCTTCATTCCGCCGCCAGCCACTCCAGCACGGGAATTGTCGCGGGCAATAATGGCGACACGTCGGCAGGCAATGTCTGCCACGCGAACGCCTGGCCTTCGCGACCATGCGGCTCGCCGTGCCACGCCGTGACCTTGCAGAAATAGAGACGCACGTATGCGTGCGGGTAGTCGTGTTCGAGCACGTGCCAGCGATGGCTCGCCTGCACGTCGATGCCGAGTTCCTCGTGCAACTCGCGCGCGAGCGCCGCTTCGACCGATTCGCCCGGCTCGAGCTTGCCGCCCGGAAACTCCCAGTAGCCTTCGTACGGTTTTCCCGCCGGACGCTGCGCGAGCAGATAGCGGCCATCGGGCTGCACCAGCACACCGACGGCGACTTCCGTCACCCGTCGGCCCGCTTCGTTGACCTCGACCGCGCCCTGCGGTTTGTCGCGTGCGGCGTCGTTCATGCTTGTGCCCGTCGGCCCGACCAGTCGCGTGCGAATTGCCACGCGACGCGCCCCGAGCGCGAGCCGCGCTCCAGCGCCCAGATCAGCGCGTCGCCGCGTGCCGCCTCGACATCGGCGTCATTACAGCCGAAGTGATGCAGCCAGTGCGCGACGATCGTCAGATAGTCGTCCTGCTTGAACGGATAGAAGCTGACCCACAGGCCGAAGCGCTCGGACAGCGAGATTTTTTCTTCGACGACTTCGCCCGGATGAATCTCGCCGTCGGACGTGTGCTTGTACGTCTCGTTGTCGCTCATGTACTCGGGCAGCAAGTGGCGCCGGTTCGACGTCGCGTAGATCAGCACATTGTCCGACTGCGCGGCCACCGATCCGTCGAGCGCCACCTTCAGCGCCTTGTAGCCCGACTCGCCTTCTTCGAACGACAGGTCGTCGCAGAACACGATAAAGCGCTCGGGGCGCGTCGAAATGAGATCGACGATATCGCCGAGATCGTGCAAATCGTCCTTGTCGACTTCGATCAGGCGCAGGCCGTCTTTCGAGTACGCGTTCAGGCAAGCCTTGATCAGCGACGATTTGCCCGTGCCGCGCGCGCCCGTCAGCAGCACGTTGTTGGCCGGCTGCTTGCTGACGAACTGCTTCGTGTTCTGTTCGATCAGATTTTTCTGCCGGTCGATGTTCTGCAGATCGTCGAACGAGATCGACGAGATGGCGGACACCGGCTGCAGATAACCGCGCCCCTGGCGCTTGCGCCAGCGGAACGCCATGGCGGCAGCCCAGTCCATATCGGGCGCGGCGGGCGGAAGCATCGCTTCGAGCCGCACCAGCACGGCCTCGGCGCGAGTCAGGAATTGTTCGAGTTTGTCCATGTCGGGAAAGGAGCGATTCAGCGTGGTCAGGAACGGTAGTCGGCGTTGATGCTCACGTAGTCGTGCGACAGATCGCACGTCCAGATCGTCGCTTGAGCATTGCCGCGGCCCAGCACCACGCGAATCAGGATTTCCGCCTTCTTCATTACACGCTGTCCATCCTCTTCCTTGTACGCCGGGTTGCGCCCGCCCGCTTTCGCGACGAGCACGTCGTCCAGGTACAGATCAATCTTGCCGACGTCGAGATCCGTCACGCCCGCATAGCCGATCGCGGCCAGAATGCGGCCGAGATTCGGGTCCGAGGCGTAGAACGCCGTCTTCACGAGCGGCGAATGACCGATGGCATAAGCAATCTGGCGGCATTCCGCGACGCCCGCGCCGCCTTCGACCTGAACGGTCATGAATTTCGTCGCGCCCTCGCCGTCTCGCACGATTAACTGCGCGAGCGCTTGCGCGGTTTCCGTGACGGCGTCGCGCAGGGCCACATAGGCGGACGAATCGGTCGACGTGATGGCCGGCAGGCTCGACTTGCCCGATGCGATCAGGATGAACGAGTCATTCGTCGACGTGTCGCCGTCGATCGTGATGCAGTTGAACGAGCGATCGGCGACGTGCTTGACCAGTTCGTCGAGCACCGGCTGCGCGACGTTCGCGTCGAATGCGAGGAAGCCGAGCATCGTCGCCATGTTCGGCTTGATCATGCCGGCGCCCTTGCTGATGCCCGTCATCGTCACCGTGTGGCCGCCGATCGCGACCTGGCGGGAGACGGCCTTCGGCAACGTATCCGTGGTCATGATGGCTTGCGCGGCGTCGTACCAGTGGGCCGCCTGGCGGTTCGCCAAGGCAGCGGGCAGACCGGCCTTCAGACGGTCGATGGGCAGCGGCTCCAGGATCACGCCCGTCGAGAACGGCAGCACCTGCTCGGGCGCGATACCCGCAAGACGTGCAAGTTCGTCGCAGGTCTCACGTGCGTGCGCCATGCCCGGCTCGCCCGTGCCCGCGTTCGCGTTGCCCGTGTTCACGACCAGCGCGCGAATGCCCTTGCCGCCCGTGCGCACGCGTTCGAGATGCGCGCGGCAAACCGTCACAGGCGCCGCGCAGAAACGGTTCGACGTGAACACACCCGCGACCGTCGCGCCTTCGTCGACGGAAATGACGAGCACGTCCTTGCGATTCGGCTTGCGGATATTCGCCTCGGCCCAGCCTAGCGTGACGCCGGCGACGGGATGGAGTTGAGCGGGATCGATCGAGGGGAAATTGACAGCCATGTTTGCGACCTGTCGAGACTGAAATGCCGGCGGATGCCGGCACTGAGGGTCATGGGTGATGGCGCCGGAGGGACCCGCGCCACCGCGAAATCAACAGCACTGCGCGCTTCAAACGACGCGGCGCGCCTGATGCGCGCCGCCCTCTTGTGTCACGCGATCTTGCCGTGGCACTGCTTGTACTTCTTGCCGCTGCCGCACGGGCATGGATCGTTGCGTCCGACCTTGGGCACGTTGTCGCCGGAAAGCGGCGCGGCTGCGCCCTGACCGTGCGCCATGGCGTCGCCGATCATCGCGGCAGCCGCATTGGCGGCAACAGGCGCCGCCGCGACAGCCGCGCCCGCTTCTGCGTAATCGGCGTGACGGAACTCGACGTTGTCCACCAGATGGCTGCCTTCCTCTTCCATCTGTTCGGCGGCCTGCTCCAGCTGCTCCGGCGACTGGATCTGGACGTTCATCACGATGCGCGTGACTTCCAGCTTGACGGCATCCAGCATCGCGGCGAACAGCTCGAACGCTTCGCGCTTGTATTCCTGCTTCGGGTTCTTCTGCGCGTAGCCGCGCAGATGGATGCCCTGGCGCAGGTGATCGAGCGCGGCGAGGTGTTCGCGCCAGCTACGATCGAGTGTCTGCAGCATGACCGAGCGTTCGAACGCGCTGAAAGACTCGCGGCCAACCTGCTCGACCTTGCCTTCGTACGCTTCGTCCGCTGCCGCGAGCACGGCTTCGAGAATCTCGTCGGGGTCGATCGATTGCGACTCGTTGATCATTTCCTGGATTGCGAGATCGAGCTGCCAGTCGTTGCGCAGCGCTTCCTCGAGTTCAGGAACGTCCCACTGCTCTTCGATGCTGCCCGCCGGCACGAACTGACGGACGATGTCCGTGATCACGCCATGACGCATCGCGCCGATCGTCTCGTTGATGTCGTGCGCTTCGAGCAGTTCGTTGCGCTGCTGATAGATCACCTTGCGCTGATCGTTCGACACGTCGTCGTATTCGAGCAGCTGCTTGCGGATATCGAAGTTGCGGGCTTCGACCTTGCGCTGCGCCGATTCAATGGAACGCGTGACGATGCCCGCCTCGATCGCCTCGCCTTCCGGCATCTTCAGACGGTCCATGATCGCGCGCACGCGGTCGCCGGCGAAAATGCGCAGCAGCGGATCTTCCAGCGACAGATAAAAGCGCGACGAGCCCGGATCACCCTGACGCCCCGCGCGGCCGCGCAACTGGTTGTCGATACGACGCGACTCGTGTCGCTCGGTGCCGATGATGTGCAGACCGCCCGCGGCCTTCACCTGATCGTGCAGCGCCTGCCACTCGTCGTGCAGCTTCTGGATGCGCGGCGCTTTTTCGTCCTCGGGAATCGACAGGTCGGCTTCGATGAACGCCGCCTGCTTCTCGGCGTTGCCGCCGAGCACGATGTCGGTACCGCGGCCTGCCATGTTGGTCGCGATAGTGATGCGCTTCGGGCGACCCGCTTCCGCGACGATGGCCGCTTCGCGCGCGTGCTGCTTGGCGTTGAGCACTTCGTGCGGCAGACCGGCCTTGTTCAGCAGTTGCGACAGCAGCTCCGAGTTTTCGATCGACGTCGTGCCAACCAGCACCGGCTGACCGCGGTCGTAACATTCGCGGATGTCGCGAATCACCGCGTTGTAGCGCTCCAGCGCCGTCTTGTAGATCTGGTCCTGCTTGTCGATACGCTTGGGCGGGCGGTTGGTCGGGATCACGACCGTTTCCAGCCCGTAAATCTCGTTGAATTCGTACGCTTCGGTGTCGGCCGTACCCGTCATGCCCGACAGCTTCGCGTACATGCGGAAGTAGTTCTGGAACGTGATCGATGCGAGCGTCTGGTTCTCGCTCTGGATCTTAACGTGCTCCTTCGCCTCGACGGCCTGGTGCAGACCGTCCGACCAGCGCCGGCCCGCCATCAGACGGCCCGTGAATTCGTCGACGATCACCACTTCGCCGTTCTGCACGACGTAATGCTGGTCTTTGTAGAAGAGCGTATGCGCGCGCAGCGCGGCGTATACGTGGTGCATCAGCGTGATGTTCTGCGGCGCGTACAGGCTTTCGCCTTCGCCGATGAGGCCCCACTCGGCGAGCAGGCGCTCAGCCTTTTCGTGGCCGGATTCCGTCAGAAATACCTGGCGCGCTTTTTCGTCCAGCGTGTAGTCGCCCGGCTTTTCGACGCCCGTGCCGTCTGCCTTCTCTTCGCCGATCTGGCGGTCGAGCAGCGGCGGCAGCGCGTTCATGCGCACGTAAAGCTCGGTGTGATCTTCGGCCTGACCGGAAATGATGAGCGGCGTGCGCGCTTCGTCGATCAGGATCGAGTCCACTTCGTCGACGACCGCGAAGTTCAGCGCCCGCTGCACGCGCGCGTCGGTCTCGTAGACCATGTTGTCGCGCAGGTAGTCGAAGCCGAACTCGTTGTTCGTGCCGTATGTGATATCCGCGGCGTACGCTTCCTGCTTCAGGCCGTGATCCATCTGCGACAGGTTGATACCCACCGACAGCCCGAGGAAGTTGTACAGGCGCCCCATCCACTCGGCGTCGCGCTGGGCGAGGTAGTCGTTCACCGTCACCACATGCACGCCGCGCCCGGACAGCGCGTTCAGATAGGCCGCGAGCGTGGCCACGAGCGTCTTGCCTTCACCCGTGCGCATTTCCGCGATCTTGCCGTAGTGCAGGACCATGCCGCCGATCAGCTGCACGTCGAAGTGCCGCATCTTCAGCACGCGCTTGCTGGCCTCGCGGCAGACCGCGAACGCCTCGGGCAGCAGTTTGTCCAGCGACTCGCCGCTGTTCACCCGTTGCCGGAATTCCGTCGTCTTCGCGCGCAGTTGATCATCCGTCAATTGCTCGATCTGCGGTTCGAGCGCATTGATCGCCGCGACGGTCTTTTGATATTGCTTGACGAGCCGCTGATTGCGGCTGCCAAAAATCTTTTGTAGAAAACCGGTGGTCATCGGATCGTGGTTGCGTCGCGGCTTCGGCTGGGCTGCAATGGGTGGTTCTCGCACCCTTTTACTTTGTTGCAACCCATTGACGTTGGGGCCTCGGCGGCTAGGTCAAGAGTAAATTCGAATCATGGATTTTAGCACGCGCCCCCGCGTGCGCCTGTGTCAGCGGTAAGAGCCTGGCCGTCCGGCCAGGGCATCGCGTCCGCCTCGAAGGCGCTCGCGCGGCACGCGCCGGCGCACATGCCAGCACGGTACAATCGCGAGATCGGCACGCGCGGGGCGCGGGCCACTACCCAACCCGCAGATGAGCCGTTTCTCACCGTTTTCAAGGCAAGCGCTAAAGCCGGGACCGAAGCTCGGCTCGCGCAACTTCGACGTGCGCCGGCCGCAGGCCGTCGCCGAAGTGCTGAATCGCACCGACGCGTTTGCCGCGTTGCGCGCCGGCGTCGAGCAGATTGCCGCGCTGGAGCGGGATCTCAGCGAGCTACTTCCCGACTACCTGGCGACGAGCATCGAGCCCGGCTTCATCAAGGACGGCGTGCTCGCCCTTTTTGCGGCGCACAACGCGCTGGCCGCGCGCCTGCGGCACATGGAGCCGCGGCTGCTGTCGGATTTGCAGCAGCGCGGCTGGCCGGTCAATGCGCTGAGAATTCGCGTCCGTCCGCAGCCCGCAAAGGAGCCGCCGCGCGCGAAGCAGGCACGCATGTCGCGCGCGGGCGCCGACGCACTACACGCGCTCAGCGAATCGCTGGAACCGTCGCCGTTGCAGGCTGCGCTGGCGCGCATGGCGGCACGGCATCGGAAGTGACGGCGCAAATCGCGCGTTGAAACAAAAAAGCGGCCTTCAAGGCCGCTTTTTCGTTACCGCCCGACCTACCGGGCAGCGGGCTTCAGGCGAACGCCGTCTGCGTGTCATACGCAAAACCGCGCGGCGCCTTCTGCGGATCGTCGAACGTGACGATCTCGTAGGCGTCTTCGTTCGCGAGCAGTTCGCGCAGCAGCGCGTTGTTCAGGCCGTGACCCGACTTGTATGCGTCATACGCCGCGAGCAGCGGATGCCCGACCACGTAAAGATCGCCAATCGCGTCGAGCATCTTGTGCTTCACGAACTCGTCGTCGTAGCGCAGGCCGTCGTTGTTCAAAATGCGATATTCGTCCAGCACGATCGCGTTATCCATGCTGCCGCCGCGCGCCAGACCCAGTTCGCGCATCATTTCGACCTCGTGCGCAAAGCCGAACGTACGGGCACGCGCGATTTCGCGCACATACGACGTGTTCGCGAAGTCCACTTCAAGCGCCTGGCCCGTCTTGTCGACAGCGGGATGGCGGAAGTCGATCGTGAACTTCAGCTTGAAGCCGAAATACGGATCGAGACGCGCGAACTTGTCGCCGTCGCGGATTTCGACCGGCTTCTTGACCTTGATGAACTTCTTCGCCGCGTTCTGCTCTTCGATACCCGCCGACTGGATCAGGAACACGAAGGACGCCGCACTGCCGTCCATGATGGGAATTTCTTCAGCGGTGACGTCGACGTAGAGGTTGTCGATTCCGAGGCCCGCGCACGCGGACATCAGGTGCTCGATCGTCGACACGCGCGCGCCGTCTTTCTGCAACACCGATGCAAGCCGCGTATCGCCGATCGCCATCGCCGACGCGGGAATGTCCACCGGCGTGGCTAAATCCACGCGGGAAAACACGATGCCCGTGTCCGGCGCGGCCGGGCTGAGCGTCAGGTTGACCTTGCGGCCCGAGTGCAAGCCAATGCCAACCGTCTTGACGATCTGTTTGATAGTGCGCTGCTTCAACATGGTGATCTTCTACTCGATTGAAAATCCTAATCAGGATTTTTTAATTCATAGCACGATTATACTCCAATCGGTTCCGGAGCGTCGTTGCGCTGGCGTTTCAATCTGTTTCGCTGCATTACTTGATCGGGAAGCGTGACGGGCCGATGCCCGGAATGGAGGCGTTTCCGGTCATCGGCCCGCGTTACGGCCTGTCACATCAAGGTCACAAAAAGCGTTGCCGCAGCGCAACAAACGAACGTTCGCACGCCTGCGACGAAGCTTCAAGGCCCCGTCATGCCTGGCTCAACGTGGCGAGAATACTGGCCGCATCGCTCACTTCGAACTTGCCGGGTGCTTCGACGTGCAGCGTCTTGACCACGCCGTCGTCGGCCACCATGGCGTAGCGCTGGGAACGGATTCCCATCCCGCGCGCCGACAAATCCTGCTCCAGACCGAGTGCTTTGGTGAAAGCCGCGCTGCCGTCCGCCATCATGCGCACCTTGCCCGAGGTGTGCTGATCGCGTGCCCACGCGCCCATGACGAACGCGTCGTTGACGGAGACGCACCAGATTTCGTCGATACCGGCGGCATGCAACTTCTCCGCCTGTTCGACATAGCCCGGCACGTGCTTCGCAGAACAGGTGGGCGTGAACGCGCCCGGCAATCCGAAGATCACCACGCGCTTGCCCGCCGTCTGCTCGTGCACGTCGAAGCTGTTCGGCCCGATCGTGCAGCCCTCGCGTTCGTCCTCGATCAACTCGTAAACGGTCGCCTGGGGAAGCTTTTCACCTACCTGAATCATGCTCGTTCCTTCGCATCGATGCGGAGCACGCTCGCCCGTACTCGTGCCGCAGTGGAGCTTTCATCCGGCGACAGTCGCCCAGACCGCTTCGCGATTGCGAAGAGGGCACCTGTCCATGCCGCGCGCGCTACCCAACGCGGCCTGTTTGCCGTTCCACCCGCCACGCTCGTGCAGTTCTGCCGGACGTAATCAACCTGCCAACCCGATTACGCCGCAGAAAGCCCGCTCCTGCGTGAGCCTCAGTCCGCCTGCTTGCGCAGGAAGGCTGGGATGTCGTACGTGTCGACGCCCTTTTCCTGCAGCGCCTGCACGTGCGAAGCAGCCGTGTCGCGCGACGTACGCCAAACTGCCGGCGTGTCGAGCGAACCGTAGTCCGCCGTTGCTGCGTGATGCGGCGTGTACGCATGTTGCATCGCGCCGACCGGCTGGTTGTCCGTGCCCGTGCGCAGCAGCGTCATCGGTGCCTGCTGTTGCTTCTTCGCCTGACGACCCAAGCCCGTCGCCACCACCGTCACGCGCAGCGCATCGCCCATCGCGTCGTCGTACACCGCGCCAAAAATCACGGTCGCGTCGTCAGCAGCATAGCTCTTAATCGTGTTCATCACTTCGCGCGTTTCCGACAGACGCAGCGAACGGCTCGACGTGATGTTGACCAGCACGCCGCGCGCGCCCGACAGATCGACGCCTTCCAGCAGCGGGCTGGCAACAGCCTGCTCTGCAGCGAGGCGCGCGCGATCGACGCCGGCGACCGTCGCCGTGCCCATCATCGCCTTGCCCTGCTCGCCCATTACCGTCTTCACGTCTTCGAAGTCGACGTTCACCAGACCGTCGACGTTGATGATTTCCGCGATGCCGGCTACTGCGTTGTTGAGCACGTCGTCAGCGCACTGGAAGCACTTGTCCATCTCGGCGTCATCGCCCATCACCTCGAACAGCTTGTCGTTCAGGACGACGATCAGCGAGTCGACGTGATCCTCCAGTTGCTGCGAACCGGCTTCGGCGACGCGCATGCGCTTGCCGCCTTCGAACTCGAACGGCTTGCTGACGACACCAACCGTCAGAATGCCCATTTCCTTGGCGATCTGCGCGACCACGGGTGCTGCGCCCGTGCCCGTGCCGCCGCCCATCCCTGCCGTGATGAACACCATGTGTGCGCCACGCAGTGCGTCCGCGATGCGCTCACGTGCTTCTTCTGCTGCTGCGCGGCCCATTTCCGGCTTTGCGCCTGCGCCCAGACCGGTGTTGCCCAGCTGAATGACGTTCGGTGCGCGCGAGCGCGACAGCGCCTGAGCGTCCGTGTTCATCACGATGAAGTCGACGCCTTGCACGCCGCGATTGATCATGTGCATGACTGCATTGCCGCCCGCACCACCGACGCCCACCACCTTGATGATGGTGCCGTTGGTTTCCGTTTCCAGCATCTGGAATTCCATGTTGCCTCCGTCAAGAATAAAAGACCTGCGTACTCGGCCGTTATTCGGCAAGAGATCGGGCAACCTCCTGTCGCGCGCCAGCCGCCGGCACCAGCGCGAATTTCCCTTTTACTTCGAATTCTTTTAGAAATTGCCGAGGAACCAGTCCTTCATCCTCGTGAACACCTGACCCATCGATCCCGACTGCACCGCGACCTTGCGGCCGCGCATGCGTTGCGAGCGTCCTTCGACGAGCAGACCCATTGCCGTCGAATAGCGCGGATTGCGCACCACGTCCGCGAGACCGCCTGCGTATTCCGGCACGCCGATGCGCACCGGCTTCAGGAAGATGTCCTCACCCAGTTCCACCATGCCCGGCATCATCGACGCGCCGCCCGTCAGCACGACGCCCGAGCTCAGCAGCTCTTCGTAACCCGACTCGCGCACCACCTGCTGCACGAGCGAAAACAGTTCTTCGACGCGCGGCTCGATCACGGCCGCGAGCGCCTGGCGCGACAGCGTGCGCGGACCGCGCTCGCCCAGACCCGGCACTTCGATCATTTCGTCCGGATCGGCGAGCGCCTGCTTCGCGATGCCATAGCTGACCTTGATGTCCTCGGCGTCCGGCGTCGGCGTGCGCAGCGCCATCGCGATGTCGCTCGTGATCTGGTCGCCGGCAATGGGGATCACGGCCGTGTGACGAATCGCGCCTTCGCTGAAAATCGCGATATCCGTCGTGCCGCCGCCGATATCGACGAGCACCACGCCCAGCTCTTTTTCGTCTTCCGTCAGCACCGCCAGCGACGACGCGAGCGGCTGCAAAATCAGATCGTTCACTTCGAGGCCGCAGCGGCGCACGCATTTCACGATGTTTTGCGCCGCGCTCACCGCGCCCGTCACGATGTGCACCTTCACTTCCAGACGAATGCCGCTCATGCCGATCGGCTCGCGCACGTCTTCCTGGCCGTCGATGATGAATTCCTGCGTCAGGATGTGCAGCACTTGCTGATCGGTCGGAATGTTGATCGCCTTGGCCGTTTCGATCACGCGCGCGACGTCCGTCTGCGTGACTTCCTTTTCCTTGATCGCGACCATTCCGCTCGAATTGAAGCTGCGAATATGGCTGCCCGCGATCCCGGTGAACACGTTCGTGATCTTGCAGTCGGCCATCAGCTCGGCTTCTTCGAGCGCTCGCTGAATGGACTGCACCGTGGCCTCGATGTTCACCACGACGCCTTTTTTGAGCCCTTTCGATTCGCTCTGGCCGAGGCCGATCACCTCGTAGTGACCTTCGCCCTTCAACTCGGCGACGATGGCGACCACTTTCGCCGTGCCAATGTCGAGGGCTACCAGCAGATCTTTATAGTCTTTACTCATAGCGTGCTCATTGCGTGTGATGTCCTGTTACTTCTTGCCCTTGTCGGGTTCCGTAATGAAGCGCATGCCAGCCGCACGAATGGCGAAACCGTTCGGATAGCGCAAGTCCGCATATTCGATGTCCTTCCCCCAACGTTGGGTGACCGCGCCCCATGCCGCAGTCAGCCGCTTGCAACGGTCGGCGAGCGTGTCCTGATTGCGCTCCCGGCCCAGTTCGACCTGCATGCCGTTCGACAACTTCACCGTCCACGCAAAGCGCGACGACAGCGTCACTTCATCCGGCGTCGCGCCGACGGACGCGAACCACTTCCTGAAGTCCTGATAACGCGCGACGACCTCTTTCGCGGACCCTTCCGGACCATCGAACGCGGGCAGCTCTCCGTCCAGTTCCCCCTGATTCGCGGTGAACACCTCGCCGTCGGTGCTCACCAGTTGGTCCGTGCCCCACGTGCCGAGCGGCTTGTACTCTTCGAGCGTCACCGCGAGCGCATTCGGCCACACGCGGCGCACGCTCGCGTGACGCACCCACGGCATCTGCTCGAACGACTGCCGCGCGGCGTCGAGATCGACAGTGAAGAAGTTGCCCTTCAACCGGCCGACGACACTCGCGCGCACCGTCGGCGAATTGATGTGCTCGGTGTCGCCGTCGATACGAATCTCGCGCAGTGCGAAGTTCGGCCGCTGGATCAGCCAGTAGCCGCCCGCCGCCAGCAGCACGAGCAGCAACAACGCGTGCAACGCGTTGGCGGCGAGATTGAGCTGGCGAACGTTGTTCCACATGGCTGGCGCTTCTTCCTTAATCCTTCAACGTCAGTGCGAGCACCTTCACCACCAGCTCCTGATAGCTGATGCCGACCGCGCGCGCCGCCTTCGGCGGCAGCGAGTGATCCGTCATGCCGGGCGCCGTGTTCACTTCCAGGAAATACGGTTTGCCTTCACCGTCGAGCATGAAATCGGCGCGGCCCCAATCGGTGCAGCCGAGCACGTCGAATGCCCGGCGCGCGATCTTCTTCAGGCGCGCTTCTTCTTCAGCCGCAATGCCGCACGGAATCAGGTACTGCGTGTCGTTAGCGATGTACTTCGCGTGATAGTCGTAGAACTCACCGGCCGGCACGATGCGAATGATGGGCAGATCCATATCGCCCGCGATGCACGCCGTGTACTCGCCGCCGCCTTCGATGCTCTTCTCGACCACGACGATCTTGTCGAATTTCACCGCTTCTTCGAGCGCGGGCACGAACGCGTCGGCCGTTTTCACCTTGATCACGGCGACGCTCGATCCTTCGCTCGCCGGCTTCACGAACAGCGGCAAACCGAGCTTCGCAATGATGTCCTTCGCGCGCGCCGCGTAGTCGTCGCCGCGCAGCACGGCTTCGAACGGCGGCGTCGGCACGCCGAGCTGCTGCCACACGAGCTTCGTGCGGAACTTGTCAAGACCGAGCGCCGAGCCGAGCACGCCGCTGCCCGTATAGCGGATGCCGTAGAAATCCAGCGCGCCCTGAATCTGGCCGTTCTCGCCGTAGCCGCCGTGCAGCGCGTTGAACGCGCGCACGAAGCCTTCTTCCTTCAATGCGGCGAGCGGACGCTCGGACGGATCGAACGGATGCGCGTCGATGCCCGCGTCGCGCAGACCTTGCAGCACGAGACGGCCCGAGTTGAGCGATACTTCCCGCTCAGCGGATACACCGCCGAGCAGCACAGCAACCTTGCCAAAAGCCTTCGGATCGATACTGCTCATTTCGCACCTTCGTTTCCTGCGAGCCGGCCCGGCACACCGCCGATCGAACCCGCGCCCATCGTGATAACTACATCGCCATCGCGCACGATCGCTCCGAGCGCGTCCGGCACTTCATCCACTGTTTCGACAAACACCGGCTCGACCTTGCCCGCGACGCGAATTGCGCGCGTGAGCGACCGGCCGTCCGCCGCGACGATCGGCGACTCGCCCGCCGAATAGACTTCCGTCAGCACGAGCGCATCGACCGTCGACAGCACTTTCACGAAGTCTTCGAAGCAGTCGCGCGTGCGCGTGAAGCGGTGCGGCTGGAACGCCAGCACAAGACGCTTGTCGGGGAACGCGCCGCGCGCCGCCGCAATCGTCGCCGCCATTTCGACGGGGTGATGGCCGTAGTCGTCGACGAGCGTGTACGCGCCGCCGCTCGCCACGCTCACTTCGCCGTAGCGCTGGAAACGCCGGCCGACGCCGTTGAAATCCGCGAGCGCTCGCTGGATATCGGCATCTTTCACCTCAAGTTCAGTCGCAATTGCGATGGCGGCCAGCGCGTTCTGCACGTTGTGCAGGCCAGGCAGGTTCAAAACGATGTCGATGGGCGCCGCGTCTTCGCGCATCGCCGTGAAATGCATCTTGCCTTCGCGTGCCTCGACGTTGACCGCGCGGACCTGTGCGTCGGGCGCAAACCCGTAGCGGATGATCGGCTTCGACACGAACGGCAGGATTTCCTTCACGTTCGGATCGTCGACACACAGCACGGCGATGCCGTAGAACGGCAAGCGATGCGTGAACTCGATGAACGCCTGTTTGAGCCGCGCGAAATCGTGGCCGTAGGTGTCCATGTGATCGGCGTCGATGTTCGTGATGACTTCGATCACCGGGAACAGATTCAGGAACGACGCGTCCGATTCGTCCGCTTCGGCGACGATGAAATCGCCCGTGCCCAGACGCGCGTTGGCGCCCGCGCTGATCAGGCGCCCGCCGATCACGAACGTCGGATCGAGCCCGCCCGCCGCCAGCACGCTCGCGACCAGCGAGGTTGTCGTGGTCTTGCCGTGCGTGCCCGCGATCGCGATGCCCTGCTTCAGGCGCATCAGTTCCGCGAGCATCACGGCGCGCGGCACGATGGGAATGCGGCGATGACGCGCGGCCAGCACTTCGGGGTTGTCGCTGCGCACGGCCGTGGATACGACAACGGCGTTCGCGCCTTCGATGTTTTCCGCGTCGTGACCGATCGCGATGCGCGCACCGAGCGCGGCGAGGCGCTCCGTCACCGCGTTGCGCGCGAGGTCCGAACCGCTCACCTGGTAGCCGAGATTGACGAGCACTTCGGCGATGCCGCTCATGCCCGCGCCGCCGATCCCGACGAAGTGAATGTGTTTGACGATATGTTTCATTGCTGCTTTCCTTGCGGACTCAGGCTCGGCGTCACGCCCGCCACCGTTGCGCAGATCTGCGCGACCTGTTCGGTGGCGTCCGGTTTCGCGAGCGAGCGTGAACGCTCCGCCATCTCTGCGAGCGAGGCCCGCGTCTGGCTGCGCAAAAAATCGGCGAGGGAATCCGCCGACAGATCGCGCTGTTGTACGAGCAGCGCCGCGCCGTTGTCGGCGAGAAACGCTGCGTTGGTTGTCTGGTGATCGTCGACGGCGAACGGGAACGGCACGAAGAATGCCGCCACGCCTACCGCCGCGATCTCGGCGACCGTCATCGCGCCCGAACGGCAGATCACGAGATCCGCGTTGGCGTAGGCGCTCGTCATGTCGTCGATGAAGGGCACGAGCTGCACGTCGTCATTCGTCGCGATACCGGCTGCTTCGTAGTTCGCACGCAACGCGTCGATATGCTTCGCGCCCGCCTGATGCACGATGCGCGGCCGCTCATTCGGCGCGAGCTTCGCCAGCGCGCGCGGCACCGTTTCGTTCAACGCCGCCGCGCCGAGACTGCCGCCCACCACCAGCACGTTCAGCGGACCGCTACGCGCCGCGTAGCGTGCTTTGGGTGCCGGCGTGCGCGCAAGTTCCTCGCGAATCGGGTTGCCCGTCCATTCGGCGTTCGGCAGCGCGTTCGGAAACGCGACCAGCACGCGCCGCGCGAGCTTGGCGAGCACCTTGTTCGCGAGGCCCGCAATCGAATTCTGTTCGTGCAGCACCAGCGGCGTGCCGCTCAGCGCCGTCATCACGCCCGCCGGGAAGGTGATGTAGCCGCCCATGCCGAGCACGACGTCCGGCTTCACGCGACGCAGCACCGACAGACTCTGCATGCACGCGCGCAGCAGATTGACGGGCAACATCAGCTTCGTTTTCATGCCTTTGCCGCGCAGCCCGCCGAATTGCACGTACTCCATCGGAATGCCGTGTTTCGGGACGAGCGTCGCTTCCATGCCGTTGGGATTGCCGAGCCACACGACGCGCCATCCCCACGCCTGCATCAGGTGCGCGACGGCGAGGCCCGGGAACACGTGTCCCCCGGTCCCACCAGCCATCACCATCAGCGTGCGTTGTTGCATCGTCATACCTTGCCCCCGCGCATCAGCACACGGTTTTCGTAATCCACCCGCATCAGCACGCCGACGGCGATGCAGTTCAGCAAAATGCCCGAGCCGCCGTAACTGACGAGCGGCAGCGTGAGACCTTTGGTCGGCAGCAGGCCGAGGTTCACGCCCATGTTGATGAACGTCTGCGCGCCGAACCAGATGCCGACGCCCTTCGCGACGAGACCCGCAAACGTGCGGTCGAGGGCGAGCGCCTGACGGCCGATTTCGAATGAACGGCGCACGATCCAGTAGAACATCAGGATCACGACGAGCACGCCGACAAAACCGAGTTCTTCGCCTATCACCGCGAGGATGAAGTCGGTGTGCGCTTCGGGCAGATAGTTGAGCTTCTCGACACTGCCGCCGAGACCCACGCCGAACCATTCGCCGCGTCCGAAGGCGATCAGCGAGTGCGTCAGCTGATAAGCCTTGCCTTGTGCGTAACGGTCGTCCCACGGATCGAGGTACGCGAAGATCCGCTCGCGACGCCAGGGCGACGCCCACACCAGCAACGTGAATGTACCGACTGCCGTCGCCACCAGTCCGCCGAAAATCTTCCCGTTCACGCCGCCGAGGAACAGCAGGCCCATCGCGATCGCGGCGATCACCATGAACGCGCCCATGTCAGGCTCGAGCAGCAGCAGCATGCCGACCACGCCGACGGCGAAGCCCATCGGCAGAAAGCCTTTGGCGAAGCTGTGCATGTATTCCTGCTTGCGCACCGTGTAGTTCGCCGCGTAGATCGTCACGGCGAGCTTCATGATTTCCGACGGCTGCATGTTCGTGATGCCGAGGGGAATCCAGCGGCGCGCGCCGTTCACGCCCTTGCCGACGTGCGGAATCAGCACGATCACGAGCGTGACGAGCGCGATCAGGAAAAGCTTGGGCGCGTACTTGTCCCACGTCGTGATCGGGATGCGAAACGCGATCACGCCCGCCACCGATCCCATCACGACAAACAGGATCTGGCGTACGAGGAATGCATAGTCGCGATACGACGCGTATTTCGGCGAGTCCGGCATCGTGATCGACGCCGAATACACCATCACGATGCCGAGGCCCAGCAGCGCGACGACGACCCACAGCAGCGAATGGTCGTAATCGAGCATGCGCGAGCGCAGCGGCCGCACGCCGTTGACGGCGCTCGACAACCCGCCCGAGCGCGGCGTGCGCTCAGCCGCGCCGCTTGCCTGGCCAGCGATGGAGCCTCGCTGCTTGCCGAGTTGCGTACCGAAGCGTTCTGTCCAGCTCATATCATCGTCCCCCGTTCGGCAGCGATGTCTTCGACCGCGCTGCGGAACACCGCGGCGCGATGCGCGTAACCCTTGAACATGTCGAAGCTGGCGCACGCGGGCGACAGCAGCACGGCGTCGCCCGGTTGCGCGACGGCGCTGGCCGCGCGCGTCGCTTCTTCGAGCGTCGCGTGATCGGTCATCGCTATGCCAGTGTGCGCGAGCGCCGCGCGAATCTGCGGGGCGTCGCGGCCGATCAGCATCACTGCGCGGCACCAGCGCGTCACCGGTTCGGCGAGCGGATCGAATTCCTGCCCTTTGCCGTCGCCGCCCGCGATCAGCACGACGCGTTGCGCGAGGCCGTCGAGCGCGGCGACAGTCGCGCCGACGTTCGTGCCCTTGCTGTCGTCGACATAATCGACGCCGTCGATCGACGCGATCAGTTCGACGCGATGCGGCTCGCCGCGATACTCGCGCAAGCCGTGCAGCAACGGCGCACCCGGCAGACCGACAGCGCGCGCGAGCGCAAACGCGGCGAGCGCGTTGGTCGCGTTGTGCAGGCCGCGGATGCGCAGCGCGTCGGCGGGCATCAGGCGCTTGAGCGCGATGTCCGGCGGCGTGGTGGATCCGCTCTTGCGGCGGCGCGTGGGCGTGGGTTCGTCGGATGCATCGCGGTCTTGCGCTTCGACGAGCCAGATCATGCCGTTGTCGCGCAGCAGACCGAGATCGCCATCGCGCGCCGGTTCGCCGACGCCGAACGTCACCACTTGCGCGCCGCCTGCGTCAGCAGGTTTCAGCGCCATCACGCGAGCGTCGTCGCGGTTGAGCACGCGCACGGTGTTCTTGCCGAAAATCTTGCCCTTTGCCGCGGCGTAGGCGTCGAGGCCGCCGTGCCAATCGAGGTGATCTTGCGTGATGTTCAGGATCACGGCCGCGTCCGGCTCGAACGTGTGCGCCGTTTCCAGCTGGAAGCTCGACAGTTCGAGCACCCAGATGTCGGGCAGCGCGGTGTTGTCGATTGCTTCCGCGAGCTTGTCGAGCGCGGCCGGGCTGATGTTGCCCGCGACCGCGACCTTCTTGCCCGCGCGTTCGCACAACAGGCCGGTGAGGCTCGTCGTCGTGGTCTTGCCGTTGGTGCCCGTGATCGCGATCACCTTCGGCGCATAGCCGCTTTCGCCCAGCGTGCGCAACGCCTGCGCGAAGAATTCGAGCTCGCCCCACACGGGGATGCCGCGTTCGCGCGCGGCGGTGATCAGCGGCACGAGATCGGCGGCGAGCGGCGACAGGCCCGGACTGATCGCGACCAGTTCGACGCCTTCCAGCAGCACTTCCGAAAACGGCCCGCCGACGAACGCGCCGTCAACGCCATGCGCTTCGAGCGCGGACAGATTCGGCGGCACTTCGCGCGTGTCGGCGATACGCAGGCGGCAACCATGCCGCGCGCACCAGCGCGCCATCGCGAGGCCCGATTCGCCGAGCCCCAGCACGAGCACCATCGGCTTTTGCCGATCCCGAAACTTCTGGCCAAACATCGACTGCTTCCTCTTGGTGACTGCTTAACGCAGCTTGAGCGTGGACAAACCGAACAGGCACAACATCAGCGTGATGATCCAGAAACGCACGACAACCTGCGTCTCCTTCCAGCCGGACAATTCGAAGTGGTGATGCAGCGGCGCCATCTTGAAGATGCGGCGGCCTTCACCGAAACGTGCCTTCGTGAACTTGAACCACGTGACCTGGAGCATCACCGACACCGTCTCGGCGACGAAAATTCCGCCCATGATGAAAAGCACGATTTCCTGGCGCACGATCACGGCGATCGTGCCGAGCGCGCCGCCCAGCGCGAGCGCGCCGACGTCGCCCATGAACACCTGCGCCGGGTGCGTGTTGAACCAGAGGAACGCGAGCCCTGCCCCGCCCATCGCCGAGCAGAAAATCAGCATTTCCCCTGCGCCCGCGATGTGCGGGAACAGCAGGTATTTCGAGTAGACGGCGCTGCCCATTACGTACGCGAACACGCCGAGCGACGAACCGACCAGCACGACGGGCATGATCACGAGGCCGTCGAGGCCGTCGGTGAGATTCACCGCGTTGCTCGAACCGACGATCACGAGATACGTCAGCGCGATGAAGCCCCACACGCCGAGCGGATAGGTCATCGACTTGAGGAACGGCAGCAACAGGTCGGCGCGTGCGGGCAGACCCATCGACAGGCCGCTGCGCACCCACGCCATGAACAGGTCGAACACGCGCACATTGCTCGCTTCCGACACGCTGAATGCGAGATATACGGCCGCGAACAAGCCGATCAGCGACTGCCAGAAGTACTTTTCGCGCGACGACATGCCGCGCGGATCCTTGTAGACCACCTTGCGGTAATCGTCGACCCAGCCGATCACGCCGAAGCCGAACGTGACGAGCATCACGATCCAGATGAAGCGATTGGTCAGATCGGCCCACAGCAGCGTGGAGACGGCGATGCCGATCAGAATCAGCACGCCGCCCATCGTCGGCGTGCCGGATTTGACGAGGTGCGTTTGCGGGCCGTCCTTGCGCACCGCCTGGCCGACTTTCATCTGCGTCAGCTTGCGGATCACCCACGGGCCGCAGACGAGCCCGATCAGCAGCGCGGTGATCGTCGCCGCGACTGCACGAAACGTCAGATAACTGAACACGCGCAAAAAGCCTACGTCGTTCTGCAGCCATTGCGCCAGCGCCAGTAGCATGCTTCTGTCCTTCTCTTTCAGTGTGCGCCGGGCGCCGTGCCCGGTGCAGCGGGTTGTGGACTCGTTACGGCGTCCACCACGCGCTCCATCTTCATGAAGCGCGAGCCTTTCACGAGATACGTTGCAGCCGCGCCATAGTCGGCCTGCTGCAATTGCGCGACGAGCGCGTTCGCGTCGTCGCAGTGGTGTGCTTGCGCGCCGTACGCTGTGCAGGCGTCGCGCGATGCATCGCCGAGTGCGTACAGCGCGTCGATGCCGCGCGCCTTCGCATACGCGCCGACTTCGCGATGAAACTCGGGCCCGTTGTCGCCGACTTCGCCCATGTCGCCCATCACCAGCACGCGCGGCGCGGGACGCGCAGCGAGCACGTCGATGGCGGCGATCATCGAATCGGGATTCGCGTTGTACGTGTCGTCGATCACGGTGGCGCCCGCCATGGCGCCGAGCGCCGCGCGCTTCACCTGCAAGCGGCCCTTCACCGCGCCGAATGCTTCCAGGCCGCGCTTGATGGCATCGAGCGACACACCCGACGCCAGCGCCGCCGCCGTCGCTGCGAGTGCGTTGTGCGCGTTGTGCGCGCCG
>BBSL01000052.1 GCA_001319865.1 Burkholderia sp. E7m39 | reverse complement strand
CCCCTGTGTGCCTTGGACCGCGGCTTCCGTCGTGCGTTCATCTGTGTTCAGCGCGAAATCGACGATGCGGTTGCCCGTCGCCGCGACGCGCCAGATGCCGGCGTAAGTGTCGTCGGCGGGGAACACGGCGACGCCTTGCGGCTTCAACGCGTGAATCACGCTGGCGTGTTCGAGCGCAACGGCTTCGACGGTCGCCATGAATTCCTGATGCTCGCGCTGCGCGTTATTCACGACGGCCACGGTCGGCTCGGCGATCTTGCCGAGCAGCGCCGTTTCGCCGGGATGATTCATGCCGAGTTCGATGACGGCCAGCTGGTGCGCGTCGGACAGACGGAACAGCGTCAGCGGCAAGCCGACGTCGTTGTTGAAGTTGCCCGCCGTCGCCAGACGCGCCGATTCGCCGACTGCCGCCGCGAAAATCGACGAGATCATTTCCTTCACCGTCGTCTTGCCGTTGCTGCCTGTCACCGCGACGAGCGGCATCGTGAAGCGGCGGCGCCAGCCGTTGGCCAGCGAACCCAACGCTGCACGCGTGTCGCCCGTCACGCGGATGGCGGGCACGTTGAAATTGTCCGGTGTGCGCGTCGCGAGCACGGCGCTGACATTGCGCTCGGCGACGTCGGCGAGAAAATCGTGCGCGTCGAAACGGTCGCCCTTCAGCGCGACGAACAGATCGCCTGGGCCGCACGTGCGGCTATCCGTCGACACGCGCTCGAACGCGGTCGAGTCATCGCCCGTCACCGTTGCGCCAGGAATCGCCGACGCGGCTTCACGCAGCGTGAACATCGTCATTCGCCACCTCCGCGTGCATGCGTTGCGCGCGCCGCAAGCGCGAGCCGCGCGTGGTCCTGATCGGAGAACGCGCGCTTCTTGCCCATGATTTCCTGCGTCGATTCATGACCCTTGCCCGCCAGCACGACGACATCCTCGCGCGCCGCGCAACGCACCGCTTGCAGGATCGCGCTCGCGCGGTCCTCGATGCGGCGCGCTTTCGACGCGTCGTTCATGCCGCCCGCGATCTGGTCGATGATCTTTTGCGGATCTTCGCTGCGAGGGTTGTCGCTCGTTACGACGACACCGTCGGCGCAGCGTTCGGCAATAGCGCCCATGAGCGGACGCTTGGTCGCGTCGCGATCGCCGCCGCAACCGAACATGCAAACGAGCTTGCCGCCGCGCGCATCGGCGATCGGACGCAGCGCCGACAGCGTCTTTTCGAGTGCGTCGGGCGTGTGCGCGTAGTCGATCACCACGAGCGGTTCGTCGTTTTGCAGACGGCCGCCAAGCCGCTCCATACGGCCGTTCACCGATTCGAGCTTCGCGAGTTCCGCAATCGCGGCGTGGAACGGTACGTCGGACGCGAGCAGCGCGCCCAGCACGCCGAGCAGATTGCTCACATTGAACGTGCCGAGCGTGTTGACCTCGATGTCCGCGTTGCCCCATGACGACGCGATGTGAAATGCCGTGCCCGTCGCCGTCGCGCGCACGTTCGACGCGACGATCGATGCATCGGCCTGCACATCGGCATGTTGTTCGAGCGAATACGCGATCGTCTTTGCGTGGCCGTTCGTGCTCGCGATCATGCGGCGACCGGCTGCGTCGTCGGCATTGATGACGGCCGCCTTCAATTCGGGCCACGCGAACAGGCGCGCCTTTGCCGCTTCGTAGGCTTCGAACGTGCCGTGGTAGTCGAGGTGATCTTGCGTCAGGTTCGTGAACACGCCGACGCTGAACGCCGTGCCGTTCACGCGCCCCTGATGCAGCGCATGCGACGACACTTCCATGGCGACGGCTTTGGCACCCGCGTCGCGCAACTGCGCGAGACTGCGCTGCAATTGGGGCGCGTCGGGCGTCGTGAAGCCGGTGTGCACCAAATGTCCCGGCATGCCGCTGCCGAGCGTACCGATAATCGCGCACGGCTGGCCGAGGGCCGTCAGCGCCGCCGAAATCCAATTCGTACAAGACGTCTTGCCGTTCGTGCCCGTTACGCCTATCACGCGCATTGCGTCGCTCGGATCGCCGTACCAGGCGCTCGCGATCGTGCCCGCCAGTTCGTTCAGGTGCGGCACGGCGAACATCGCCGATGCGTCGAGATCGCCCGTAAAGCCATCGGATTGCACCAACACGGCGGCCGCGCCACGCTCGATCGCGTTGGCGATGAACGGACGATTGTCCGCGCCGTCGACGGCATACGCGAGAAACACGTCGCCCGCCGCGATCTTGCGGGTATCGGCGTGCAAATGTGTGCCTGGCTGCACGCGTGCGCGCAGCCAGGCCAGCGCGTCAGCAATCTGCTGTTGCGCCGGATGAGAAGAACGCAGCGCACTCATCTGACTACTCCGGGGCGGTTCTTCGTGTTGTCTGAAATCTGCAGCTTTTTCGGGGCGGCATGTGTCGCGAGCTTCTTCGCGCCGTTCGAACCATTCGCGGCCGGTTGCGACGCGGCGGCTGCCGCGGCGGCGGGATTCACGTCGTCCGATACGACCATCTGCTTGACGGGCTGATCGGGCGGCACATTCAGCGAGCGCAGCGTGTCGCCGACGATCGACGAAAACACGGGGCCCGACACCTGGCCGCCGAAGTGGCTGCCCGCCGTCGGTTCGTCGACGGACACGGCCACGACGATGCGCGGATTGGGCATCGGCGCCATGCCGACGAACGACGCGCGGTACTTGCTGTGGTCGTAGCCGCGGCCGACGTGCTTGTACGCCGTGCCCGACTTGCCGCCGACGCGATAGCCCGGCACCGCCGCGTCCGGCGACGTGCCCTCGCGCGACACGACGGACTCGAGCATCGCGCGAACTTCGCGCGCGGTAGTCGGCGAGAAAACCTGCGGGCCCGTCACGGGCTGGTCCTTCGGCGTGCGGAAAATCGACACGGGCATAACCTGGCCGTCGTGCGCGATGGCCGTGTACGCACGGCCCAACTGGAACAGCGACACCGACAGACCGTAGCCGTACGACATCGTTGCCTGCTCGATGCGGCGCCAGCTTTTCCACGGACGCAGGCGGCCCGCCGCCGCACCCGGGAAACCGACCTTCGGCGCCTGGCCGAGACCGATGCTGGTGTACATGTTCCACATCTCTTCCGGCCTGAGCTGCATCGCGATCTTCGTCGCGCCGATGTTGCTCGACTTCTGGATCACGCCGCCGACCGTCAGCACGCCGAAGCCGGAGTCGTCGGTGATGGGTGCGCCGTCCAGCACGAAGCGGCCGCCCCCCGTATCAACCAGTGTAGTCGGCGTGACGCGGTGCAGATCGAGCGCGAGCGACACGGTGAACGGCTTCATGATCGAGCCCGGCTCGAACGTATCGGTCAGAATGCGGTTGCGCAGCTGATCGCCCGTCAGATGCGAGCGGTCGTTCGGGTTGTAGGTCGGGTAATTGACGAGCGCGAGCACTTCGCCCGTGCGCACGTCGATCACCATCGCGGCGCCGGCCTTCGCCTTGAACTTCTGCACAGCCGCTTTCAGGTTCGTGTACGCGATGTACTGAATCTTGCTGTCGATAGACAGATCGACGTCCTGACCGTTGTGCGGCACGACCTGCTCGTCGACGTCCTCGACGATGTGGCCCATCCGGTCCTTGATCACGCGACGGCTTCCCGGCATGCCCGCGAGCAGCTTCTGGTCGCCGAGTTCGACGCCTTCCTGGCCTTCGTCCTCGACGTTCGTGAAGCCGATCAGGTGAGCCGTGATCTCGCCTTCCGGATAAAAGCGTTTGTACTCGTTGCGCTGATAGATGCCAGGAATGTTCAGCGCTTCCACTTTCTGGGCGACATCGACGGGCACCTGGCGCTTCACGTAGACGAACGTCTTGTCTTCCGACAGCTTCTTGCGCAATTCCTGCTGCGTCATGTCGAGCAGCTTGCCGAGATCGGCGAGCTTGTCAGCGCCGAGATCGTCCGGCACCGATTCGGGAATCGCCCAGATTGCGCGCACGGGCAGGCTCGTTGCGAGCACGAGGCCGTTACGGTCGAGAATCTTGCCGCGCGTGGCGGGCAATTCGAGGCGGCGCTGATAGCGGCTTTCACCCTGCTTCTGATAGAACCCGTTGCCCGGGCCCTGAATCCAGAACGCGCGCGCCGTCAACGCGACGAACGCCATGAAAAGCAGAAACACGACGAGCTTCGAGCGCCACATCGGCAGGCGCACCGACAGAATCGGATTCGCCGAGAACGCGACGCTCTTGTTCTTGTTCGCCGATTTCTTCATCGCGTGCCTCCACGCGCTTTCGTGGCTTTCGTGGCCGACGCCGCAGCCGGCGCCGAAACGGGAATCGGCGCGTCTTCGGCCTTCGCCGCGCCGGCGTCGAACGTCAGGTATTGCGTGCGGCCCGTGGTTGCGCCTTGCATCTTCAACGAGTCGGTTGCGATCTGCTCGATGCGCGACGTTTTCGACAGCGCGCTCTGCTGATATTGAAGCTGCGAGTAGTCCTGCTGCAGTTGGCGCTCCTGCGATTGGGCGCGCTGCAACTGGATAAAGAACTGGCGTTGCTGATTGGTCGCGTTGACGACGGAAAGCGCACAACCCATCACGACGATCAGCAGGAAGATATTGAGACGATTCATGGCGCGATCCGCTCCGCAACGCGCATCACTGCGGAACGGGCGCGAGGATTCGCGGCGACCTCAGCGTCGCTTGCGAAAACACGGCCTAGCAACTTGAGCGGCGGGCTCGGCAGATCGACGGCGCGGATGGGCAGACGGCGATCGACGGCAGGCGCACTGGAGTGCGCCTGCATGAACCGCTTGACGATCCGGTCTTCGAGCGAATGAAAGCTGATCACGACCAGCCGTCCCCCTTGCTCCAACAACGACAATGCTGCTTCTAGTCCGACTTGCAGCTCCGCAAGCTCTTGATTGATGTGAATCCGTATAGCTTGAAAGGTGCGGGTTGCCGGGTCCTTACCCTTCTCACGGGTTTTGACGACGTTAGCCACGATTTGGGCAAGCTCGCCCGTGCTGACGAGAGGCCCAAGACGGTCGGACTCTGCCCGGCGAGCAACAAGCGCCTTTGCAATCTGAAAAGCAAACCGTTCTTCCCCATAATCCCGTATCACCTCCGTCATTTCCTGCACCGTGGCCCGCGCCAGCCAATCCGCCGCGGACTCGCCGCGCGTCGGGTCCATCCGCATGTCAAGCGGGCCGTCGGCGCGGAAACTGAAACCCCGCTCCGGATCATCGAACTGCGGCGACGACACGCCCAGATCCAACAACACACCCGACACACGCCCTACCCCGCGCTCGCTCATCGCGTCGCGCAGTGATGCGAAACTTTCATGCACGATCTCGAAGCGCGGATCGGCGATCTGCTGCGCGGTCGCGATGGCGAGCGGGTCTTTGTCGAACGCAATCAGACGCCCGCCATCACCCAGCTTTGCCAGCACCGCGCGGCTATGGCCGCCGCGCCCGAACGTGCCATCTATATAGATGCCGTCCGTGCGCGTGACGAGCGCATTCACCGCTTCTTCGAGCAGCACCGTGCGATGCTGCAATTCGTTACCCATCGCAGGCGCCATGTCGTTTACCTGCGATCAGAATGTGAAGTTCTTAAGAGACTCGGGCATGCCCTGCGACATGGCCGCCTGCTCCTGCGCGTTGTACGTGTCCTTGTCCCAGATCTCGAACCGGCTTCCCATTCCCAACAACATCACTTCTTTTTCCAGCATGGCCGCCTGACGCAGTTCCGGCGCGATCAGCACGCGGCCGGCCGTGTCCAGCTCGACATCCGCCGCACTGCCAAGAAAAATGCGCTGAAACCACTTGGCTTCCATCGGCAGCGCGACGATCTTGGCGCGAAAGACTTCCCATTCGGGGCGCGGAAACAGCAACAGGCAGCCGTCCGGATGACGCGTGATGGTCATCCGCCCTTCTGCCTGTCCTTGCAGCGCATCCCGATAGCGAGACGGGACGGACATCCGCCCCTTCGCATCGAGTGTCAGCGCTGACGCCCCTTGGAACACTTCACTCCCCTTTTGTCAGGGCGCTGAAAGATGTCGCCCGATTCTGGAAATTTACTGGAGAAAGCGCGTTGGATCACACAAAAATACACTTTCTCACACTGTCTCCCACTTTAGAGTAACCCCTAACACCGGTCAAGGGAGCGCCGTGGTTTTTTCGCGGATTTTGTTTGCTAGAACAAGGACTTAGCGTCCATTGCTCAAGCTGTACGCAAAACGGAAAACCGTTATAAATGAATGAGCTAGTGCAGCTTGTGAAAGTGGTACGTGAAAAGTGCCGAGGAAGAGCGTGGAATAACAGCGTTCAGCGAGGGTGAAAAGCGCGGACTAGCGGCAGATTTGGAGCGATTTTCCGGGGCGGCAGCGCCGCCCCACTTTAAACGACAAAGCCTTGAATCAAACGACGCGAACTACACGTGGTAAGCCGTGCGCGTCATGATCTTCGACGCCGCGCGCATCAGCGCGCGCGCCGGGAACGGCAGATCGACACCGCCCGCGTCCTTCGCGGCCTTGCCGTGCGCCGCTTCGTCGGCGCGCATCTGCTCGACGATGGCGCGCGATTCGTGATCGCCTTCCGGCAGCGTCGTCAGATGGCCATCGAGATGAAGTTCCACCTGCTTCTCGGTCTCGGCCATAAAGCCAAGGCTCACGCGATCGCCGAAACGACCGGCCGCGAAGCCGATCGCGAGGGCGCCAGCATACCAGAGCGGATTGAGCAGACTGGGACGCGAATCGAGCGCTTCGAGACGCTTGTAGGTCCATGCGAGGTGATCTTCCTCTTCACGCGCGGCGTGCTCGAACGCCTGCTTCAGAGAGGGCGAGCGCGTCGCCAGCTTTTGCGCCTGATAGAGCGCCTGAGCGCACACCTCGCCGACATGATTCACACGCATCAATCCCGCCGCATGCGCGCGTTCTTCTTCCGTGAGTTCGACGTGCTCTGTCGAAGGAGACGGAACGGGCAGCGGCCGCGACATGCGCGACACCCCGGTCATTGAGCGTAAACCCCGATCGAATTCGGTTATGAGTTCATCAAGCAGCATTCTGGCCTCCACAATCCGGCGCGCGGAGCGATGGCCGCAAGCCCTTGTTATGCGAGGCTTTGCAGCTCGTGACAGGAAAAATTCAGAAGCATTTCCGACGGCCGATTGTCGATTTTAGACCATGTTGCGTAAACGAAACAGCGGCTTGGCGGGCGCCCTGCTTTTTCTTTGTGCGCTTAGGTGTCTTTGTTACATTACACGGCAACTTCCGACGAAGTTACGCAAGGCCGCAACACAGATAAATACTTGCCTTGTTTGAAAATAATTCGCAAATCCTTGGAGATCCTTCGATGAAAAAGTCGCTTCTCGCTCTTGCAGCATTGGGCGCATTTGCTGGTGCCGCTCATGCTCAGAGCAGCGTGACGCTGTACGGCATTATTGATGAAGGTTTCAACTATACGAGCAACGTCCAGACGGCAGGCACGCCGCGCCGTAGCGGCAACCACCTGTACAACCTGTCGAGCGGCGTGCTTCAGGGCAGCCGCTGGGGCCTGCGCGGCGCCGAAGATCTGGGCGGCGGTCTGAAGGCAGTCTTCGTGCTGGAAGGCGGCTTCGACGTCAACTCGGGCGCACTGGGCCAAGGCGGCGACCTGTTCGGCCGTCAGGCTTATGTCGGTCTGTCGAGCCAGTTCGGCACGGTCACGATGGGTCGTCAGTATGACTCCGTGGTTGACTATGTCGGTCCGCTCGAAGCAGGCGACCAGTGGGGCGGCTACATCGCGGCTCACCCGAACGACCTGGACAACTTCAACAACGCGAACCGCGTCAACAATGCAATCAAGTTCACCAGCGCGAACTACGCTGGCCTGACCTTCGGCGGCATGTATAGCGTCGGCGGCGTAGCAGGTGCAACGGGCAAGAACCAGATCTACTCGGTGGGCGCTGGCTACAACAACGGCCCGCTGGTGTTGGGTGTCGGCTACTTGAACGTGCGCGACCCGAACACGTCGTTCTGGGGCAACCAGCCTAACGCATCGGCGACGGGCGGCAACAACATCGGCAATGCAACGCTGACGGGCGTGCAGAAGAACCCGGTCATCGCCGGCTTCGCAACGGCTCACACGTATCAGGTCGCAGGCGCAGGCGGTGCATACACGATCGGCGCAGCAACGCTCGGCGTGACGTATTCGTTCATCCAGTTCTCGGCCTTGGGTGCAGACCCCGTCACCAGCACGGCTGCATCGCCCGTGCCGGGCTATCGCGGTACGGCAACGTTCAACAACGGCGAAATCAACTTCAAGTATCAGTTGACGCCGGCTCTGGTGCTGGGTGCTGCGTACGACTACACGCGCCTCGCGGACTTCAACGGTCACGGCGGCGGTCACTACAACCAGGGTGCACTGGGTGCCGACTACTTCCTGTCGAAGCGCACGGACGTCTACCTGATCGGCGTGTACCAGCACGCTTCGGGCACGGACTCGACGGGCCAGCAGGCAGTTGCTTCGATCAACGGCCTCACGCCGTCGAACGCGAACCACCAGACGACGGTTCGCGTGGGTATCCGCCACAAGTTCTAATAAGTCGTGAAAGCGTAGTAGCCTCGGGGGCGCCTTCGGGCGCCCTTTTTTATTGATAATCGCGATCGCGCGTTTCACTGCTCGTCGAACAGGACAGCAAAAAAGTAACGGCCCAACGGACATGCATCCGTTGGGCCGTTCTCATTTTGCCTGCTCGCTGGCTAACGACTGACTGCTCTTCCGCGCCTGCAGTCCTGCATTACCAGATTCTCAAACCCTGCCGTCACGCAACTCGCGGCGCAGGATTTTGCCGACATTGCTCTTCGGCAGTTCCTTGCGGAATTCGACAATGCGCGGCCGCTTGTAGCCCGTCAGCTGATCCTTGCAGAACGCGAAGATGTCGGCGTCGGTGATCGCTTCGTCCTTCTTGACGATATACAGCTTCACGGCTTCGCCCGAGTGCTGATCCGGCACGCCGACCGCCGCCACTTCGAACACGCCCGGGTGCTTTGCGACGACATCCTCGATCTCGTTCGGATAGACGTTGAAGCCCGACACGAGAATCATGTCCTTCTTGCGGTCGACGATCTTCACATAGCCGTCCGTGTTGATCGTCGCGATGTCGCCGGAGCGGAAAAAACCGTCGTCCGTCATCACCTTCGCCGTTTCGTCCGGCCGGTTCCAGTAGCCCGCCATCACCTGCGGCCCGCGAATGCACAACTCGCCCGCCTGACCGAGCGGAAGCTCGTTGCCTTCGTCGTCGCGAATCGATACTTCTGTCGACGGCAGCGGCAAGCCAATGGTGCCGCTGTATTCCGTCACGCTCGTCGGGTTGCAGGTGACGCAGGGCGACGTCTCCGACAAACCGTAGCCTTCGACAATCGGCGCACGCGTGTGTTCGTACCAGCGCTTTGCGACGGCCTCCTGCACAGCCATCCCGCCGCCGTTCGCGACCAGCAGGTTCGAGAAGTCGAGCTTCGGGAAGTCCGGATGATTGAGGATCGCGTTGTACAGCGTGTTCACGGCGGGAATCGTCGTGATCTTGTAGCCCTGCAGCGCCTTGATCATGCCCGCGATGTCGCGCGGATTCGGAATCAGCACGCCGAGGCCGCCCGTGCGGATCGTCAGCAAGCCGCACACCGTCAGCGCGAACACGTGATAGAGCGGCAACGCAACGACCGTCACGAATTGGTCGATGTCCTTTCTGTTCTGGCGCGCCGGCTCGAGCCAAACATGCGACTGCAGCACATTCGCGACGAGGTTGCGATGCAGAAGCGTCGCGCCCTTTGCCACGCCCGTCGTGCCGCCTGTGTACTGCAGGAACGCGACGTCGTCGGGAGTTTGCTTGACGCGCGTGAACGGGTGACGCGCGCCGTCGGCGAGCGCGTCGTTGAAGCCCACGTGACCCGGCAGGCTCCACGGCGGCACCATTTTCTTCACGCTGCGCACGACGAAATTGACGATCAGACCTTTCGCGCCCATCAGATCGCCCATCGACGCAACGACGATATGCTTGATCGACGTGTTGCGCACGATCGCCTGCAACGTCACCGCGAAGTTTTCCAGCAGCACGATCGCTTCGGCGCTGCTGTCTTTCAGCTGGTGTTCGAGCTCGCGCGGCGTATAGAGCGGATTCACGTTCACGACGACGTAGCCCGCACGCAAAATCGCCGCAATCGCGACGGGATACTGCAGGACATTGGGCATCATGATCGCAATGCGCGCGCCGCGCGCGATGCCCTTCGACTGGAACCACGCGGCAAGCCGCGTCGACAGGCTGTCGAGTTCGCCGTACTTGATCTGTTTGCCCATGCACGCGAAGGCGGGCTTCGCGTGATGGGCGCGGAAGCTCTCTTCGAGCATCGCGGTCACCGATTCGTATTGCGACGGATCAATCTCTTTGGGCACGCCGGGCGGATACGATTTCAGCCAGACTTTTTCCATGCGGCGTCTCCTCCGTGATTTTCGAATGGTCGTGCTAAAAGCGGCATCGTAGCACGCACGCAGGCGTGGACATTCGGGATAAGCCCGCAGTTAGACGATGCACTCGAAAGCGCAAAACAGGGAGCGCGGGTGGGTAGCGGGATCTGCGCAACGCCTGATAGAACGCGCTTGCGCGGGCTTACGCGGGTTTATGCGCGTTCGACTTCGACGAGGCAGTCGTAAAAGGTCGCCGAGCCGCCGAGGTCCGTCAGGGCCTGGCTCGTCACCTCGTTGGCGTTGCGGCCGTCGGGCGCCAGCTTCTTCCACCAGATCGACAGACCGACAACGAGTCCCTCGCGCGCCTTGTCGGTGACGCGGGCCCGCGCCAGCATCGAGCCGCGATCGTTGAAGATGCGGACCTGATCGCCGTCGCTGATAGCACGTTCGACGGCGTCGGCGGGATGGATATCGAGGTGCGGCTCCCCTTCCGTCGCGCGCAGGCTTTCGACGTTCACGAAGGTGCTGTTGAGGAAATTGCGGGCCGGAGGCGAAATCATCGCGAGCGGATATCGCGCGGCGAGTTCGGGCGAACTGTCCGCGGATTCATAGGGCGGCAGATAGTCCGGCACGGGTTCGAGCCCGGCTTGCGCGAGACGCTCGCTGTAGAACTCGCACTTGCCCGACGGCGTGCGAAAACCGCCATTTGCGAATGGCGCGTCGGGCAGATTCAGCTTCGCCCATCCGTCGCGCTTGAGCGTTTCCCACGTGGCGCCTTCGAGCACCGCATCACCCCAGCGAAACGCCGACGACGCAACCGTCTCATCGCTTTCGTAGAGCGCCGGTTCGGTGAGCCCCATCGCACGCGCGATACCGCGAAAAATCTCGGTGTTGGGACGCGCGTCGCCGACGGGCGCAATCGCCGGCAAATTGGCCATCACATACGTGTGCCCATACGACTTGTGGACATCGAGATGCTCCAACTGGGTCGTCGCGGGCAACAGCAGGTCGGCGTAGTCCGCCGTGTCCGTCTGAAAATGTTCGAGGACGATCGTGAACAGATCGTCGCGCGCAAAGCCGGCTTGGACCCGCGGCGAATCCGGTGCGACGGCGACGGGATTCGAGTTGTAGACGACGATCGCCTCGATCTTGGGACCAAATGTGTCGTCGCCGGGATGGCACAGCGCGTTGCCGATCTCGTTCATGTTGACGATGCGGGGCTGCTTCGACGGCCAACCGGGCATCAGGTCCGGCCGCTCGAGCGCATGCGTATCGACGGGCGCCCAGCCCGACGACGACAGCAAGACGCCACCCGCACGCTCGCGCCATGCCCCCGTCAGTGACGGCAGGCTCGCGATCGCGCGAACAGCATTGCCCCCGCCGCGCACGCGCTGCATCCCGTAGTTCAGGCGGATCGCGGCCTTTTTCTTGCTGCCGTAAAGGCGTGCAAGCTCCACGATGACCTGTTCGTCGATGTCGCAAATCTCAGCAACCCGCGAAGGCGGATAGTCGAGCGCGCGCGCTTTCATCTGCTCGAAGCCGAGCGTGTGATCGGCGATGTACGCGTGATCGAGCAGGTCTTCAGCGATCAGCACGTGCATCATGCCGAGCGCCAGTGCGCCGTCCGTACCGGGCTTGAGCGCGATGTGCTGATGACATTTTTCGGCCGTCAGCGAGCGGTATGGATCGATTGCGATCAGACGCGCGCCGTTACGCTTGGCTGCCTGCGCGAGCGTCCAGAAATGCAGGTTCGAAGCGATCGGGTTGGCGCCCCAGATCAGGATCACCTCGCTCTCGGCGAAAAACTCGGTGTGCATGCCGAGACTGGCGCCGTATGTATATTTGAGACCGGCCGCGCCCGCCGCGGCGCAGATCGTCCGATCGAGCTGTGAGGCACCGAGTTTATGGAAAAAGCGCTGCGCGATGCTGTCGCCCTGCACAAAGCCCATCGTGCCTGCATAGCTGTAGGGCAAGATGGCCTCCGGCCCACGTTCAGCGATCTGCGACAGACGCTCGCCCGCGATCCGCAGCGCCTCGTCCCAGCTGATCGGCTCGAATCGGCCTTCGCCTTTTCGGCCGACACGCCGCATCGGGGTAGTCAACCGGCGCGGATGATGAACGCGATCCGCATAGCGGCTCACCTTTGTGCACAGGACACCTTGCGTCGGTGGATGGTCCGGATCACCCGTCACCTTGACCGCACGGCCATTTTCGACGGTGACGCGCAGCGCGCAGGTATCGGGGCAGTCGTGCGGACACACGGCACGGGCAAACTCAGCGGGAGCGTTCATATTGGTATTAAGCCATGACTGCGCAATGAAGGGCTTGATTTTATTACGTTTCTCTCCGTCTGATCTGACACATGAACGTCAAAAAGGGGGATGGGCGTAGAATTGATTTAGATCTTCTCCGGAATCGACTGTCCGGATCTCATTGCCTACCGCCAGACATTCAATCCATCATGAAACTGATTCCAGAAATCCAAGCCGCTCGCGGCGAAATTCAGACACTGCGACGAACGATCCACGCCCATCCGGAATTGCGATACGAGGAGACGCAGACAGCGTCCCTGGTCGCCAGGACGTTGGCTAACTGGGGCATCGAGGTTCACGAGGGAATCGGAAAAACGGGCGTGGTCGGTGTGCTCAAGCGCGGAACGGGAACGAAATCGATCGGTTTGCGCGCCGACATGGACGCGCTGCCGATTCAGGAGCTGAACAGCTTCGACCATCGCTCGAAAAACGAAGGAAAAATGCACGCCTGCGGCCACGACGGCCATACCGCGATGCTGCTCGGCGCGGCGCGGCATCTCGCGAAGCATGGCGACTTCGACGGGACGATCGTGTTTATTTTTCAGCCCGCCGAGGAGGGAGGCGCCGGCGCACAGGCGATGATCGACGAGGGACTATTCACCCGCTTTCCGGTTGACGCCGTGTTCGGCATTCATAACTGGCCAGGCATGCCAGCGGGTCATTTCGGCGTGACGGAAGGCCCGATCATGGCGTCCAGCAACGAATTTCGCATTGAAATCAAGGGCGTTGGCTCGCATGCAGCGCTCCCGCACAACGGTCGCGATCCTGTTTTCACCGCGGTGCAGATTGCGAACGGCCTTCAAAGCATCATCACCCGAAACAAGAAGCCGCTCGATACGGCGGTGCTGTCGATCACACAGATTCACGCCGGCGATGCCGTGAATGTCGTGCCGGATAGGGCGTGGCTCGCGGGCACCGTGCGGACGTTCACAACTCAGGCGCTCGATCTGATCGAAGCACGGATGCGCAAGATCGTCGAGAGCACAGCTGAGGCTTACGGCTGCTCCGTCGAAGTGACTTTCCACCGCAACTATCCTCCCACGATCAATAGCAGCGAGGAAGCGCGCTTTGCGGCCGAGGTGATGAAGGAGGTAGTCGGCGCAGACAAAGTCGATGACGCCGTCGAGCCGACGATGGGCGCCGAAGACTTCTCGTTCATGCTGCTGGCGAAACCGGGATGCTACGCGTTCCTCGGAAACGGCGACGGAGGACATCGGGAGGCCGGTCACGGCGCCGGTCCGTGCATGCTGCACAACGCGAGCTACGACTTCAACGATGAGTTGTTGCCTGTAGGAGCAACTTATTGGGTTCGATTGGCGCAGCGGTTTTTGGCTGAGCGGTGAGTTTTGGAGTTGCGTCAAGGGTGCCCGGTACGAGTGGGCCCGGGCCAGGTTCAATGCCCGACGGGCTAAACGACTTTGCCACGAAGGTGGTATTGGGTCGAGTGTAGCAACGGGAGCATGCGCTACGGTTCGCGCACTAGACGCGTGGGGCGCGGTAAGTCGCTCCCAGCTTGAAGAAAACGATGAAGGGTGGGGTAACGGCGCATCGCGCACCCGCGAGGGCGGTCACCCGTGCACAGCGGCAAAGTCCGCACACCGTAAACGCCACGACCCCGCCTTTTTGG
>BBSL01000051.1 GCA_001319865.1 Burkholderia sp. E7m39 | reverse complement strand
ATCTCCCGCGCCACATTGCCCGCAGCGCGAAAGACCGGAATTCTAGACACTTGCCCCGGCGGTTGCAAGCGGTTTTTCGACCAATTTCATCACCGATGTTTGAAGATCGGTTTGCGCTTTTCGACAAACGCGGCCATTCCCTCTTTCTGGTCTTCGGTCGCGAACAACGAATGGAACAACCGGCGCTCGAAATGCACACCCTCGGCCAAGGTCGTCTCGTAAGCGCGATTGACGGACTCTTTCACCATCATGACGGCCGGCATCGGAAATTCGGCGATGGTCGCAGCAGCCGCGATAGCTTCGTCGACCAGATGCGCCGCCGCGATCACACGCGACACCAATCCAGCACGCTCGGCTTCTGCGGCGTCCATGAAGCGCGCCGTCAAGCACAGATCCATCGCCTTGGCCTTCGACACGGCGCGCGGCAACCGCTGCGTGCCGCCGGCACCCGGCATGATGCCCAGTTTGATTTCCGGCTGGCCGAACTTCGCGGTGTCAGCCGCAAAGATAATGTCGCACATCATCGCCAACTCGCAACCGCCACCCAACGCGAATCCGGCGACCGCGGCAATGATCGGCTTGCGAACTGATCGGACGGCCTCCCAGTTCCGCGTGATGTAGTCGCCCTTATAGACGTCCATATAGGAATACGTCGCCATCATTCCGATGTCGGCCCCGGCTGCGAACGCTTTTTCGCTTCCGGTGATCACGATGGCGCCGATGTTCTCATCAGAGTCGAACGCGCGAAGCGCTACTCCCAACTCATCCATCAGCGCGTCGTTCAGCGCGTTAAGCGCCTTCGGACGGTTCAGCGTAATAAGCCCTACGCGACCACGTGTCTCGACCAGAATGTTCTCGAAAGCCATGCACTCCTCCTAAGTGTTTACCAGCAGACGCAAGGGGCTCGCGTCGCATCCCAATAATGCTAACATTCACCAACCAACCGGTCGGTCAATAAATCGACAAGGTTTTCTCCAACGTTCAATCAGCATCTCGCCCGCCATGACCCATTCACTGTTTACGAAGCACGAAGACACGCTGCAGAAAGCGCTTGCCGCCATCGAAACGCGCGGCTACTGGAGCCCGTTCTCAGAAATGCCGAGTCCCAAAGTGTACGGGGAAACTGCGAACGCGGACGGCGAAACGGCATTCAGGGCCCACCTCGACAAGACATTCGAACTCGACCAGCCCAGCACGGGTGAAACGGTTGGCGCGGAGCAGTCGCCGTTCGGTTTCCCGCTCGGCATCCGGTATCCGAACTCGGACCCTGATGCGCTGATCGCGGCGGCCGCGCAGGCACAGAAAAAATGGCGCGAAGCCGGGCCTCAAGCCTGGGTGGGTGTAAGTCTCGAAATCCTCGCACGCATCAACCGGTCGAGCTTCGAAATCGGCTATAGCGTGATGCATACCACTGGCCAGGCATTCATGATGGCTTTCCAGGCAGGCGGTCCGCATGCTCAGGACCGGGCGCTCGAGGCCGTCGCCTATGCGTGGGACCAGTTGCGCCGGATTCCTGCCGACGCGCACTGGGAAAAACCTCAAGGCAAGAACCCGCCGCTCGCGATGCAGAAGCGCTTCAACATCGTGCCGCGCGGCACGGGCCTGGTCCTGGGTTGCTGCACTTTCCCCACCTGGAACGGTTACCCCGGTCTCTTCGCGGACCTCGCCACCGGTAATACGGTGATTGTCAAACCCCATCCGGGCGCGATTCTGCCGCTGGCGATCACGGTGCGAATCGCGCGCGACGTGCTGCGTGAAGCCGGCTTCGACCCGAATGTCGTGACGTTGCTCGCGACCAACCCGAACGACGGTGCGCTCGTTCAAAACCTTGCACAACGACCGGAAATCAAGCTCATCGACTTCACGGGCAGCACGCAAAACGGTACCTGGCTTGAACGCAACGCCCATCAGGCACAAGTGTTCACCGAAAAGGCCGGCGTGAACCAGATCGTGATCGACTCTGTCGACGACATCAAAGCCGCCGCGCGCAACATCGCCTTCTCGCTCGCCCTGTATTCCGGCCAGATGTGCACGGCACCGCAAAACATCTATGTGCCGCGCGACGGTATCCGCACCGCCGAAGGCATGATCCCGTTCGAGACCGTGGCCGAGGCGATCTCCAGTGCCGTCCAGAAACTCGGCTCCGACCCGGCGCGCGCCGTCGAATTGCTGGGCGCGATCCAGAATGAAGGCGTCCTGCACCGCATCGATGAGGCCCGCAAGCTCGGACGCGTTCTCGCCGACAGCCAGTCGCTCGACCATCCGGCGTTCGCAGGCGCTCGTGTTCGCACCCCCCTCGTTTTGCAACTGGACGCCGCGAAAGACGAGGCGCTGTTCACGAAAGAATGGTTCGGCCCGATCTCATTCGTGATCGCAACGGACTCGACAGAGCAGTCGCTCGAGCTCGCCGGTCGCATTGCGGCCGAACACGGCGCGCTCACCTTCTCTGTCTACAGCACCAACGACCAGGTGATCGATGCTGCGACCGAAGCGTCGATTCGCGGCGGTGTCGCCCTGTCCATCAATTTGACGGGTGGCGTCTTCGTCAACCAGTCGGCAGCGTTTTCCGACTTTCATGGCACTGGCGCAAACCCAGCAGCGAACGCCGCGCTCGCCGACTCCGCTTTCGTCGCGAACCGCTTCCGCGTCGTTCAAAGCCGGGTCCATGTTGAGCCGAAAGCGGCTCAAGCGTAAGCCGACCGAGCGTTATAGGACGTTTGACCGACGTTTTGTCCTATAACTTCTGGCCGACTCAACACGCGCGAAACGTCGAACTACCATGCAGTCCAAGGGCCGGCCTCTTTCTTTTCCGGTCCTCTTTTCGCGGGAACCCGACATGACCGACGCTTTTATCTGTGACGCGATCCGCACTCCCTTCGGCCGCTACGGCGGCGCACTGAAAGATGTCCGACCCGACGACCTGGGCGCCATTCCAATCAAGGCGCTGATCGAAAGGAACCCGGGCGTGGACTGGCACGCGCTGGACGACGTGATTTACGGTTGCGCAAACCAGGCGGGCGAAGACAACCGCAACGTAGCGCGTATGTCGGCGTTGCTCGCCGGCTTGCCGACGGACGCGCCAGGCTCCACCATCAACCGTCTGTGCGGATCGGGCATGGATGCCGTCGGCACAGCAGCCCGCGCGATCAAGGCGGGCGAAGCACGCCTGATGATTGCGGGCGGTGTCGAGAGCATGACGCGCGCGCCGTTCGTGATGGGCAAGGCTGCGTCCGCGTTTTCCCGGCAATCGGAGATCTACGACACGACTATCGGCTGGCGCTTCGTCAACGCTCAAATGAAGCGCGAATACGGTGTGGATTCGATGCCCGAGACGGCGGAGAACGTCGCTGTCGATTTCGATATCAGCCGCGCCGACCAGGATGCGTTTGCGCTGCGCAGTCAGGAGAAGGCAGCGCGCGCTCAGCGCGACGGCACACTTGCTCAGGAAATCGTCGCTGTCCACATTCCCCAGAGAAAAGGCGAACCGGTCCGCGTGACGCTTGACGAGCATCCGCGTGAAACGTCGCTCGAGGCGCTCGGCAAGCTGAAAGGCGTCGTGCGTCCAGACGGCTCCGTCACGGCGGGCAACGCGTCGGGCGTCAATGACGGCGCGTGTGCACTGCTCATCGCCAATCAGCAAGCGGCCGAGCAATACGGCCTGCGCCGGCGCGCCCGCGTGATCGGCATGGCAACGGCAGGCGTCGCGCCGCGCATCATGGGCATCGGACCGGCGCCCGCCACGCAAAAGCTGTTGACTCAGCTCAATATGACCCTCGATCAGTTTGACGTGATCGAACTCAACGAAGCCTTCGCATCGCAAGGGCTTGCCGTTCTGCGTCAGCTCGGTCTGCGAGACGACGATCCTCGCGTGAATCCCAATGGCGGTGCCATCGCACTGGGACACCCGCTCGGCGCGTCGGGCGCGCGTCTGATCACCACCGCGCTGTACCAGCTCGAGCGCACCAACGGGCGTTACGCGCTGTGCACGATGTGTATCGGCGTCGGCCAAGGTATCGCGCTCGCCATCGAGCGCGTTTGAACGGCACGATATCAGAAACGTTTGGAGACGAGGAGACACCCGATGTCCTATGAAGCGATCCGCGTACAGATCGACGACGCAACACGCGTCGCGACCATTACGCTGAACCGTCCCGACAAGCTGAACAGCTTCACGCGCGCGATGCACCAGGAACTGGGCGCGGCGCTGGATGAGATCGAAGCGGCGGGCGCTCGCGCGCTCGTTCTTACGGGCGCCGGCCGCGGCTTCTGCGCAGGGCAGGATCTGGCTGACCTCGATTTCACGCCCGGCGCGATGACTGACCTCGGCGATTTGATCGATAAGCACTTCAATCCGTTGATCCGCCGCCTGCAGGCGCTTCCCCTGCCCGTCATTGCGGCCGTCAACGGTACGGCGGCGGGCGCGGGCGCCAACTTGGCTCTCGCATGCGATCTCGTGCTGGCCGCCCGTTCGGCGAGCTTCATCCAGGCTTTCGTAAAAATCGGGCTGGTGCCGGATTCCGGCGGCACGTGGTTCCTGCCCCAGCGCGTCGGCATGGCTCGGGCGCTCGGCCTCGCCATGACGGGCGATAAACTCAGCGCAGAAAAGGCCGAAAGTTGGGGGCTCGTCTGGCAAGTGGTGGAAGACGCCGAACTACAAACGGCTGCTGCCAACCTCGCCGCGCAGCTCGCGCAACAGCCTACGCGCGCGATCGCCGCCATCAAGCAGGCAATGCGCTCGAGCGCGACGCAAACGCTCGATCAACAACTCGATCTCGAACGCGACATGCAGCGCGAACTCGGCGCATCGCATGACTACGCTGAAGGCGTCCGCGCCTTCATCGAAAAACGCGCACCGCGATTTGAGGGCCGCTGACATGTCCACTCAACCCGAACTGAGCAACACGATGACGCCCGACGAACTGGCGCGCGCAACGGCCGACGCGATGTACGCCAACGACGCCTGCAGCAAGGCGCTTGGTATAGAAATTCTCGAAGTGCGTGCAGGATACGCGCGTCTGCGCATGACCGTGCGCAGCGACTTCCTGAACGGCCACCAGATCTGTCACGGCGGCCTGATGTTCACGTTGGCCGATTCGGCATTCGCGTTCGCCTGCAACTCGTACAACATCAACACGGTCGCAGCTGGCTGCTCAATCGAGTTTCTGCGCCCCGTGCAAGGCGGCGATGTGCTGACCGCGGAAGCGGTCGAGCAGACCTTGAGCGGCCGCAACGGCATCTACGACATTCGCGTCACGAATCGCGCAAACGAAACCGTTGCGATGTTTCGCGGCAAGTCCGCACAGATCAAAGGCACGGTGATCTCCGTCAACAACTGACGGTGCAAAGTCACCCCACGTAATTGCTTCGCCTCTCGCGCGGCATCCTATTCTGAAAGCAAGGAGACATTCGATGACTACCCCGCTTCCGCTCGACCCCATCGAAAAGGCGAGCCGCGACGAACTCGCTGCATTGCAGCTCGAACGGCTCAAATGGTCGCTCACGCACGCGTACGAAAATTCGCCCGTCTATCGACGCAAGTTTGACGAAGCGGGCGTGCATCCGTCTGAACTGAAGACGCTTTCTGATTTGTCGCGCTTTCCGTTCACGACGAAAAAGGATTTGCGCGACAACTATCCGTTCGGCCTGTTCGCCGTGCCGCACGATCAGATTTCGCGGATTCACGCATCGTCAGGCACAACGGGCAAGCCCACCGTCGTCGGCTACACAGCGCGCGACATCGACAACTGGGCGAATCTCGTTGCGCGCTCAATCCGCGCGTCGGGCGCGCGGCGTGGCGACAAGGTGCACGTGAGTTACGGCTACGGCCTCTTCACAGGCGGCCTCGGTGCTCACTATGGAGCGGAACGCGCCGGCCTCACGGTAATTCCGTTCGGCGGCGGCCAGACCGAGAAACAGGTGCAGCTGATTCAGGACTTCCGTCCCGACATCATCATGGTAACGCCGAGCTACATGCTGTCGATTGCCGACGAACTGGAACGTCAGGGCGTCGATCCGAAGCACTCCTCGTTGCGTATCGGCATCTTCGGCGCGGAGCCCTGGACCAACGACATGCGCCGCGCGATCGAGGAGCGCATGGGTATCGATGCCGTCGACATTTACGGTCTGTCGGAGGTCATGGGACCGGGCGTGGCATCGGAATGTGTCGAAACCAAGGACGGCCCGACGATCTGGGAAGACCATTTCTATCCCGAGATCATCGATCCCGAAACGGGCGAAGTGCTGCCCGACGGCGAACTCGGCGAGCTCGTCTTCACGTCGCTCACGAAAGAAGCGTTGCCCATCGTCCGTTACCGCACGCGCGATCTGACGCGTCTGCTGCCCGGCACCGCGCGCACGATGCGTCGCATGGAGAAGATCACCGGCCGCTCAGACGACATGATGATCATTCGTGGCGTCAACGTGTTTCCGACGCAGATCGAGGAACTGCTGCTGAAACAGCATGCGCTCGCGCCGCACTATCAGATCGTGCTCACGAAGGAAGGACCGCTCGATGTGATGACGCTGAACGTCGAACCGTGCCCGGAATCGGCACCCGACACGGCCGCGCTCGAGGCCGCAAGGCAAACGCTGGCGTACGACATCAAGGCGCTGATCGGCGTCACGGCGAACGTCGTGCTGCAAGGCGTGAACGGTATCGAGCGCTCGGTGGGCAAGGCGCGTCGGGTGGTCGACAAGCGCAAGGCGGCCGCATAATCCCGCATGCAAGAGCGGGTAGGGGCGGGGAACGAGCGCGCAAACGAAAAAAGCCCGACGGCAGCAACGTATGCTGCCGTCGGGCCTCTCGTCCGACGCGCCCGCCGCCAGGCGGGCTCAGGAATTAGGCAGCAGTAACCACATCCGTCCTGCCTGCTTCATCTTTCCGGCCAGATCGCCCGCTTCGTCACCAAGGCCCCAAAAGTAGTCGGCGCGCACGCCGCCCTTGATCGCCGAGCCCGTGTCTTGCGCGAATACCAGTCGGTTCATCGGCGCGTTCGTCATGGGTCGCGTCGTTTGCAGAAAAACAGGCGTGCCGAGCGGAATCGACGACGGATCGACGGCAATCGAGCGCTCTGGCGTAAGCGGCACGCCAAGTGCGCCGATCGGACCGTCGGCGCCGCGGGACGGCGCCGTTTCGTTCGAAGTCATCTCGCGAAAGAACACATAGCGCGGGTTCGTGTCGAGCAGCGCGTCAACCCGCGTCGGGTTCGAGCGCGCCCAGGCCTTGATGCCTTGCATCGTCGCCTGCGCCGGCGTGAGTTCGCCCCGATCGAGCAGCCAACGGCCAATCGATTTGTATGGCTGATTGTTCGTCCCGCCAAAGCCGACGCGCATCACGCTGCCATCTTCCATCACGATGCGTCCCGAGCCCTGCACCTGCAGAAAGAACGCCTCGATGGGATCGTCGACCCAGACCAGTTCGTTGCCGTTCAGCACGCCCGAGCGCTCGAGTTGCGCGCGCGCCGGCATCGGCGAACCAGGACGGTACGCCGAAGGCCAACGGTACAAGGCCGTTTGATACACGCCATGACGCACGCGCGAACCGCGCAGCAGTGGCTCGTAGTAGCCTGTCACGAGGCCGTCGAGCGTCCCGTCAGTGTTCGCGAACTGGAACGGCGTGAAGTATGTCTCGAAGAAAGTGCGCGCGCTGGCGACGTCCAGATCATCGAGCATCAGCGCCGCTGCGCAGGCGCGCCGCCACGTCGGCTGACTGGCGAGGCGCACGCAGTTCTGGCGCAGCGCCGCGGCCGCGCCGATCAGCGAATCGTCCTGCCAGCCCGGCACCTGCTGCCAGGCGACAGCCGTCAGCCGTTGCGCGGCCATCTGGCCGGGGATGATCGCGGCGCCCGTGGGCGGCGAAACGGAGGGCCGCACTACGCCGCCCCCGCCGCATGACGCGAGCAGCACGGCGATCGACAGTGCCCCCGCCCAGGCGGCGGCCCGGCGGGCAACACGCATACAATGATTGTTCTGAATGGAAACTGCCATGTCTGATCTGTTCGACGAATACCCGATGCTCATCTTCGCGCTGGAGTCGCTCCTCGCGCTTTTCCTGCTGATTTTCATCGTTGTGTGGACGGCGTCCGGCAAGAAGAAAGCCGCACGCCAGAAGCAGGACGCAAAACAGGTCCCGCCGCAGCAATGACCGCGTCGCTGACGGCCCAGACGCGCTGATGCCCGGTCTTCAATGCAGCGTGCGCGGCATGCGCAGCACGAATTCCGGCACGGGCGCGTCCCAGCGCTCGCCATCCTCGGCCACGCAGAAGTACTCGCCGCGCATCGTCCCGACAGGCGTCGCGATCACGGCATAGCTCGTATACTCGAACTGCTCGCCCGGCTTCAGCAGCGGCTGATGCCCGACGACGCCCAGCCCCTTGACTTCCTGAACGCGATTTTCGCTATCCGTGATAACCCAGTGCCGCGCGATCAGCTGCGCGGTGACCTGGCCAGTATTGCGGATGGTGAGTGTGTAGGCGAAGGCGTATTTCCGATGCTCTGGGTCCGATTCCTCGGAGATGTACCGGACCTGGGAGGACACGCTGAATTCGTACTGACTCATGCTGATTCCGATGGTGAGCGAGACGCGCTATCGATCTGCGCGAGGCCGTGTGCGGGCGGCTGCGCCCTCGTTGCGGCGCGCCGGTGCTGGCGTTGACATGGTTTGGCATTCTGCTTGATGCAGCGCAGGCCCGCAACCGCATTGGCCATCGGCGGCGAGCCCGGGACGACGTGGCCCATCAGGCAAGACCGCACGCGGCGGCGCTAAAATAGCGGTTTTCCGTCTCCCGCCTCACCCCACGCCATGACTCAATTCCGCATCGCTCCCAGCATTCTGTCGGCCGACTTTTCGCAGCTCGGCGAAGAAGTCCGCAACGTCGTCGCCGCGGGCGCCGACTGGATTCACTTCGACGTGATGGACAACCACTACGTGCCGAACCTGACGATCGGCCCGCTCGTGTGCGAAGCGATCCGCCCGCACGTGCAGGTGCCCATCGACGTGCATCTGATGGTCCGTCCCGTCGACCGCATCGTGCCCGACTTCGCGAAGGCGGGCGCCAATGTGATCAGCTTCCATCCGGAAGGCTCGGACCATATCGACCGCACACTGTCGCTGATTCGCGATCACGGCTGCAAGGCCGGCCTCGTGTTCAACCCGGCCACGCCGCTGAATTACCTCGATCACGTGATGGACAAGGTCGATCTGGTGCTGATCATGTCGGTGAATCCGGGCTTCGGCGGCCAATCGTTCATTCCCGAGGCGCTGAACAAGCTGCGAGAGGCGCGCGCGCGCATCGACGCCTACAACGAACGGACCGGCCGCGAGATTCATCTCGAAGTGGACGGCGGCGTGAAGATCGACAACATCGCGGAGATCGCCGCGGCGGGCGCGGACACATTCGTGGCGGGTTCGGCGATTTTCGGCCATCCCGACTACGCGACGATCATCGGCCAGATGCGCGACAAGCTCGCTTCCGTCGGACGCTGAGATGCAAACGTCGCCTCAATACCCGGCTCCCGCGTTCACGGCGGGCAAGATTCTCGCGGCGATCGTCGACCTCGACGGCACGATGGTCGACACCGCCGACGATTTCACTGCCTCGCTGAACGGCATGCTCGCGCAGCTCGACGCGGAAGAAACCTCGCGCGAAGAAGTGATCGACTACGTCGGCAAGGGCTCCGAGCACCTGATCCGCAGCGTGCTTGCGCCGCGCTTCGAGACGGGCTTTGCGCAGTCGCGCTTCGACGAGGCGCTCGCGATCTATCAGGAAGAGTACGCGAAGATCAACGGTCTTCACACGCGGCTCTATCCCGATGTCGAAGGGGGGCTGATCGCGTTGCGCGACGCGGGCGTAAAGCTCGCCTGCGTGACCAACAAGCCGCATCGTTTCGCGACGCAGCTGCTCGAGCAATATGGCCTCTTGCGCTATTTCGAGGTCGTGCTCGGCGGCGACAGCGTCTCGGCGAAAAAGCCCGATCCGCTGCCGATGCTCACGGCGTGCAAGGCGCTCGGCGTCGCGCCGCAGGCGACCGTCGCGATCGGCGATTCGCAGAACGATGCGTTCGCGGGCCGCGCAGCCGGCATGGCGACGCTGACCGTCCCGTATGGCTACAATCACGGCGAATCTGTGCAAACCATAAAATCGGATGGTATAGTTGCATCGCTGTTGGGCGCCGCCAAGGCAATCGCAGCGCACAATGCAGTACAATCGGCAGCACCCAATTCCTGACTTATTTCAAAGTCTTCCTCATGTTTCTGAATAAAAAACGGAGTCTGAGCACGATCGACCGGGGAGCCTGGCCCTGGCGTCGCTGGTCGCGCTAACACCTCGCCTGAGGTACGCTGAAGCTCGTCTTCGGCACCCGTTTTTTACTTCGCTGCGCTCACGCGCTTTTCCCGAATCGCCGGTTTGACCGGCTCAACCTCGCTGCACCGAGTTTCAGCTAGCCGTCGCGTACCTTGCGTACTATCGTCGTGCTGTGAAACCGTGCATGCGTCGTGGGGAAAGCGCGCGCCGGTTTTTATCACCTGTGACGAGCACATTCGACCGGTAACGCAGCCCCGCTTTGTCCGACGCACCACACGCTCCGGACGCACGAACAGGATCGGAACATGACCGAACTCGAATTTCAGTCCCTCGCGAACGAGGGCTTCAATCGCATCCCGCTGATCGCCGAAGCGCTGGCCGACCTCGAAACGCCGCTGTCGCTGTATCTGAAGCTCGCGCAAACCGAGCGCAACGGCGCGAACTCGTTTCTGCTCGAATCGGTGGTGGGTGGCGAACGCTTCGGCCGCTATTCGTTCATCGGCCTGCCCGCCCGCACGCTGATCCGCACGCGCAACGGCGTGACGGAAGTCGTGAAGGACGGCAACGTCGTCGAGACGCACGAAGGCGATCCGCTCGAATTCATCCAGCAGTTCCAGGGCCGCTTCAAGGTGGCGCTGCGCCCGGGCCTGCCGCGCTTCGCGGGCGGCCTCGCGGGTTACTTCGGCTACGACGCGGTGCGTTACATCGAGAAAAAGCTCGCGCACACCGCCCCGCCCGACGACCTGAACCTGCCCGACATCCAGTTGCTGCTGACAGAAGAAGTCGCCGTCATCGACAACCTCGCAGGCAAGCTGTACCTCGTGATCTACGCCGATCCAACCACGCCCGAAGCCTACACACGCGCAAAGCAACGTCTGCGCGAACTGAAGCAGCGGCTGCGCACGACCGTGCAGCCGCCCGTCACGTCGGCGAGCGTGCGCACTGACATTTTCCGCGAGTTCAAGAAGGACGATTACCTCGCCGCCGTGCGCAAGGCGAAGGAATACATCGCGGCGGGCGAACTGATGCAGGTGCAGGTCGGCCAGCGTCTGACCAAGCCGTATCGGGACAATCCGCTGTCGCTGTATCGTGCGCTGCGTTCGCTGAATCCGTCACCGTATATGTATTACTACAACTTCGGCGAGTTTCATGTGGTGGGCGCGTCGCCGGAAATTCTCGTGCGTCAGGAAAAGCGCAACGAAGACCGCATCGTCACGATCCGTCCGCTCGCGGGCACGCGTCCGCGCGGCAACACGCCCGAGCGCGACGCCGAACTCGCCACCGAACTGCTGAACGATCCGAAGGAAATCGCCGAGCACGTGATGCTGATCGACCTCGCGCGCAACGACGTGGGCCGCATCGCGGAGATCGGTTCAGTCTCCGTGACCGACAAGATGGTGATCGAAAAGTATTCGCACGTGCAGCATATCGTCAGCTCAGTCGAGGGGACGCTGAAGCCGGGCATGACGAACTTCGACGTGCTGCGCGCGACATTCCCGGCGGGTACGCTGTCGGGCGCGCCGAAAGTCCGCGCGATGGAACTGATCGACGAACTCGAACCCGTGAAGCGCGGCCTGTACGGCGGCGCTGTCGGCTACCTGTCGTTCACGGGCGAAATGGACCTGGCCATCACGATCCGCACGGGCGTGATCTGCAACGGCAATCTGTATGTGCAGGCGGCAGCGGGCGTCGTCGCCGACTCGGTGCCCGAATCCGAATGGCAAGAGACCGAGAACAAGGCGCGCGCGGTGCTGCGCGCGGCCGAGCAAGTGCAAGACGGCCTCGATAGCGACTTCTGACGGAGACTGACCATGCTGCTGATGATCGACAACTACGACTCGTTCACCTATAACCTGGTCCAGTACTTCGGCGAACTCGGCGAAGACGTGCGGACCTATCGCAACGACGAAATCACGCTCGACGACATCGCGAAGCTCAACCCCGAGCGCATCTGCCTGTCGCCGGGACCGAGCAATCCGCAACACGCGGGCATCACGCTCGACGTGCTGCGCGAATTTTCCGGCAAATATCCGATTCTCGGCGTGTGCCTCGGGCATCAGGCGATCGGCGAGGCGTTCGGCGGCCGTGTCGTGCGTGCGAAGACCATCATGCACGGCAAGGTGAGCCAGATCGAAACCGACTGCAAAGGCGTGTTCGCCGATCTGCCGAAGCACTTCACCGTCACGCGCTATCACTCGCTGGCCATCGAACGCGAGTCCCTGCCCGATTGCCTCGAAGTGTCCGCATGGACCGACGACGGCGAAATCATGGGCGTGCGCCACAAGACGCTGCCCGTCGAAGGCGTGCAGTTCCATCCGGAATCGATCCTGTCGGAACACGGCCACGCCCTGCTCGAAAATTTCGTGAAGCAATCGAAAGCTGCGGCGCGCAGCGCATAAACGGGAGACACGACCATGATCACGCCCCAGGAAGCGCTGCAGCGCACGATCGAGCATCGCGAAATTTTCCACGACGAAATGCTGCACCTGATGCGCCTCATCATGCGCGGCGACATGTCGCCAGTGATGGCGGCCGCGATCATCACCGGCTTGCGCGTCAAAAAAGAGACCATCGGCGAGATCACCGCGGCCGCCACGGTGATGCGCGAGTTCGCCCGTCACGTCGACGTGCAGGACAACTCGAACTTCGTCGATATCGTCGGCACGGGCGGCGACGGCTCACACACGTTCAATATCTCCACGGCGACGATGTTCGTGACGGCGGGCGCGGGCGCGAAAGTCGCGAAGCACGGCAATCGCGGCGTGTCGAGCAAGTCGGGCAGCGCGGACGTGCTCGAAGCGCTCGGCGTGAATATCGATTTGCAGCCGGAACAGGTGGCCGCGTCGATCGCCGAAACGGGCATGGGCTTCATGTTCGCGCCGAACCATCACCCGGCCATGAAGAACATCGCGCCCGTGCGCCGCGAACTCGGCGTGCGGACCATCTTCAACATCCTCGGCCCGCTGACGAACCCGGCCGGCGCGCCGAACCAGTTGCAAGGCGTGTTTCACCCGGATCTCGTCGGCATTCAGGTGCGCGTGATGCAGCGTCTCGGCGCGAAGCACGTGCTCGTCGTGTATGGTAGGGACGGCATGGATGAAGTCTCGCTCGGCGCGGCGACGCTCGTCGGCGAACTGCGCGACGGCCAAGTGCGCGAGTACGAGATTCACCCGGAGGACTTCGGCATGCAGATGGTGTCGAACCGGACGTTGAAAGTCGCCGATGCGAACGAATCGAAAGTGCTGCTGCTCGAAGCGCTCGACAACAAGCCGGGCGTCGCGCGCGAAATCGTCACGTTGAACGCGGGCACGGCACTGTATGCCGCGAACGTCGTCGATTCGATCGCGGACGGTATCCAGATCGCGCGCGAGTCGATTGCGAGCGGCAAGGCGCGCGCGAAGGTCGACGAACTCGTCCGCTTCACGCAACAGTTCAAGAAATAAACGGGATTCACATGAGCGATATTCTGGACCGCATCATCAGCGTCAAGCGCGACGAAGTGCGCGCCGCGGAGCAAAGCGCGCCGTTGGAAGAACTGCGCTTGCAGGCGTCCACGCGCGACCTGCGCGATTTCGTCGGCGCGATTCGCGCGAAGCACGAGGCGGGCCTCGCCGCCGTGATCGCCGAGGTCAAGAAGGCAAGCCCGTCGAAAGGCGTGCTGCGCGAACATTTCGTGCCCGCCGACATCGCGCGTTCGTACGCGAATCACGGCGCGGCGTGCCTGTCCGTGCTCACCGACGTGCAGTTTTTCCAAGGCAGCGCGGCGTATCTGGAAGAAGCGCGCGCCGCGTGCGCGCTGCCTGTTTTGCGCAAGGATTTCATCGTCGATCCGTATCAGATCCTGGAGGCCCGCGCGATGGGCGCCGACGCGATCCTGCTGATCGTCGCAGCGCTCGAAACCTCGCAGATGCAGGATCTCGAAGCGTACGCGCATTCGCTGGGCCTCGCGGTGCTGGTCGAAGTGCACGACAAGAATGAACTGGTCGAGGCGCTGACGCTGAAAACGCCGCTGATCGGCGTGAACAACCGCAATCTGCGCACGTTCGAAACGTCGATCGACACGACGCTCGACCTGCTCGACATGATGCCGGACGACCGCATCGTCGTGACCGAGTCGGGCATCCTGTCGCGCGTCGACGTCGAGCGGATGCGCGCGATGGACGTGAACACGTTCCTCGTCGGCGAGGCGTTCATGCGTGCCGAAGAGCCGGGCGCGGAACTTGCGCGAATGTTCTTCTGATCACGGGTTAAAAGCGAGTCGCGCGATGGGCATGGAACAGGAAATCAAGCTGGCGCTGCCGTCCGATCAGGTCGGCGCCGCGACGCAATGGTTCATCCAGCGTGCCGGCAATCCGGGCCACACGATCACGCTCGAAAACCGCTATTTCGACACGCCCGCGCTGACGCTCGCGCGCGCGAAAGCGGCCGTGCGCGTGCGGCGAACGCCGGATGGCTGGCTGCAGACGTACAAGACGGTCGGCGCGTCGAAAGACGGCTTGCACAACCGGCATGAGTGGGAAATGCCCGTCAAGGGCAACGCGCTCGAAATCGACGCGCTGCTCGATGCGTGCGACGACGCGCCGTCGAAAGAAGCGCTGAAGCAGGCACGCGACGCCCTGATTCCGCTCTTCACGACGAATTTCTCGCGGACGTTGTGGCATGTGAGCATCGAAGGCGCGGATGTCGAGGCTGCCATCGACCAAGGCGAAATACGCGCCGACGTGAACGGCCAAACGCGTAGCTCGCCGATCTGCGAAATCGAGCTGGAGTTGAAGCGCGGCGACGCGGGCGCGCTCAACGCGTTGTCGGCGGAACTGGCGCAGGCGGTTCACGGCCTGCGCCCCGACGACGTCAGCAAGGCGCAGCGCGGGTATCGTCTGCGCGAGGGCAACGGCTCGACGTAAAGCGGCGGGCGCCGCATCGGCGGCGCATACGCGAAACGCACGCGGCAGTGGCGGCATCGTGACGGCGGCTGCCGCCGCGAACGCAGGAAACTTGAGCGCGCCCGCATTTGCTGCCACACTTGCCCGCCATGAATTCCGCCAAACGCACTCGCACGCCGCCGGCGCAGTCCTCGCTCTTCACCGACGACGCCGCGCCAATTTCCGCACCGCCCGCCGACACCACCGGCCCGCAAACGCTCGAAGCGCAATTCGAAGCGTTGCCGCCCGCGTGGCGCGCGCATCTGAAACCGTTCATCGACAGCGATAACTACGCGCCGCTGTGCCGTTTCGTCGACGGCGAGCGTGCGTCGGGCAAGACCGTCTATCCCGCCGACGTGTTCCGCGCGTTGCGCCTCACCAGCCCCGACGACGTCAAGGTTGTGATTCTCGGCCAGGACCCCTATCACGGTGAAGATCGCGGCACGCCGCAGGCACATGGCCTCGCGTTTTCGGTGCCGCCTTCGGTGCGGCCGCCGCCGTCGCTGCGCAACATCTTCAAGGAGATCGCCGCGAGCCTCGGTTATGACACGCCGCAGCATGGCTGTCTCGACGCGTGGGCCAAACAGGGCGTGCTGCTGCTGAACACGGTGCTGACCGTCGAACGCGACCGCGCGGCGAGCCACGCCAAACGCGGCTGGGAACATTGCACCGACACGCTGATCCACGAACTGGCCGTCCGCCACGACGGCCTTGTGTTCATGCTGTGGGGCGCGCACGCGCAAGCGAAGCGCGCGCTGCTCGGCGGCAAGTCGCATTGCGTGCTGGAGGCGCCGCATCCGTCGCCGCTGTCGGCGCATCGCGGCTTTCTCGGCTGCCGGCATTTCGCGCTCGCCAACGAGTTTCTCGAAGCGCACGGCCGCCCACCAATCGACTGGCGTCTACCGGAAACGGGCGAGGTCTTCGCGTAAAACGCGCCAGCTTCCGCGCCACGCCAGCCACGCAAAAGAAAACGCCACGGAATTGTGTTCCGTGGCGTTTTTCGTTTGCCGGCGCGATGCCGCCGATAGCCGCATCGCGTCGACGAACCTTCCGATGCTTTACGCAGCCGCGATCGCTTCGCGTGCGCCGGCCAGTGCCGCGCTGGCTGCGTCCGGGCCCATGTTCAGGCCTTCGGCGTAGATGAAGTTCACGTCCGTCATGCCGAGGAAGCCGAGGAACGTCTTGAGGTAAGGCGTCTGCGAGTCGCCCGGCGTGCCGACGTACTTGCCGCCGCGAGCCGAAACCACGAACACCTTCTTGCCCGTCACGAGGCCTTCGGGGCCGTTCGCGCCGTACTTGAACGTGATGCCGGCACGCGCGATGAAGTCGAAATACGTCTTCAGTTGCGACGAGATGCCAAAGTTGTACAGGGGGGCACCGATCACGACGATATCGGCGGCTTGCAGTTCGGCGATCAGCGCTTCGCTGCGCGCTGCGATGGCTTGCTGCTCGGCCGTGCGCTGTTCAGCCGGCGTGAAGAATGCGCCCAGAATTGCGTCGTCGAGGTGCGGCAGCGCGTCTTCGTGCAGATTGCGGACGACGACTTTCGCGCCCGGATTCGATTGTTGCAGCTTCGCCGTCAGTTCGTTTGCCAGCAGCGTCGATTGAGCGCCTTGCGAGCGAGCCGACGAGTTGATTTGCAGGATCGTGGTCATCAGTGACTCCAGTGAGGGGCGCGCTGTGTTGCGCGAGTGGAGCCATTGTGTTTTTTTACCCGGCCGGGAAAAAGTAGCGCGGCGGCGACGGATTGTTGCAACGATAGAACAATCCCCCGCCGGCTGCGGCGGCCGGCGCTGCGTTACCTGCCCAGCCAGCGCTTGCGTGCCGTCACCGCCGAAGCGGGCTTGTCGTTCGCGGCCAGCTTGTAGCGCGCGACGTCCGGCCCGTCCAGCTTGAGTTGCGCCACGCGCAGCTCGTCGCGCCGAAACGCGTGGATTTCGACCTTCGCGCCCGGCTGGTAGCGCGACAGCAGCGCGTCGAGGTTCGAGCCCGTCACGCGCAGGCCGTCGACGGCGATCAGCACGTCGCCCGCCGACAACCCCGCCTTCTGGGCCGCGCTGCCGTCGTGCACGGCGGCCAGCGTGCAGTCCGCGCCGCCGCGCACGCGCGCGCCGAGCGACGGCTTCGCCTTCGGATCGACCTCCGCCTCGAGCGTCACGCCGAACGGTTCGAGCAATGCCGCGAGCGGCAAATCGCGCGTGCCGTGCACGCCTTCTGCGAAAAGCCCGGACAAATCCGCACCCGTCGCCTCGGCGAACAGCGCCTCGACCTCGGATTCCTCGATGCCGCGCGCCTTGCCCTGATAGAAATCGCGCCCGTAGCGCTGCCACAAGAGACGCATCACGTCGTCGAGCGACTTGCGGTTCTGCGTTTGCGCGCGAATCGTCAGATCAAAGGCGAGCGCGACGAGCGAGCCCTTCGTGTAGTAGCTGACGATCGCGTTCGCGGCGTTTTCGTCCTGACGGTAGTACTTGACCCAGGCGTCGAACGAGCTTTCGGCGACCGTCTGCTTCAGACGCCCGCTGCCGCGCAGCACGCCGGCGATGGTCTTGCCGAGCAGCGCGAAGTAATCGGCCTGCGTGATGAGGCCGCTGCGCACGAGCATCAGATCGTCGTAGTAGGACGTGAAGCCTTCGAACAGCCACAGCAGCGACGTATAGTTCTCCTGCGACAGGTCGTACGGCGCGAACACGGCCGGCTTGATCCGCTTCACGTTCCACGTGTGGAAGTACTCGTGGCTGCACAGACCGAGATAGGTGCGATAGCCTTCCGTCGTTTCGCTGCGGCCTTGCACGGGCAAATCGGCACGGTTGCAGATCAGCGCCGTCGATGCGCGATGCTCCAATCCGCCGTAGCCGTCGGTGACGGCCTGGGTCATGAACACATAGCGGTCCATCGGCGCTTTTTTCGAGCGCGGCTCGAACAGCGCGATCTGCGCTTCGCACACGCGCTGCAGATCCGCCGACAGCCGCGCCATGTCGAGGCCGATCACGCGTCCGGCGATCACGATGTCGTGCGGCACGCCGTGCGCCTTGAACGTACCCAGCGCGAATTCGCCGAGCGTCACGGGATGATCGACCAGTTCGTCGTAGTTTTGCGCCGTGTATTCGCCGAAGCCGTAGCGCTTCGTGCCGCGCATTTCCGTCAGCGCCGTCGCGACGCGCCAGTCGCGGTATTGCGGGCCCGCCGGTTTCTGGATGTCGACGACGCACGGCGCGTCCTCGAAGCCGAGCGGCGACAGGAAGACGCTCGTGCCGTTGAAAAAGCCCGTGGTGTCGTCGAGATGCGCGGCCCGCACCGACATGTCCCACGCGTAGACCTCGTAGCGCAGCGTCAGCGCGCCCCTGACGGGCGCCGCCTGCCACGCGTGCTTGTCGGTCTTTTCGATACGCACCTTGCGGCCGGCGTCGTTGAACGCGCGCAGCGTGACGATGTTGCGCGCGAACTCGCGGACCATGTAGCTGCCGGGAATCCAGACGGGCAGCATGAAACGCTGGCCCGTCGGATCGGGATCGGCGACCGTGACGGTGACTTCGAAAATATGGGCGGCAGGCTGTTTTGGAACGATGGTGTAGCGGATCGGCTTCATCGGCGCTCGTGGGTCGGAGACTTGGCGAAAATTCGAAAGGCTTCAGGCGGGCAGCGATCGTGCCGCGTCGATGGAGCGAGGCGCTTGCGCGCCCGCTCCACTCCGGTTTCGACCGTGCTTGAATCGGGCTGCAATCGGCACAAGAGGCGCCATGCGCCTCCTGTCATACAGATTCGAGCGGAAGTCGCCCCGCTCAGCGCACCGACGACAGCGCCTTGTCGAGCTCGTCGGCGGGCACGGCGCCGGGCAGGCGGCGGCCATCCGCGAGGAACACGGTCGGCGTGCCGTTCACGTTCATCGACTGTCCGAGCGCGAGGTTTTTATCGATCGCGGCAGTGTCGCACGTGCCGGGCGCCGTGGGCGCGCGGTGGTCCTGCATCCACGCTTCCCACGCCTTCGCGCGGTCGGCGGAGCACCAGATCGACTTCGACTTGGCCGCCGAATCCGGCGACAGCACAGGGTAGAGGAACGTATAGACGGTGATGTTATCCATCGACTTCAACGTCGTTTCGAGCTGCTTGCAATACGGGCAATTCGGATCGGAGAACACGGCGATCTTGCGGCTGCCGTTGCCCTTCACCACTTTCACCGCGTTCGCGAGCGGCAGGCTGGCAAAATTGATGCGGTTGGCGTCGGACAGGTGCGCTTCCGTCAGATTTTTGCGCGTCTTCGCGTCGACCATGTCGCCGAGAATCAGATAGTCGCCTGATGCGTCGCTATAGATGATCTGCGAGCCGAGATTCACCTCGTACAGCCCGTCGATCGGCGACTTCGACACGCTCTTGATCGTCGCTTCGGACAGGCGCGACTGCAGCGTCGACTTGAGCTTGTCGGTGGTCTGATCGGCCTGTGCCGAGCAGCCCAGGCCGATGGTCGCGACAGCCAGCGCCAGCGCGGCAATGCGGATGCGTTTTTTCATGCTGCTACTCCTGATTCGACGCCGGCGCGCGGCGTTTGCCGTTCGTCAGCGCCTGTGTTCATGTTGTGCGCGAGGAGATGGTATGCCTCGCGTTCGATCCTGTCAGACTTGCACGCCGGCGCCGCCTTGCGTCACGCTGCGCCGACGCGCGCGCGTCAGCCGAGCGCCGCCGACACCAGCCAGCGCTTGATCAGCGGCTGCGCGCCGACCATCGCCATACCCGTATTGCGCACCGCCCGCGCGACGTTGCCGGGCAGCGCGAACAGCTTCTGGAGGCCGTCGGTGGCAACCGTTAGCGCGCGGATGTCCTCGCTGCGCGAACGCTCGTAGCGGCGCAGCAGCACCGTGTCTCCGAGATCGCGAAACGCCTCTTTCTTCACGATCACGTCGACGAGCGACGCCACGTCGCGCAACCCGAGATTCATGCCCTGCCCGGCGAGCGGGTGGATCAGATGCGCGGCATCGCCGACCAGCGCCACACGCGGCGCAACCAGCCGGTCGACGGTTTGCAGCGCGAGCGGGAAGCCTTGGGCGGGCGTCACGCAGTCGAGCGTGCCGAGCGTGCCCATGGTCGCACGTTCGACTTCCGCCGCGAGCTGCGCGGGGTCGAGCCGCAGGAGCGTATTCGCGTGCTCGGTTTTCGCCGACCACACCAGCGACACGTGACCGTCCGGCATCGGCAGCAGCGCGACGATTTCGCCGTCGCGGAACCACTGGTACGCGGTCTCGCCGTGCGGCCGCCCCGCCTTGAAGTTCGCGACGACGCCCGTCTGCCGGTAATCGCGCCGGGTCACCTTCGAGCCGATCTGCGCGCGCACCCACGAATGCGCGCCGTCGGCGCCGACCACGAGGTCCGCCTCGAGCACGTTGCCGTTGGCGAGACCAATTGTCGCGCTGCCCGTCTTGACGTCGAGCCCTTGCGCGCGGGTGTCGAGCCACGCGAGGTTCGGCTGGAAGCGCAGCGCGGCGTCGAGCGAGCGCTCGATCATCGACGATTCCGCGATCCACGCAAGCTGCGGCACGGAAGCCTGGAACGCCGAGAAGTGCAGTTCGGCGTGCGCGTCGCCATAGACGCGCATGTCGTAGACGGGCGAAAGCCGGGAGCCGTCGAGCGCCTGCCACACGCGCAAGCGCTCGAGCAGCGCCTGCGAACTCGCGGACAGCGCGTAGACGCGCGAATCGAACACGGCGCCGGCGGGCAGCGGCTGGCAATGCTGCGCCAGCAGCGCGACACGCAGGCCGCTCTGTGTCAGCGCAAGCGCGGCCGTCTTGCCGACGAGCCCGCCGCCGATCACGGCGACATCGAAGGACTGATGGTGAGCATTCATCCGGCCATTATAGCCGCGAGGGGTGCGGGGGACGGATCGGCGGGACGGCGTTCGGCGCGACTTGCGCGCTGCTGCGCCGTCCTTCGTCTGGCGGTTTCGGTGAATCGCGATCCGGTTTCGCCTGGCTCAAAAACTTCGCTGCAATAGATACGGGCCCGGTGGACTTGACTCGCCTCCATATAGCCGGGCGAACAGGGACGCGGTGCCCCTTGCCGATCAAGCCGCCCGAAAGCGTTACAATTGCCCTTTTTCGAGCACAGATCAGTACAGGATCGTGGTTCAAACGCCCGGATGCCTGCTGTTTGTCTCGCTCCCGAATTTCCTTTACAGCCTCCCAGCCACGTTCGCCAGCTCGCGCGAGACGTGCCATCTGGCTGTAATACATTGATTCATAAAGGTTTTTCATGAGCCTCAAATGCGGCATCGTCGGCCTGCCCAACGTCGGCAAGTCCACCCTGTTCAACGCGCTGACCAAGGCGGGCATCGCCGCCGAAAACTATCCGTTCTGCACGATCGAGCCGAACGTCGGCGTGGTCGAAGTGCCCGACGCGCGTCTGAGCGCGCTCGCCGACATCGTCAAGCCGGAGCGCATCGTGCCCGCCGTGGTCGAGTTCGTCGACATCGCGGGTCTGGTGGCGGGTGCCAGCAAGGGCGAAGGCCTCGGCAACCAGTTCCTCGCGAATATCCGTGAAACCGACGCGATCACGCACGTCGTGCGCTGCTTCGAGGACGAGAACGTGATCCACGTCGCGGGCAAGGTCGACCCCGTGTCGGACATCGAGGTGATCAACACGGAACTCGCGCTCGCCGACCTCGCCACCGTCGAAAAGGCGCTGACGCGCTACGCAAAGGCCGCAAAGTCGGGCAACGACAAGGAAGCGGTAAAGCTCGCCGCCGTGCTGGAAAAAGTCCGCGCCCAGCTGGACCTGGCGAAGCCGGTTCGCGGACTCGATCTGACGGAAGAAGAGCGTCTGCTGATCAAGCCGTTTTGCCTGATTACGGCGAAGCCGGCCATGTACGTGGCAAACGTGAAGGAAGACGGCTTCGAGAACAATCCGCATCTGGACGCCGTGCGCAAGTACGCGGAAACGGAAAAGGCGCCGGTCGTCGCGGTGTGCGCGGCGATCGAAGCGGAAATCGCCGATCTCGCCGACGAAGACAAGGAAGTGTTCCTCGCCGACATGGGCATGGATGAGCCGGGCCTGAACCGCGTGATCCGCGCGGGCTTCAAGCTGCTCGGCCTGCAGACGTACTTCACGGCGGGTGTGAAGGAAGTGCGCGCATGGACGATCCATATCGGCGACACGGCGCCGCAAGCGGCGGGCGCGATTCACACGGACTTCGAGCGCGGGTTCATTCGCGCGCAGACCATCGGCTTTGACGATTACATCGCGTTCAAGGGCGAGCAAGGCGCGAAGGAAGCGGGCAAGATGCGCGCCGAAGGCAAGGAGTACGTCGTGCATGATGGCGACGTGATGAACTTCCTCTTCAACGTCTGACGAACAATTGTCAAATGCGTCCCCGCCGCCCACGAGCGGGGTTCGCAGATCACATCAGGCCGCGCTTCGACGCGGCTTTTTTTTCGCCTTCGTTGCCCACGCATCGATCGGCGCTTCGGGTAATCGCGCTTTCGCCCGCTATTTTTATGATGTTAAATTGCCGTTCCACCAAAAATTCGACCACAAGCCTGACAAGTAGAAGAATCACCGACGCTTTCCTGTCATCGAACACAACTAGAATCGCGCGACCGCAATTCCACGCTTCCCAACCGCAACTTCGTTGCATGGGATCAAAGGAGACTCTCGATGCATTGCAAGCCGTTCATCCGATCGCTATCCGTTGCAGCTGTCCTGTCCTTCGGCGTCCATCAAGGCGCGTACGCCGCCACTGAAATCCAGTTCTGGCACGCGATGGAAGCGGCGCTCGGCGAACGCCTGAACGCGATTGCCAACGACTTCAACGCATCGCAGAGCGACTACAAGATCGTGCCCGTCTTCAAAGGCACGTACGACCAGACGCTCGCGGCGGGCATCGCCGCCTATCGCAGCGGCAACGCGCCCGCGATCCTGCAGGTCTACGAAGTCGGCACGGCGACGATGATGCAGGCGAAGAAAGCCGTCATCCCCGTCTCCGACGTATTCAAGCAGGCAGGCATGACGCTCGATGAAAAGGCCTTCGTGCCGACCATCGCCAGCTACTACAGCGACTCGAAAACGGGCCATCTGATCTCGATGCCGTTCAACAGCTCGACGCCCGTCCTCTACTACAACAAGGACGCGTTCAAGAAAGCCGGTCTCGATCCGAACACACCGCCCAAAACCTGGGCCGAAGTCGAGCAGGACGCGCAGAAGCTGAAGGCGTCGGGCATGTCGTGCGGTTATTCGTCGGGCTGGCAGAGCTGGATTCAGCTCGAGAACTACAGCGCCTGGCACGGCGCGCCGTTCGCGACGGACAACAACGGCTTCGACGGCGCCGACGCGCAACTCGAATTCAACAAGCCGCTGCAGGTCGCGCACATCACGTTCCTGCAGAAAATGGCGAAGGAAGGCACGTTCACCTACGCGGGCCGCAAGGATGAGCCGGTGTCGAAGTTCTATAGCGGCGACTGCGGCATCATCACGAACTCGTCGGGGTCGCTCGCGACGATCCGCAAGTACGCGAAATTCAACTTCGGCACGGGCATGATGCCGTACGACGCGAGCGTCAAGGGCGCGCCGCAGAACGCGATCATCGGCGGGGCGAGCCTGTGGGTGCTGTCGGGCAAGGACCCGGCCGTCTACAAGGGCGTCGCGAAGTTCCTCGCCTATCTCAGCTCGCCCCCCGTCGCCGCGAAGTGGCATCAGGACACGGGCTATCTGCCCGTCACCACGGCCGCGTATCAGCTGACGCAGCAACAGGGCTTCTACGAGAAGAACCCCGGCAGCGACACGGCGATCAAGCAGATGCTGAACAAGCCGCCTCTGCCGTACACGAAGGGACTGCGCCTCGGCAACATGCCGCAGATCCGCACGATCATCGACGAAGAACTCGAGCAGGTCTGGGCCGACAAGAAGACGCCTAAGGAAGCCCTCGATTCGTCGGTGTCGCGCGGCGACGACCTGCTGCGCCGCTTCGAAAAAGCGGGTAGCTGATCTGCGTTCCGGGCGCGCCTTCGCTGCAAGGCGACAGCGCGCTCCCGTTCACCGCTGCGAAGGACTTCGATGGACAAGCGCTCACGCTTTGGCACCAGCTGGCTGCCCTATCTGCTCGTCGCGCCGCAACTGGCGATCACGCTGCTGTTCTTTCTGCTGCCCGCGGGCGAAGCGCTCTGGCAATCGACCCAGACCCAGGACGCGTTCGGCACGTCGACTGAATTCGTCGGCCTTGGCAACTTCAGGCAGCTATTCGGCGATCCGCTGTATCTCGCGTCGTTCGAAACGACGCTGATCTTTTGCGCGCTCGTCACCGTGTCGGGACTCGTACTCTCGCTGCTCTTCGCGGCCTGCGCCGACCGCGTGATGCGCGGCGCAAAGGCATACCAGACGCTGCTGATCTGGCCGTATGCCGTTGCGCCCGCGATTGCGGCCGTGCTGTGGTCGTTCCTCTTCAACCCGAGCATCGGGCTCGTGACGTTCGCGCTCGGCAAGGCGGGCATCGTCTGGAACCACGCGCTCAATCCGGGGCAGGCGATGTTTCTCGTCGTGCTCGCCTCCGTCTGGAAGCAGGTCAGCTACAACTTCCTGTTCTTCTATGCCGGCCTGCAGGCGATTCCGCGCTCGCTGATCGAAGCCGCCGCGATCGATGGCGCCGGTCCCGTGCGCCGCTTCTTCGGCATCGCGCTGCCGCTGCTGTCGCCGACCACGTTTTTTCTGCTCGTCGTCAATCTCGTCTACGCGTTCTTCGACACCTTCCCGATCATCGATGCCGCGACGGGCGGGGGCCCCGCGCAATCCACGCGCACGCTGATCTACAAAATCTTCGCCGAAGGCTTCCAGGGCCTCGACATCGGCAGTTCGGGCGCGCAATCGGTGGTGCTGATGGCGATCGTCGTCGGGCTGACGGTCGTGCAGTTCCGTTTCATCGAGCGGAGGGTTCAATACTCATGATCGAGAATCGCCGCGGCTTCGATCTCTTTTGCCACGCCGTTTTGATTGTCGGCGTGGTGCTGGTCGTGTTTCCCGTCTATGTCGCGTTCTGCGCGGCGACGATGAACGAGCACGAAGTGTTCAACGTGCCGCTGTCGCTCGTGCCCAGCACGCATCTGTTCGAGAACATCGCGAATATCTGGACGCACGGCACGGGCAACGCTGCGAGCCCGTTCGGCACGATGCTCGTCAACAGCCTCGTGATGGCGCTCGTCATCGCAATCGGCAAGATCGCCGTGTCGATTATCTCGGCGTATGCGATCGTGTTCTTCCGCTTTCCGGGCCGCAACGTCGCGTTCTGGCTGATCTTCATCACGCTGATGCTGCCCGTCGAAGTGCGCATTTTTCCGACCGTGCAAGTCGTGTCGTCGATGCATCTGAGCAACACGTACGCCGGTCTCACGCTGCCGCTGATCGCGTCCGCTACGGCAACGTTCCTGTTCCGCCAGTTCTTCCTGACGCTGCCCGACGAGCTGATGGAAGCGGCGCGCATCGACGGCGCAGGTGCGCTGCGCTTCTTCTGGGACGTGGTGCTGCCGCTGTCAAAGACGAATCTGGCGGCGCTGTTCGTCATCACGTTCATCTACGGCTGGAATCAGTACCTGTGGCCGATCCTGATCACGAACGAGCAGTCGCTGACGACGGCTGTAGTCGGCATCAAGAGCATGATCGCGTCCGGCGACACCGCGACGGAATGGCATCTCGTGATGGCGGCCACGCTGCTCGCGATGCTGCCGCCCCTCGTCGTCGTGCTGGCGATGCAGCGCTGGTTCGTGCGCGGCCTCATTGATGCTGAGAAATGAGGCTGAGAAATGAGGCTGAGAAATGAGGCTGAGAAATAAATCCAGGGATAAACAGTCATGTCTGCACTGACGCTCAAAGGCGTGAAGAAATCGTATGACGGCAAGCAGAACGTTCTGCACGGCATCAATGCGGACGTCGCGGATGGCGAATTCGTCGTAATGGTCGGGCCATCGGGTTGCGGCAAGTCGACGTTGCTACGCATGGTCGCGGGACTCGAAGCGATCACGGAAGGCGAGATCGCGATCGACGGCAAGGTGGTCAACAACCTGGAACCGAAGGATCGCAACATCGCGATGGTGTTTCAGAACTACGCGCTCTACCCGCACATGACGGTCGCGGAAAACATGGGTTACGCGCTGAAGATCGCGGGGCTGCCGAAATCGAAGATCGAATCGCGCGTGATGACGGCGGCGAAGATTCTCGAACTCGAACCGTTGCTGTCGAGAAAGCCGCGTGAGCTGTCGGGCGGCCAGCGCCAACGCGTCGCAATGGGCCGTGCGATCGTACGGGAGCCGGCCGTATTTCTGTTCGACGAACCGCTATCGAATCTCGATGCGCGGCTGCGCGTGCAGATGCGGCTCGAAATCCAGCGTCTGCATGGGCGTCTCAAGACGACGAGCCTTTACGTGACGCACGATCAGATCGAGGCGATGACGCTTGCGCAGCGCGTGATCGTGATGAACAAGGGCCACGCCGAGCAGATCGGCGCGCCGACGCAGGTGTATGAACGCCCGGCGACGATCTTCGTGGCGGGGTTCATCGGCTCGCCGGGAATGAATTTGCTGAACGGCCGGGTGACGGAAGACGGCGCATTCTTCGAGGTCGCGGACGAAGGTCCGAAGTTGCCGCTTGCGGGCGTGCCGTGCATTGGCCGCGAGGTCGCCGCGGGGCGCACGTGCGTGCTCGGCGTCCGGCCCGAGCACATGACGCCTTCGTCTGATTCCGGTGCGGCGACGGCCGCGCTTGCCGTCGATTCGTGCGAGTTGCTCGGCGCGGACAATCTCGCGCATGGGCGCTGGGGTAAGCACGACGTTACCGTTCGGTTGCCGCATGGGCGGCGGCCGCAAGCGGGCGAAACGCTTCCGGTCGCGTTGCCCGCGCAGCAGTTGCATTTTTTTGATGAGGATAGTGGGCGGAGATTGAATTGAGGTTTTTGCCTCTATGCGGGCGTCCTTGATGCGCCTGCGCGGCGCGGGCGTTGCCGGTGTAGGTTTGCCCTTTGCGCGGGCATCCGCGTTGCGCCTACGCGGCGCGGGCGTTGCCGGTGTAGGTTTGCCCTTTGCGCGGGCGTCCGCGTTGCGCATTCGCGGCGCGGGCGTTGCCGGCCTGGTTCTTCTGCGCTGGCGTCCGCGATGCGCCTGCGCGGCGCGGGCGTTGCCCCTGTGCGGGGCGGCACCTACTTTTCTTTGCCGCCGCAAAGAAAAGTAGGCAAAAGAAAGCGGGCTAACACCGCCAGCCCTTGACCTTCACCCACGGGCTCTCAACGTCCCAACACTTCACACGGCAGCGCGCTTGTTCGGCCCCATTGCCAGCATGCTCTCAATGCGCCTCACCCACTTCATTCGTCCGTACAACGGCCAACCACGCTATAACGTCGGCGCCGCCCCGGTTGCAAACTGTGTGCAGGTTGTCTCGGGGAACGGCGCAACGCACGGACTGAAAACCGATCTGTGAGCGATGGTGTCCGGTGGTCCGACGGACGACACAAGTTTGCCGCAGGAGGGCCCGCGCAAGACGCGAAAGTGGGAACCGACGCGGGAGTGTGAAGCGGGTGAGGCGTGTCGACATGCGCTGGCAACTCACGCATGCAGAAACGTGAACGGACGAACGATGAGGCCGTTGAGAGCCCGTGGGTAAAGGTCAAGGGCTGGCGGTGTTAGCCCGCTTTCTTTTGCCTACTTTTCTCTGCAGCGGCAAAGAAAAGTAGGTGCCGCCCCGCACAGGGGCAACGCCCGCGCCGCGTAGGCGCAACGCGGATGCCCGCGCAAAGGGCAAACCTACACCGGCAACGCCCGCGCCGCGCAGGCGCAACGCGGATGCCCGCGCAAAGGGCAAACCTACACCGGCAACGCCCGCGTCAAGCACGCGCCACGCGGATGCCCACGCAAAGGGCAAACACATCAATCAAACACCGCAAACGCAATACCAGCCCAAAAAGCCCGCCTGGCGCAAGGCAAAGGCAAAGGCAACCCCCACCCCCTACAAAAAAGCGTCGCAGACACAAGAAGTACAATACCGTCTCCTGCCCCGAGGCGCGCGCCAAAACCGGCCCGCAGCGCCCGGACGCTGCCAAACTGCAACCCCAAACTCTCAAGCAAATGGCCCAATACGTCTTCACCATGAACCGGGTCGGCAAAATCGTGCCGCCCAAGCGTCAAATCCTGAAAGACATCTCGCTGTCGTTCTTCCCCGGTGCGAAGATCGGCCTGCTCGGCCTGAACGGCTCGGGCAAGTCCACGCTGATCCGAATCATGGCCGGCGTCGACAAGGACATCGAAGGCGAAGCCACGCCGATGCCGAACCTGAACATCGGTTATCTGCCGCAGGAACCGCAACTCGATCCGCAAAAGACCGTGCGCGAAGCCGTCGAGGAAGGCCTCGGCGACGTGTTCCAGGCGCAAAAGAAACTCGATGAAATCTACGCCGCGTACGCCGAGCCGGACGCCGACTTCGACGCGCTCGCCGCCGAACAGGCGAAGTACGAAGCGATCCTCGCCACGTCGGACGGCGGCAGCCCCGAGCAGCAGCTCGAAGTCGCCGCCGACGCCCTGCGCCTGCCGCCGTGGGACGCGAAAATCGAGCATCTGTCGGGCGGCGAAAAGCGCCGCGTCGCGCTGTGCAAGCTGCTGCTCGAGAAGCCCGACATGCTGCTGCTCGACGAGCCGACCAACCACCTCGACGCCGAATCCGTGGAATGGCTCGAGCAGTTCCTGACGCGCTTTCCCGGAACCGTCGTCGCTGTGACGCACGATCGCTACTTCCTCGATAACGCCGCCGAGTGGATCCTCGAACTCGACCGCGGCCACGGCATTCCGTGGAAGGGCAACTACAGCAGCTGGCTCGACCAGAAGGAAGACCGCCTGAAGCAGGAAGAAGCGAGCGAATCCGCGCGTCAGAAGGCGATCAAGAAGGAACTGGAATGGGTGCGCCAGAACCCGAAGGGCCGTCAGGCGAAATCGAAGGCGCGTATCGCGCGCTTCGAGGAGCTGAACAGCCAGGAATACCAGAAGCGCAACGAAACGCAGGAAATCTTCATTCCCGTCGGCGACCGCCTCGGCAATGAAGTGATCGAGTTCAAGAACGTCAGCAAGTCGTATGGCGACCGTCTGCTGATCGACGACCTGAGCTTCAAGATCCCGGCGGGCGCGATCGTCGGCATCATCGGGCCGAACGGCGCCGGCAAATCGACGCTGTTCCGCATGCTCACGGGCAAGGAACAGCCGGATTCGGGCGAAATCGTGCAAGGGCCGACCGTCAAGCTGGCTTACGTCGATCAGAGCCGCGATGCGCTCGACGGCTCGAAGACGGTGTTCGAAGCGATTTCCGGCGGCGCCGACGTGCTCACCGTCGGCAAGTACGAGACGCCGTCGCGCGCGTATATCGGCCGCTTCAACTTCAAGGGCGGCGATCAGCAGAAGATCGTCGGCAATCTGTCGGGCGGCGAGCGCGGGCGTCTGCATCTGGCCAAGACGCTGATCGCGGGCGGCAACGTGCTGCTGCTCGACGAGCCGTCGAACGACCTCGACGTCGAAACGCTGCGCGCACTCGAAGACGCCCTGCTCGAATTCGCCGGCTCGGTGATGGTGATTTCGCACGATCGCTGGTTCCTCGACCGGATCGCGACGCACATCCTCGCGTTCGAAGGCGATTCGCAAGTGACGTTCTTCAACGGCAACTACCAGGAGTACGAAGCGGACAAGCGCGCGCGCCTCGGCGAAGAAGCCGCGCGTCCGAAGCGCCTGCGCTACAAGCCGATCAGCCGTTAAGCGTCCGCAGTTCCGTTGTATCGCCGTCCGCAGACGGACCGCTTCGCGCGGTTCGATGCGGACGGCATAAGAGTTGCTCCCTTGCCTTCGCAGGATCGCAGCCGGTTCGAGCCGGTTTCAGACGCAGGCACCCGCGGCCTGCATCGCGCCCCGCAAATCCGCAGCACATGACCCGAACTACGGCCAGCGCAAGCACGAGGAGGCAGCATGGCGATGTCGGTGGGCAAGCGTGTCGTGTTGGCCATCGCAGCCGTGATCGTGCTGCTCGTCGCGATTGCGCTCGGCGGGTTGTATTTCGTGCAACACGAAGTGAAGGAGCGCGTCGCCAGCGCGCTCGCGCCGCTCGGCACGGCGCAAAGCATCGACGTGGGCTTGTCGGCGATCACGCTGCATCGCGTGCGGCTCACGGCGCCGCAGGACTGGCCGACGCCCGACGCCCTCACCGCCGACGAAATTGTCATCACGCCCGATATCCGCGATCTGCTGCAGCAGCGCGTGCATCTGCGCAACGTGGTGGTGCGCGGCTTCGATCTCGCGCTGGTGCGCACCGCGAGCGGCCGGCTGGAACTGCTGCCGAAGCTGCGTCAATCGGTGAGCCACACAAACGACGCGGCGAACGCCGGTGCAAGCGCTCCCGCCAGCGCTCCTGCCAGCGCTGGTGCAAGTGACAAGCCCCCGCTGCCCGCTGAAAAGCTCATCGATCACATCGCCTTTGAAAGCGGCCGGTTCGTTTTCTACGACGAGTCGATCAGCAAGCCGCCGTACAAGGTGACCGTCAGCGACGCCAGCGCGAGCGTCGATCACATCCACTTGCCCGATCTCACCGAACCGACCGGGCTTTCCGCCAAAGGCGCGATCAAGGGTCCGGCGCACACGGGCCAGGTGAGCTTCGACGGCTGGATGAAAATCGCCAGCAAGGATTCGCAGACCACTACGACGCTGCGCGGCGTCGATGTCGTGATGCTCGATCCGTATCTGCTGAAAAAGGCCGGCGCGAAGGCCCAGGTGAAAGGCGGCACGCTCGATCTGAACCTGCGCGCGACGGTGACGAGCTACCACATCCACGCGCCCGGCTCGGTCACGCTGCATCATCTGCAACTGGCAGAAACGGACGATCCGCTCGACACCTTCATGCAAATTCCAACGCGCGCCGCCGTGGCGGCGCTGAAGCGGCACGGCGACGACATCACGCTGCATTTCACGATCGACGGCAATTTGCGCGACCCGAAATTCAAGCTCAATGAAAGCGTGATGACGGAACTGCGCGCGAACTTCGCGAAGTCGCTGGGCGTGAGCGCCGAAGGCGTCGCGAAAGGCGCAGGTGAAACGGTGAAAGGGCTCGGCAACGCGCTGAAGAATCTGCTCGGGCAATGACGTAGCGCCCGCGCGCCGCCTGACGCTCAGATCGGCAAGCCGAGTTCGCGCAGCTTTCCCTCCGTCTGCGCGGCGTTCGTGTGATGAACGCCGTGCCAGCCAAGCTGCGTGGCGGCATCCGCGTTCTTCAGGTTGTCGTCGATGAAAACCAGCTCTTGCGCCTCGATGCCGGGCAGATTCGCGCGGATACGGCGCAGCATCTCGGCGAAGATGGCCGGATCGGGCTTGACCATCTTCACGCGGCCCGACACGACGATGTCCCGGAAACGCCGCAGCACCGGGTAATGCTCCCACGCATACGGAAAGGTCTCGTGAGACCAGTTCGTCAGGCCGAAGAGCGGCACGTTCGCGGCTTCGAGTTTCTCGACAATGCTGACGCCGTCTTCCAGCACGCCCGCCACCATGTGGTGCCAGCGCTCGTAGAACGCGCGAATCAGCGCTTCGTGCTCGGGAAATTTCGCGACCAGTTCCGCCGTGCCCTCCGCGATCGGCTGGCCGCCGTCCTGGCGGACCACCCAATCCATCGTGCAGACGTTCGACAGAAACCAGCGGCGCTCTTCCTCGTCGGGAATCAGCTCGCGATACAGATACTGCGGGCTCCAGTCGATCAGCACGCCGCCGAAATCGAATACGACTGCCTTGATGCTCATGCGAACTCCGTTTGCAGGATGTCAGCGAGGGGACGCACCTGGACGCGCTTGCCCGACATCGACGAGTTTGCCCAGACGAAATTCTGATGCTCGACGATCTTGTCGGCGGCGAGGTGCGGCTTGTCCTGCGTCGTGTGCAGGTCGGACACGATTGTGGTGCGCAGGCCGAGCAGCTCGGCGCGGCGTGCCGTCGCGTTGACGCAAAACTCGGAGGCATAGCCGCGTATCAGCACGCTATCGATGTCGTTTTGCTGGAGCTGTTCGCGCAACGGCGTGTTCTCGAACGAATCGCCGACGCGCTTGTAGATCGATGCGTCCGTTTGCTCGCGCTTGAGCGCGGCGGGCAGTTGCCACGCGTCGCTGCCGCGCGCAAGCGGCCCGTCCGCGTCGCGCTCGTGCTGCACGAAAACGACAGGCGCGTTCGCGCCGCGCGCGGCCGACGTGAGCCGGTTGATGCCGTCGATCACTTCGCCGCCGCGATACGCGGACGACGGCCCGCTGAAGAACATCTGCTGTACGTCGACGACGACGACGGCGACACGGGACATGCGAGCCTCGTTGTGCGTTGAAAGGTGCTTGCGGTGCAGTGCTGCCGAAGCGCGCCACGCGAACCGGCGCGGTGTCGCGCGCGAGAAGCTCGGCGCGGCGGCGGCATGAAACCGCGCGCCGCGCCCTCTAATGCTTCCGACGCTTCCGACGCTTCAGATCGCTTGCGTGCGCGTTTCCAGCCACGCCTTCGCGTCGCCCGACACATGCGGCGACACGCGCGCGCGCACCATCTCGTGATAGGCGTTGAGCCACGCGCGCTCGTCGTCGCGCAGCAGGTTCAGCGCGACGCAGCGCGTATCGATAGGGCACAGCGTCAGCGTTTCGAACTCGAGGAAATCGCCGAATTCGGTTTTTTCGGCCGCGCGGTTCAGCACCAGATTCTCGATGCGGATGCCCCACTTGCCCGGCCGGTAAATACCCGGCTCGATCGACGTGATCATGCCCTCTTCCATCGCCGTCCACGCCTCGGCGGGCGCATAGTGCGAGATCACCTGCGGGCCTTCGTGCACGTTCAGGAAATAGCCGACCCCGTGACCTGTGCCGTGGCCGTAGTCCGCGCCCACTTCCCAGATCGGCGCGCGCGCGATGGCATCGAGCATCGGCGAACGGATGCCGCGCGGAAACTTCGCGCGCGACAGCGCCATCGTGCCCTTGAGCACCGTCGTGAAATCGCGGCGATGTTCGTCCGTGATAGTGCCGATCGGGACGACGCGCGTGATGTCCGTCGTGCCGCTCAGATACTGGCCGCCCGAGTCGATCAGCAGCAAACCGTTGCCTTCGATAGTGGAATGCGAGGCGGGCGTCGCGCGGTAGTGCGGCATCGCGCCGTTCGCGTTGAAGCCGGCGATCGTCGCGAAACTCAGCGTGACAAAGCCCGGCCGGCGCGCGCGCGCGGCCGTCAGCTTCTCGTCGACGGTCAGTTCGGTGATCTTCTCGCGGCCAAGCGCGCCTTCGAACCACGCGAAGAACTCGGCGAGCGCCGCTCCGTCCTGCTCCATCGTCGCGCGCACGTGCGCGGCTTCGGCTTCCGTCTTGCGCGACTTGAAGAACGTGGACGGATTCACCGACTCGACGATCGCCACCGAAGCCGGCACCGATTGCAGCAGGCCGAACGTGATGCGGCGCGGATCGATCAGCAGCGTCTGGCCGCTGGGCAGCGCGGCGAGCGCATCGGCCGCGTTCGCGTAAGCCTCGACGCGAATGCCGTCGCGCGCGAGCGATTCGGCGAGCTCGGCGGGCACCTTGCCGTCGACGACGAACAGCGACGCGCGCTCCAGCCCGATCAGCGCGTGCGCGACGAACACCGGGTTGTAATTCACGTCGGCGCCGCGCAGGTTGAGCAGCCACGCAAGGTCGTCGAGCGTCGAAATGAAGTGCCATTGCGCGCCCTTTTCCTGCATCGCGCGACGGATCTGATCGAGCTTTTCGGCGCGCGGCACGCTCGCGTGCGGCGCGACGTGCTCGTAGACGGCGCCCGTCGGCAGCGGCGGACGCTGCGGCCACACGCTGTCGAGCACATCGAGGTCGGTGCGCAGCTTGACGCCGCGCGCCTGCAGCGCGTCACCCAGCGCGCGCGCCGCAGCCACGCCCAGCACCGCGCCGTCGACGCCGACCGTCGCGCCCGCCGGCACGTTCTGCGCCAGCCAGTCGATGTGAGGCGCCGTCTGCTGGCCGCCGAACATCTTCATCAGCTGGATGCCCGTGCCCGCCAATTGCGTTTCCGCCTGGACCCAGTAGCGGCTGTCGACCCACAAACCGGCGAAATCGGCCGTCACGACCAGCGTGCCGACCGAGCCCGTGAAGCCCGACAGCCATTCGCGCCCTTGCCAGCGGCCGGGCAGATATTCGGACAGATGCGGATCGGCGGACGGCACCAGCCAGGCGGCGAGCCCTTCGTGCTTCATGGCGCTGCGCAACTGCGCGATGCGCTCGGGGATCGACGCGGTTTCGGGGAGTCGTACGTTCATCGGTTTCACCTGCAAGAATTCATCGACGGGAGAACAAGCCGACCGTCACGGCAACAGCCACCAGCGCGATAGCCGTGCAAACCGGCCATTCGAGCGTGTCACCGTCGTGGAAAAGTCGGGTCACGTTGCCGGCCATATGCGCAATGACGGCGCCCGCGACGCCGACGAGCAGCGCAATCCACAGCGAGACGCGGCTTGCGCGCCGCAACGGATGCAGCCACCAGCTGACAGCACCGACGACGGCGCCAAGCACGATCAGTCCAGGCCAGCCCATCAGCGCGCACCATCCATTAATTTAAGACTGTTCTGATGGGCAGCTGTTTTAGCAATGGCTAGCATTTTTTTCTCATTCACTTGAAGGTCAGCACGGCTTCTGCGTAGCGGTTGAGTTTAGGGGCCGGGGTAAGGTTAAGCAAGCTGAAAGCCTTCTGTGCCAGATCGCTGCATCTCGCCCTCGTCCGCCCATGCGAATCGCCCTTATCGAGCCCGACCTCCGGCATGCGGAAATCGTCAGCCGGCTGTTGCTTGCCGGCGGACACGCCTGTCACCACTTCCGCGCCAGCGCGCCGTTTGTTGCGAGCGCGGAAAATGTGTTCTTCGATCTGCTCGTCACCGACGCCTTTTGCGGCGACGCCGCCGCTGAAGACGTCATCGCCCGCGTGCGCCGGGTGTTGCCGGGCTTGCCCGTCGTCGTGCTGATGACCACACCGCGCGAAAGCGAACTCGTCGCGATGCTACAGGCGGGCGCTGACGATTGCCTGTCGAAGCCCGTGCGCGGTCCCGAAACGCTCGCGCGGATCGACGCGCTGATGCGCCGCGCCGGCATACGCCGACCTCGCAACCACCTGCGCGAGATGTTCGGCGAATACGCCTTCGACTCAGGCCGGGCAATCGTCAGCTTTCGGGGGCAGAACGTGACGCTGACGCCCAAAGAACTGCAGTTCGCGTTGCTGCTGTTCACCAACATGTCGCGGCCGGTGTCGCGCGCGCACATCCTGGAAACGATGTGGTCGCGTCGCCGCGACGTTCGGTCGCGCACGCTCGACACCCACGCATCGCGCATCCGCACCAAGCTCGAATTGCGCCCGGAATTCGGCTACACGCTGATGCCGCTGTACGGCTATGGCTACCGGCTGGACCAGATTCCCATCGAAAAACCGGATAGCGCGGATAAAGCCGGCCTCAATGAAAGAATCGTGGAAACGCTATAATATTGGGCCTAACCATAGCCCCTATACGTCGCGCCAAAATCGCCGTAGCGTCCCCGTGCAACTGCTAACGATCGGAATCAACCACCACACCGCGCCCGTCGCCCTGCGCGAACGCGTGGCGTTTCCGCTCGAACAGATCAAGCCGGCGCTGTCGACGTTCAAAGACATCTTCCTTAGCCGCACCGCCCGCACGGCGCCCGAAGCGGCCATCCTGTCCACCTGCAATCGCACCGAGCTGTACTGCGCCACCGACGACCACGCGGCCCGCGAAGCCGCCATCCACTGGCTGTCGAAGTACCACAACATCCCCAACGACGAACTCGCGCCGCACGTCTACGCGCTGCCGCAGTCGGAGGCCGTTCGCCACGCGTTTCGCGTTGCGTCGGGGCTGGATTCGATGGTGCTGGGCGAAACGCAGATCGTCGGGCAGATGAAGGACGCGGTGCGCACGGCTTCCGAGGCCGGCGCGCTCGGCACGTATCTGAACCAGCTGTTCCAGCGCACCTTCGCCGTCGCCAAGGAAGTGCGGACCACGACGGAAATCGGGGCGCAATCGGTCTCGATGGCGGCGGCCGCCGTGCGCCTCGCGCAGCGGATTTTCGACAAGGTGTCGAATCAGCGCGTCCTGTTCATCGGCGCGGGCGAAATGATCGAGCTGTGCGCGACGCACTTCGCCGCGCAGCAGCCGCGCGAGCTGGTGGTCGCGAACCGTACGGCCGAGCGCGGCGAGCGCCTCGCCGACCGCTTCAATGGCCGCGCGATTCCGCTGTCCGAACTGCCCACGCGCATGCACGAGTTCGACATCATTGTGTCGTGCACGGCTTCCACGCTTCCGATCATCGGGCTTGGCGCCGTCGAGCGCGCGGTGAAAGCGCGTCGTCACCGCCCCATTTTCATGGTCGATCTCGCCGTGCCGCGCGACATCGAACCGGAAGTCGGTCAGCTCGAAGACGTGTTCCTGTACACCGTCGACGATCTCGGCGCGATCGTGCGCGAAGGCAATGCGTCGCGGCAGGCAGCCGTCGCGCAGGCCGAGACGATCATCGAAACGCGCGTGCAGAACTTCATGCAGTGGCTCGACGCGCGCAGCATCGTGCCCGTCATCCGCCACATGCACACGCAGGCCGACACGCTACGCCGCGCGGAAGTCGAGAAAGCGCAGAAGATGCTCGCGCGCGGCGACGACCCGGCCGCCGTACTCGAAGCGCTGTCGCAGGCGCTCACCAACAAGCTGATCCACGGTCCGACGCACGCGCTCAACCGTGCGAGCAGCGAGAATCGCGATCAACTGATCGAACTGATGGGCGGCTTCTACAAGCACGCTCACTCTTCTTCGGAGCGTTAGCGGCGCTCCTGCCGCGGCGCTGCGAGGGCTACCGACCAGGCCAGCGCGCTGCTTCTTTCGTAGCATCCGGGCTTTCGTCCCGAGTTTCAGCCGATTCCCCGAATCCAGCCGTTCTTTCCGGACCCCGCTCCGACCGCCCCAATGAAAACGAGCATGCAAGCCAAGCTCGACCAGCTGACCACCCGGCTGGCCGAACTGAACGACCTGTTGAGCCGCGCCGACGTCACGTCGAACATCGATCAATACCGCAAGCTCACGCGCGAGCATGCCGAACTGCAGCCCGTCGTCGAGCACTACGGTTTGTGGCGGCAGTCGATGAACGACGCGGCGACGGCGCAGGAACTGCTGTCGGACGCATCGATGAAAGACTTCGCGGAAGAGGAAATCCGCGCGTCACGCGAGCGCATGGAAACGCTCGAAAGCGAGCTGCAGAAGATGCTGCTGCCGAAAGACCCGAACGACGAGCGCAACATCTTCCTCGAAATCCGCGCGGGCACGGGCGGCGACGAATCGGCGCTGTTCGCGGGCGACCTGCTGCGCATGTATCTGCGCTACGCGGAGCGCAACCGCTGGCAGGTCGAAATGATGTCGGCGAGCGAGTCGGACCTGGGCGGCTACAAGGAAGTGATCGTGCGGATCGCGGGCGATGCCGCGTACTCGAAGCTCAAGTTCGAGTCGGGCGGCCATCGCGTGCAGCGCGTGCCCGCGACGGAAACGCAGGGCCGCATCCACACGTCCGCGTGCACGGTGGCCGTGATGCCGGAAGCGGACGAAATCGGCGAAGTCGAGATCAATCCCGCCGATCTGCGCATCGACACCTTCCGCGCGTCCGGCGCGGGCGGCCAGCATATCAACAAGACGGATTCGGCCGTGCGCGTCACGCACCTGCCGACGGGCATCGTCGTCGAATGTCAGGACGACCGCTCGCAGCACAAGAACAAGGACCGTGCGCTGAAAGTGCTCGCCGCGCGCATCAAGGACAAGCAGTACCACGAGCAGCACGCGAAGGAAGCCGCGACGCGCAAGAGCCTGATCGGCTCGGGCGACCGTTCGGAGCGCATTCGCACCTACAACTTCCCGCAAGGCCGTCTCACCGATCACCGCATCAACCTCACGCTCTACCGCCTCGAATCGATCATGGAAGGCGATCTCGACGAGCTGATCGCGGCGCTCGTGTCCGAGCATCAGGCGGAACTGCTCGCGTCGCTCGGCGACGCGGACTGAGGGCGCGCGAATATGGCCGCCGATACCGTCGCCACGCTGCTGCGCGCCTCGCCGCTGCCCGCGCTCGAGGCGCGCATCCTGCTGGGTCACGCGCTCGCCTGGCGGCGTACGGAACTGATCACACGCGCCGACTCGCCGCTCGATTCCGCGCAGGTGACCGCCTTTCGCGAGCTCGAATCGCGGCGCGCGGCCGGCGAACCCGTCGCGCAGCTGATCGGATCGCGTGAGTTCTTCGGTCTCGATTTCGAAGTCACGCGCGACGTGCTGATTCCGCGGCCGGAAACCGAGTTGCTTGTCGAAACGGCCGTGCAGGCGCTCGAGGACCGCGCCATGAAGCCGCGCGTGCTCGATCTCGGCACAGGCACGGGCGCGATTGCCGTGTCGATTGCATGGTCGCGGCCGGACGCACGCGTGTGGGCCGTCGACCGGTCGGCTGAAGCACTGGCCGTTGCCGCGCGCAACGCAGTCAAGCTGCTCGAACCGAAGCGGCCCGGCGGCGACGTGCAGTTTGCGCAGGGCGACTGGTACGGCGCACTCGACCCGGTGCTTGCATTCGACGTGATCGTCAGCAACCCGCCGTATATCGCGAGCGGCGATCCGCATCTGTCGCAAGGCGATCTGCGTTTCGAGCCGCGCGGCGCGCTCACCGACGAAGCCGACGGTCTTTCGGCCATCCGCGCGATCGTCGCGGGCGCGCCGTCGCGGCTCCTCGCAAACGGCGTGCTGTGGATGGAGCACGGCTACGATCAGGCCGAAGCGGTGCGCGCGATCCTCGCCGCGCAAGGTTTCGCCGACGTGCGCTCCGAGTGCGACCTCGCCGGCATCGAACGCATCAGCGGCGGGCGCTGGCCGGGCTGACGTCTGCACGCGAGCGCGACGCCGTCCAGCCGCCGGCCGGCGTGAGCGAAATCCGCTATCATTTGTCTCTATCCCTTACACATACCGGAACCGCAAGGTCAGTCATGGACACGCAACAACGCATCAAGCAAATCGTCGACGAAAACCCCGTCGTGCTCTTCATGAAAGGCAACGCGCAATTCCCGATGTGCGGCTTCTCGGGCCGCGCGGTGCAGATCCTGAAGGCCTGCGGCGTCGATCAGTTCAAGACGGTCAACGTTCTCGAAGACGACGCCGTGCGCCAGGGCATCAAGGAATTTTCGAACTGGCCGACCATTCCGCAGCTTTACGTCAACGGCGAGTTCGTCGGCGGCTCGGACATCATGATGGAGATGTATCAATCGGGCGAACTGCAGCAACTGTTCGCCGCCGCCTGATCCACAGGCGCCGCACGTCATGGAAACACGCGCTGCGGCGCCTCGCCGTCTCATCATCGCCATCACGGGAGCGACGGGCGCCATCTACGGCGTGCGGCTGCTCCAGACGCTGCGCCAGCTCGGCGGCGTCGAAAGCCATCTGCTGATCTCCAGCGCCGGGTGGCTCAATATCCAGCACGAACTCAAACTGTCGCGCGAAGACGTGCATTCCCTCGCGGATGTCGTGCATTCGGTGCGCGACGTCGGCGCGAGCATCGCGTCAGGATCGTTCGCGACGGACGGCATGATCGTCGCGCCGTGTTCGATGAAAACACTCGCGAGCGTCGCGCACGGCTTCTCCGACAACCTCATCACGCGCGCCGCCGATGTCACGCTCAAGGAGCGCCGACGGCTCGTGCTGATGGTCCGCGAAACGCCGTTCAATCTCGCGCACCTGCGCAACATGACGGCTGTCACCGAAATGGGCGGCATCATCTTTCCGCCGCTACCCGCCTTCTACAACCAGCCCGCGACAATCGACCAGATAGTCGACGATACCGTCGCGCGGGTGCTCGATCTGTTCGCGCTGGGTCCGGCGCTCGCGCCTGCGTGGCCGGGACTCAACGCCCCGTCGCAATAAGACGCGGCGCTCACCCCGCCGATTCGCAACTCGCGAGAGGCAATCAAATCCCCGTTTGACCGTTTATCAAACGGCAGTGCGGCCTTATATTTGATTCAACGCAACCTTTCCGGCCGTCGTCCGGCCCGCACCGCCATGACCCGCTTGCCATCCCTGTTCCTGTCGCACGGCGCGCCCACCTTGCCGATCGACCCGTCGATGCCGCGCGAAGCATTCGCTTCACTGTCGGCCGACGTGCCACGCCCGAAGGCGATCCTGATGCTGTCCGCGCATTGGGGCACGCAGCAGCCCGCGGCGAGCACGTCGGAGGCGCCCGAGACGATTCATGATTTCTACGGCTTTCCGCGCCAGCTTTACGAGATCCAATACCCGGCGCCCGGCGCGCCCGACGTCGCGCGGCGCGCGGCAGCGCTGCTCGGCGAGCAAGGCGTCCCGACGGCGACCCAGCCGCACGGCCTCGATCACGGCGCGTGGGTGCCCTTGCTGCTGATGTTTCCGCATGCCGACGTGCCCGTCGCGCAGTTGTCGATCCAGCCGCGGCTCGATCCCGCGCATCATTTCCGCGTGGGACGCGCGCTGCGTCCGCTGCAGGATGAAGGCGTGATGATCATCGGTTCGGGGCAGATCACGCACAACCTGCGCGAGGCCGATTTCTCGGCGCGGCCCGAAGACGCCGATCCGCGTGTCACCGAATTTACCGGCTGGTTCGAAGCGCGTCTGGCCGAACGCGACATCGATGCATTGCTCGACTACCGCCGCCAGGCGCCGTATGCCGAGTTCATGCATCCGACCGACGAGCATCTGTTGCCCGTCTTCGCCGCGCTGGGCGCTGCGCAGGACGACTACACGCTGGCCATTCAGTCGCTCGGCACGTTCCAGCGCTCGCTCGCAATGACGAACTACGTGTTCGGCAACGCGTAAGCGCGCTGGCGGCGAGCCCGTCGCGGCAGAAAAAAAGCCCGCCAATGTTGGCGGGCTTTTTCATGTGGAAGAGCGGGGGATCAGGCGCCGATGCCTTCCAGAATTTCGTCCTGCGACTCGCGCTCGTTCAGATACTCGGT
>BBSL01000050.1 GCA_001319865.1 Burkholderia sp. E7m39 | reverse complement strand
CTCCGCGTAAGTCAGCGCGATCGCGAGAATCACCACTGCGCCGATCACCCACGCGCACAGCGCCGCGGGACCCGCAATCTTGGCCGCCTTCCATGCGCCGAACAACCAGCCTGACCCGATGATCGAACCGAGTCCCGTCAGCATCAGCGCAAACGGGCCGATGTGCCGTTGAATTGAGCTTTTCACGTCTTCTCCTGTGACGACCGGTCAGCGCAAGCGCTAGCGCCGGTCCCATGCTATCTGAAACACGCCGCTGCCGCGGCCAAGGGACCGGCTCGAAAGTCACTCAAAAGACTAAGGGCATACGGCGAGTAGTCGCGATACGATTGCGGGTTATCCAAGGTGCAACCGGTCGCGCGCGGGGCGTAGTTTAACGGTTGCACCGTTGCGATGCAGGCAAAATCGCTCGCTCCCTACAAAAAAATCGGGGAAATAGCAAGCTTTGTAAGCAACATCCGGCTATGGATATCCCCGAGCGATATGAGGATTTAACGATTGCGGTTGACCTGCTCTCAAAATGCCCGTATAAAGGACGGGCAGGATTTCAAGCGGCGAGTGAATTGGTTCTTTCGTAGTTCGCCCATCAACGGTACTCCGGTTGGTCCCATTACCCTTCCTTGATTTTCATGCACACTCTGGCCGCGGCCATTCGGCTTAGGCTTATTTACCATTTTTAGGAAAAGTAATATGGAAACCGGTACCGTCAAGTGGTTCAACGACGCTAAGGGCTTTGGCTTCATCACGCCGGACGGCGGCGGCGAAGATCTGTTCGCGCATTTCTCGGAAATCCGCGTCGAAGGCTTCAAGACGCTGCAGGAAAACCAAAAGGTTACCTACGACGTCAAGACGGGCCCGAAGGGCAAGCAAGCCGCTAACATCAAGCCGGCCTAAGCTTAGCTTCCTTTAGGAACGCAAAAAACCCCGCCTAGGCGGGGTTTTTTGTTGGTTGCCGCTAATCCGTATTTCGGCACGCAAGCCGAAATCTTTATCGGCTCTTCATTACCGAAAAACACGCCGGGCATGAATACCCAAGCCAGTCGCGACACTGGCGAGCCGGTCGCCGAATACAGGGCGTGCATCGGGGAACGCCGCAGCCAGCGCACCCGACAGAAACGCCAGCCCTGTCGAACCGCCCGTGAAGTACAGCGCGTCCACCTCGCGCGGCGCGACGCCTGCTCGCCGCACGGTATCGCGCGCGGCGTCCACGATGCGCTGCGTCTCGTCCTTGCCCGCCGCAATCAGTTGCACCTCGTCGAATGCGAGGCGCAGATCTTCTTCGACGATCTCCAGATCGATCATTGTCTCGCCGCCCGCCGCCACGCCGATCTTCGCTTCTTCGGCGAGCGCCGCGAGCGCATGACCGAAGCGCCGTTCGACGACACGCATCAGCCTGTCGTGATGCCGCGGGTTCGAATACAGATGCCGCATGAAACCGAGTTCCGACACACGCTTCGGCGTATAGATCGTGTTGATCAGATGCCAGGTGGCGAGATCGAAGTAAATGCGGTTCGGCACCTCGCGGCCTTCGGGATCGAGCGACTGATAGCCGAGTTCACGCAGAATCGTCGCTAGCTCGACCCGGCGGTCGAAATCCGTCCCCGCCACGTGCACGCCGTGGTGCGCCAGCACGTCGTCCTTGCGCTCGAGGTGCTTCATCCGCTCCGGCCCGACGCGCACCAGCGAGAAGTCCGACGTGCCGCCGCCGATATCCGCAACCAGCACGAGGCCTTCCTGCGTCAGATGCGCTTCGTAGTCGAAGGCAGCGGCGATCGGCTCATACTGGAAGTGAATTTCCTGCAGACCGACGGAGCGCGCGGCCGCCTCGAGCTGGCTCTGCGCAAGCTGGTCGGCGCGCGGGTCGTCGTCGACGAAAAAGACGGGCCGCCCCAGCACCGCGCGGCTGATCGGCGCGCCCGCCACCTGCTCCGCGCAGCGCTTCAGGTGCGTGACGAAAATCGCGATGACGTCGGTGTACTTGATTGCGGAGCCGTCGCCGAGATCGGTCGTGTTGTCGGCGAGCGCGGAGCCGAGAATGCTCTTCATCGAGCGCATCAGCCGGCCGTCGAAGCCGTCGATATACGCCTCGAGCGCCGCCCGGCCGTATGTCCGCGTGTTTTCGTCGGTGTTGAAGAAGACGGCCGTCGGCAGCGTCGTGTAGACGCCTTCGACGGGCGCCAGCTTCTGCGCCGCCTGATCGCCCGGCGAGCCGCCGACAGGGACGGCCACTGCCGAATTAGACGTGCCGAAGTCGATCGCGCAATAGGTCATGGCAGGGTTCGCCGCTCGCGCCGGCGCGCACAGAAAGAGGACGGGCTTTGTAACATGAAAGCAGTGACACCATCAACCGGCGGCGACCCGGCCTGCTACCCGCGCCGGGGAATGCAGTTTGCTCCGTCGAATGGCCGCGCCGCGCTCGAATGAATCCGACAGGATACGCCGTTCGCTCGCCGGCTTACAGAAACGCCAAAAAACCGTCCGTCGAGGCAACCCGATGCACGAACCTTCCGCCGCCACGATTCGCTCCGAGCCGGCCGGCATCGTCGAAACCGATCTGCCGTCGCGGCTCGACCGCCTGCCGTGGGGCCGCTTCCATTCGCTAATCGTCGTCGCGCTCGGCGTGACGTGGCTGCTCGACGGGCTGGAGGTGACGCTCGCGGGATCGGTGGCGAGCGCGTTGAAATCGAGCGCGGTGCTGCGCTTCTCGAACGCCGACGTCGGACTGGCGGGCAGCGCGTACATCGCCGGCGCGGTGCTCGGCGCGCTGGGCTTCGGCTGGCTGACCGATCGGCTCGGACGGCGCAAGCTGTTCTTCATCACGCTCGCGCTGTATCTTGCCGCGACGGCGGCGACCGCCTTCTCGTGGAATCTCGCGAGCTTTCTCGTGTTCCGCTTTCTGACGGGCGCGGGCATCGGCGGCGAATACACGGCGATCAACTCGACGATTCAGGAATTCACGCCCGCGCGCGTGCGCGGCCACACCGATCTCGCCATCAACGGCACGTTCTGGGTCGGCGCGGCGCTCGGCGCGATCGGCTCGCTGGTGCTGCTCGACCCGCATCTGCTGCCCGGCGACTGGGGCTGGCGCGCGTGCTTTTTCATCGGCGCCGTTCTGGCGCTGGCGATCCTGCCGATGCGCGCCTGGGTTCCCGAAAGTCCGCGCTGGCTGCTCACGCACGGCGAGGAGAAGGAGGCGCGCGAAATCGTCGAAGGCATCGAGGCGCGCTTTCGCGACGAGCGTCACGAACTCGCCGACGACGGGCTCCTGCGTCTGCGCCTGCGCGCCCGCGAGCGCACGACGTTGCGCGAGGTCGTCCACACGCTGTTCACGCTGCACCGGCGCCGCGCGCTGGTGGGGTTGTCGCTGATGACGGCGCAGGCGTTCTTCTACAACGCGATCTTCTTCACGTACGCGCTCGTGCTGACCGACTTCTATCAGGTGCCGGGCGATCATGTGGGCTGGTACATCCTGCCGTTCGCGCTCGGCAATTTCGCGGGGCCGCTGCTGATGGGCAGGCTGTTCGACGTGATCGGCCGCCGCAAGATGATCGCCGTGACGTACGCAATGTCCGCCATCCTGCTGACGTTGAGCGGCTATCTGTTCGAGCAGCACCTGCTCACCGTGACGACGCAGACGATTTCGTGGATGGTGATCTTCTTCTTCGCGTCATCGGCGGCGAGTTCGGCGTATCTGACCGTCAGCGAATCGTTCCCGCTCGAAATCCGCGCGCTCGCGATTGCCGTGTTCTACGCATTCGGCACGGCGCTCGGCGGCATCGCGGGTCCGGCGTTCTTCGGGCGGCTGATCGACACGGGGCAGCGCAGCGAGGTGTTTTCCGGCTATCTGGTCGGCTCGGCGCTGATGCTGGCTGCCGCCGTGATCGCGGCGATCTGGGGCGTGGACGCGGAGCGACGTTCGCTCGAGAGCGTCGCCACGCCGTTATCCGCGATCGACGACGAATAACGGTCGCATGACGGCGCGCAACGACAAGGGACGGCAGCGCCATAAAAAACGCGGCCCGTAGGCCGCGCTGCTTGCGTCGAATCGAAGCGCGCGATGGAGCGCGCGATCAAAGCGGGCGAAGGCTCAGAACGCCTTGTTCCACGCCCCCGCAAACGCGACGTCACCGAGCGGCGCCCGCGTACGAACCGACTTCTCGCGCTCGCGCAGCACCGGGTCGAGCTTGTCGACATCGCCGTAATGGCCGAGCGAAATCATCGCGATCACCTCGACGTCATCCGGCACGGCGAACGCCTTGCGGAACGCCTTGACGTCGAAGCCGCTCATCTGATGCGCAGCGAGTCCCAACGCATGCGCCTGCAGCACCAGCGACAGCGCGGCCGCGCCCGCGTCGTATGGCGCGCAGCGGTTCACCTCACCCTTCGGCGTCAGCGTGTGCGCCGTCACGCAGATCAGCACGGGCGCGTTGCCGTTCCAGCCCTGATTGAACGGCACGAGCGTATCGAACGCCTTCTTGAACGCGACTTCGTTGGCGGTGCGGTCGAACACCATGAAGCGCCACGGCTGCAGGTTGTACGACGAGGGCGCCCAGCGCGCCGCCTCGAGCACCGTGCGCAACTGTTCGCGGCTGATCGGCTCGTTCGAATACGCGCGCGGGCTCCAGCGTCCGGCGATCAGTTCATGAATGGGAACGTCGGTGGGTGCGGGTTTGTTGGTCATGCGCATCTCTCGGTCGAAATTCACGATGGTCGGGCGACGGCCCGAGGGCTCACTAGCATAACCCGAGCCGCCGCATTCCCGCCGTCCAGGTCGCGCAGATGCAAATCGCGCCAGCGCATAAAGAAACGCGCCGCGGCCCGTGAAAGCCGCAGCGCGTTTTTCTTACGCTTCGAATCGGAACGCGTGCCGCCGCGTGAGCGGATACGTCAGACCGCCTGCGCCGCCACGGTGCGCTCGCCGCGATTGATCCGCAGCACGATCACCGACGCGACGATGCACAAGCCGCCGGAAATCATCGACGCGACGGTGTAGGTGCCGAGGCTCGCGCGCAGCATGCCCGCGCCGAGCGCCGCGAACGCCGCGCCGAGCTGGTGCCCCGCGACCACCCAGCCGAACACGACGGGCGCCGATTCCTTGCCGTAGACATCGGTGGCGAGACGCACCGTCGGCGGCACGGTCGCGATCCAGTCGAGCCCATAGAACACCGCGAACAGCGGCAAGCCGAAGAAGTCGATGCCGAACGCGTGCGGCAGATACATCAGCGACAGCCCGCGCAGGCCGTAGTACCAGAACAGCAGCACGCGCGCGTTGAAGCGGTCCGATAGCCAGCCCGACAGCGTCGTGCCGAACAGATCGAAAATGCCCATCGCCGCGAGCAGCGACGCGCCCTGCACCTCCGTCATCCCGTAATCGCCGCACATCGCGATCAGGTGCGTGCCGACGTAACCATTCGTACTCGCGCCGCAGATGAAGAAGCTGAAGAACAGCAGCCAGAAGTCGCGCGTCTTGCTGGCCATCGCCAGCGTGCCGAACGCGATTGCGAGCGGATTCTGCTTGCTGGCGTCGGATTTGACCGGCGCGTCGGCGGGTTCGCCGAACGGACGCAGCGCCATGTCGGCGGGACGCTCGGGCAACAGGAACGCGACCAGCGGCAACACCACGGCCGCCGCGCCCGCGACCGTCCACACGACGGGCCGCCAGCCGTGATGCTGCGCGATCGCCGCGAGCAACGGCAGGAAGACCAGCTGGCCCGTCGCCGAACTCGCCGTGAGCATGCCCATCACGAGACCGCGATGCGTGGTGAACCAGCGGTTCACGACCGTCGCCGACAGCGTCAGCGCGGCGACGCCCGTCGCGCCGCCCACCATCACGCCCCAGACCAGGATCATCTGCCACGGATGCGTCATCAGCGACGACAGCGCGACGCCTGCCGCCATCGTGCCGAGCGCGACGAGGATGGTCGGGCGCACGCCGAAACGCTGCATCGCCGCCGCAGCGAACGGGCCCATCAGCCCATACAGCGCGATGTTCACCGAAATTGCCAGCGAGATTGTCGCGCGGCTCCAGCCGAAGTCGTGCTCGAGCGGCACCATCATCACGCTCGGCGTCGCGCGCGTGCCGGCCGCCGCCAGCAACACCAGAAAGACCACTGCCACGGCCAGCCAGCCGTAGTGGAAACGTCCACCTATTATTCTTGCTGCCCAGTTCATCCGTTCTCCCGAGATTTCCCGCCGCCGCACCGCCATGACGCCGATGCCTGCGGCATCTTATTGCATCCGATTATTACCAGCTTCGTAAAGGTTTTGTGACTGACCTGTCACAATGGGTCTTGCGATCTTAGTTACCGATCAGTAACATGTCAAGGCGTCTATTTCGTCGAGCACCCCGCCATGACCCAGTCCGAAACCAGCAAACCCGCGTCGGGCCGGCGCGCGCAGACGGCCGGCTCCGAGGCGCAACAGCATCTGCTGCGCGCCGCCGCCGAGCTGTTCTACAACGAAGGCGTGCGTGCCGTGGGCGTCGACGCCGTCGTCGAGCGGGCGGGCGTCAACAAGATGAGTCTGTATCGCCAGTTCTCTTCGAAGGACGATCTGGTGGTCGCTTATCTCGAACAGTCTGACGAGCGTTTTTTCACGCGCTTCGACGAAAGCCTCGCCAAATATCCCGGCGAGCCGAAGAAACAGTTGCTGCAATATATCGACGATCTGTCGCGGCGTGCGTCGAAGGACAACTATCGCGGCTGTCCATTCGTCAATGTGTCGGCGGAATTTCCGGACCCGTCACACCCTGCGCGCGTGTGCGTGCTCAACAACAAGACAAAGCTGATGCAGCGGCTCGGCGAGTTGTGCGCGGCGGCCGGCGCGCGCGATCCGGCGCAGCTCGCGAACGGGCTCGCGCTGCTGATCGAGGGCATCTATGCGTCGAGTCAGACATACGGCGCCGGCTGCGGACCGATCCAGGTCGCGCCGCTGGTGGCCCGGCAACTGATCGAGCTGGCATGTTCGGACGCCCCGGTAAAATAGCGCTTTTGCCTTTTGCGTTCCCCCTCGCACCGCCATGCCTTCCACGCCGCACAGTTCGCACGATGCCATCCTCGACGCCACGCGCCACTGGCTGACGCGCGCCGTAATCGGGCTGAACCTGTGCCCGTTCGCGAAGGCCGTGCATGTCAAGAACCAGATCCGCTACGCGATCAGCGAAGCGACCGGCATGGAAGGCGTGCTAACCGATCTGGAAACCGAATTGCGCACGCTGGCGGACGCCGATCCCACCGACCTCGACACGACGCTGCTGATCATCCCGCACGCGCTCGCCGATTTTCTCGACTACAACGACTGCCTGTTCTTCGCCGACCGCATGCTCAAGCAGATGCGGCTGGAAGGCACGCTTCAGATCGCGAGCTTCCACCCGCAGTATCAGTTCGAGGGCAGCCACCCGGACGATATCGAGAACTACACGAACCGCGCGCCGTACCCGATCCTGCATCTGCTGCGCGAGGCGAGCATCGAGCGCGCGGTCGAAGCCTTTCCGGATGCCGCCGACATTTACGAGCGCAACGAGGAAACGATGCGCCGTCTCGGTACGGAAGGCTGGCGCAAGTGGATGAGCGAACCCGCCAAAGACTGACGGGGCGCGAACTGGCAGCCCGTCAAGCTGCCGCTTCGACGAAGAACCGCTCGCGCAGTTCGGCGATGCCGAGTGTATCCATCACTTCATTGAGCCGCTCGGCGGGGCGCCGGCGCGGCAGATCTTTAAAGGTTGCGACGATCAGCTCGTTCTTCATCGAGTGTTCCCAGCCGACCAGTTCCGTCACGTTGACCTGATAGCCGTGCGCCTCCAGTTGCAGGCAGCGCAGCACGTTGGTGATCTGGCTGCCGAATTCGCGCGTATGCAGCGGATGCCGCCAGATTTCCGTCAACGCATTGGCCAGCGACTTGCCTTTGTTCCTGCGCAGCACGCCCGCCACTTCCGCCTGGCAGCACGGCACGACGACGATGTATTTCGCATGCTTTTCCAGCGCGAAGCGGATCGCATCGTCGGTGGCCGTGTCGCAGGCGTGCAGCGCCGTCACGATGTCCACCTTCGGCGGCAGTTTGTCCGACACGATCGAGTCGGCTACAGAAAGATTGAGAAACGACATGCCCTTGAAGCCGAGCCGCTGCGCCAGCTCCTGCGACTTCGAGACAAGTTCTTCTCGCGTCTCAATGCCGTAGATATGCGAGTTATCCCGCAGTTCCTTGAAGAACAGGTCGTACAGAATAAAGCCCAGATAGGACTTGCCCGCGCCGTGATCGACGAGGGTCAGTTCGCCGTTGGTCTGCTTCAGGTCAGAAAGCAGCGGTTCGATGAACTGAAACAGGTGATAGACCTGCTTCAGCTTGCGGCGGCTGTCCTGGTTCATTTTGCCGTCGCGCGTGAGGATATGGAGTTCCTTGAGCAGTTCGACGGATTGATTGGGACGGACTTCGTGAGTTTTGGAAGACATCGGATGAGCATGTCAGCGATCGCATCGCGAACGTGCGACAGGTGACGGAAAAAGGAAAAAGTGTCTGTCAGTTTACCCAAAGCGCGCAGGACGGGCCCGGTTTTACCGCGTCGACGGCGGCATCTCGCCCGGTTGGAAGATTTCGTGCAGTAGTACGTCCCGAACCAGCAGGCAAGCGCGTTGCGCTGGTCGCAAAAGCAGTCGTCTGTCGCGAGCCGGATAAAGCCCCGCCGAGGGCTCGGCGGCTCGCGGGATGCATAACCAAAGACAAGCTACCGGTTGCTGCAGCGTCGAGACATCACCCGGTATGCGTAGGGGAGGTCGGACCGAGACCACGGTTCGAACGTAACGTAACCTGAAGCGCGGCGGAACGGGAACGAAGCGCGCTCGGATCTGATGAGGCGGCAAATGGATACGACACCCAACGGAAACGCCGAGCAGAAGTTTCAGGAGCTCATGGCGAAACTGCTGGCCGCGCCCGAGTGGACGGAAAAGCAGCAGCTTGAACTCGAAATGGCGCGCGACATCTCGGTCGAGATGCTGCGCCTCGCTGAAGCCATGCGCGACGGCAGCGTCGACATGGAGACGTGCCTGACCCTGCTCAAATACGCCAAAGTACTGGACTTCGTGATGACGACGCTCGCGTCGCGCCGCGACATCAAGCCTCAGACGCTGCGCGTCATCTTCAAACTGGCTGGACTCAAGGTCGACGAAGCCTATCCGGGCTGAGTCCGTCGATGGCTGCGCGGGGTCGCCGCGCAGCCGCTTCAGCGGTGGTCGACAGCGGCTCGGGCCCGTATGCGTCAGGGCTTTGGCGGTTTCTGTCGTTTTCGCATCGACATGCCGGTCAAACCGATCAGCCGAACGCGCCGATCCCTCCTCCGCCGCGCTTCCCTACCGCTTCAGACGCGTCATCAGCCGCGCAAACGACGCTTTCAGATGCCGCTGCATCGCCGCGTGCGCCTGCACGGGATCGCGGGCTTCGAGCGCTTCGAGCACGGCACGATGTTCCTCGAGCGCGACGGCCCATGTGTCGTCGGCTTCGAAATGCACGCGCATCTTGCGCGATAGCGGGCTGTGCCGCTCGTCGAACAACCCGGCGACCGTGCGCACCAGCACGTCGTTGCCCGACATCTGCGCGATACAGACATGGAATTCGCGGTCGGCGGCCGTGGGAATCTGGCCGTTCGCGACCTCGTCGGCCATCCGTTCGTACAGCGCGCGCAGCGCCTTGAGCGCCTTCGGCTTCGCGAACGGCGCGACGCTCGCGGCCAGCGCGCCTTCGATCAACGCGCGCGCCTCCATGATCTCGCGCGGACTTTCGCCGAGCTTGTCGGGATCGGGCGCCGGCGCAACGGGCGACGCATCCGTCACGTAGACGCCCGAGCCCATGCGGATCTCGACGCGCCCTTCCAGTTCGAGCGCGACGAGCGCCTCGCGCACCGTCGGCCGCGACACGCCCAGCGTCTGCGCCAGATCGCGCTCGGGCGGCAACCGGCCATTCGCCACAAAGCCCGGCTGCGCAATCAGCGCACGCAGTTTGTCAGCGATCTGCAGATAGAGACGACGGCTTTCGACGGGTTTGACGGACACACAGGCTCCTGCTTCTAGGTCGCGCGAGACCGGCCGCATCCGGCCCGCGTCGGAAAACGAGCATTGTAATCAGCCATGCCGCGCGCCGGATGCCTGGACGGATTGCGACGGAAATCACCCGACAATTGGCTTGACCACCTGTCCATTTCACTTCTATTATCGTCCACTGGTCAGGCCGGAATTCAATAAGCACCCAGGAAACACTTGTCGTACCTGCAGTCCCGCCGCCAGAGCGGGACGCAGACACGCAGCACCGCCACGCGCCCGCAGCACGAGCGCAGGAAAGCGACCACCGGCCCGGCATCGCCGGCGGCGCACACCATACGACAGATGCCGCCCATGGAGGAGACGTTGTCATGAGGAAAATGCGGTGGGTAGTGATCCTTCTATGCTTTCTCGCGATCGCCGTGAATTACATCGACCGCGCGAATCTGGCCGTCGCGGCGCCCGAAATCGAAAAGGCGCTCGGCATCGGGCCGGCGCAGATGGGCTTCATCCTGAGCGGCTTTTTCTGGACCTACGCGCTGATGCAGATGCCGTTCGGCTGGTTCGTCGACCGCGTGGGCGCGCGCATTGCGCTGCCGCTCGCCGTCGGCTGGTGGTCGGTGTTCACGGCGGCGACGGCCGCGGCGACGAGCGTCGCCGGGATGTTCGGCTGCCGGCTGATGCTCGGCGTCGGCGAAGCGGGCGCGTATCCGTCGTGCGCGAAGCTCGTCAGCCAATGGTTCAAGCCGTCGCAGCGCGCGCTCGCGACCAGCATTTTCGATAGCGGCTCGCGCGTCGGCTCGGCGCTGTCGATTCCCGTCGTCGCGCTGATCATCGGCACGATGGGCTGGAAGGCGTCGTTCATCATCACGGGGCTGATCGGCGCGCTGTGGATACTCGGCTGGGTCGTGATCTACCGCAGCCCGGCGCATGGCGACATGACGGGCGAAACCGACATCGTGCCCGACACCCGCGCCGAACGCGCCGCCGACAAGGTCACGTGGCGCTCGCTGTTTCGCCACCGCACGCTGTGGGGCATGATGCTCGGCTTCTTCTGCCTGAACTTCGTCATCTACTTTTTCATCACCTGGTTTCCGAGCTATCTGGTGCAGACGCGCGGCTTCTCGCTGAAGTCGCTCGGCACGCTCGGCATGATTCCCGCACTGATGTCGATTCCGGGCGGCTGGATCGGCGGGCTGGTGTCCGATGCGCTGTTCCGGCGCGGCTGGAGCCTCACGGCGGCGCGCAAGACGTGCATGGTCGGCGGCATGCTGCTGTCCTCAGTCATCACACTGTCGGCGTTCACGTCGAACGTGTATCTGATGCTCGCGTTCTTCGGCATCTCGTACGGCAGCCTCGCGTTCGCCGCCGCCAGCATCTGGTCGCTGCCCGCCGATGTCGCCCCCACGCCGCGCCATGTCGCATCGATCAGCGGCATCCAGAACTTCGCATCGAATCTCGCGGGCATCGTCATCACGACCTTCACAGGCGTGATGGTCGCGCTGACCAAGGGCTCGTTCACGATTCCGCTCGTCGTCGCGGGCGGCTTCTGCTTTCTCGGTGCGTTCAGCTATCTTGTGATCGTCGGCCGCATCGAGCCGCTGCCCGCCGAGCGCGAGCGCCCCTGGCTGCCGGACGGCGCGACGGAAGGCGCACAGCGCACGCACGTCTGATCCGTATTGTTTCGCTTGACTGGCTCTTCAAAAGGCACCGAATCATGTCCACAGCAACCGCAACCGTGCCGACGGCGCACGTCACCATCCGCCTCCATCCGAACGACGACGTCATCGTCGCGACGCGCCAGCTCATGCCGGGCACGCGCATCGAAGGGGAAGACCTGCTGGTGACGGGCCTGATTCCGCCCGGCCACAAGATCGCGACGCGCGCGATCGCGAAGGGCGAGCCCGTCAAGCGCTACAACCAGATCATCGGCGTCGCGCGCGAGGCGATCGCGCGCGGCCAGCACGTGCACACGCACAATCTCGGCATGGCCGAGTTCGCGCGCGACCACGCGTTCGGCGCCGATCTGCATCCGCTCGCGCCCGTCAGCGAGCCCGCGCATTTCATGGGCATCCGGCGCGCCGACGGGCGCGTCGCGACGCGCAACTACATCGGCATCCTGACCAGCGTGAACTGCTCGGCGACCGTCGCGCGCGCGATCGCCGATCACTTCCGGCACGACGTGCACCCGGAAGCACTCGCGGATTTTCCGAACGTCGACGGCGTGATCGCGCTGACGCACGGACTCGGCTGCGGCATCGATCTGCGCGGCGAAGGCATGGCGATCCTGCAGCGCACGCTGGCGGGCTATGCGGCGCATCCGAACTTCGCGTCGGTGCTGTTCGTCGGGCTGGGTTGCGAGACGAACCAGATTGGCGGCGTGCTCGAATCGGCCGGTCTCGCCGACAACACCGCGCAACTGCGCAGCTTCACGATCCAGGACAGCGGCGGCACGCGCAAAACCATCGAGCGCGGCATCGCGATGGTGCGTGAGATGCTCGTCGACGCGAACCGCGCGGTGCGCGAAAAAGTGAGCGCGTCGCATCTGATCGTCGGTTTGCAGTGCGGCGGTTCGGACGGCTACTCGGGCATTTCGGCGAATCCTGCCTTGGGCGCGGCTGTCGATCGGCTCGTACAGCACGGCGGCACCGCGATCCTTTCCGAGACGCCGGAAGTCTATGGCGCCGAGCATCTGCTGACGCGCCGCGCCGTAAGCCGCGAGGTCGGCGAGAAGCTGCTGGCGCGCATCGCGTGGTGGCAGGACTATTGCGCGCGTAACGGCGCCGCGCTCGACAACAATCCGTCGGCGGGCAACAAGGCGGGCGGACTGACGACGATTCTGGAGAAATCGCTCGGCGCGGTGGCGAAAGGCGGCACGACGAATCTCGTCGACGTGTACGAATACGCGCAGCCGATCCGCGCAAAAGGCTTCGTGTTCATGGATTCTCCCGGCTACGACCCGATGTCGGCGACGGGCCAGGTCGCGTCGGGCGCGAACCTGATCTGCTTCACGACGGGGCGCGGCTCCGCGTATGGCTGCGCGCCGTCGCCGTCATTGAAGCTCGCGACGAACACCGCGCTGTGGGACCGGCAGGCCGACGACATCGACATCAACTGCGGCGGCGTGATCGACGGCACGGCGACCATCGATCAGCTCGGCGCCGATATTTTCCAGATGATGCTCGACTGCGCGTCGGGCACGCCCTCGAAAAGCGAACTGCACGGCTACGGGCAAAACGAGTTCGTGCCCTGGCAGGTTGGCGTCGTGACCTGAACGCCCGTCGCCGGGCGCCGGTCTCCCGACGCCGTGGCGGCGCCGTGACGCCGCGACGCCTTGGCGCGTCAGGCGGCTGGCGCGGCGAGCGGCGGCGTGCCGTCGTGGAACATCGACATCAATTGCTGCCGCAGTTCGGGACTATCGCTGTGCTTGTGCGCCTGCATCGCATGCGCGACGGCGGCTTCGAGCAGTTCGCTTTCCGAATCCGCGCACAGCGCGACCGTGCATTTGATGTCGCTCGGACATTCACGGCAATCGATGTATTTGCGGCTCATGACAGTCTCCTCAGATCAAAGGCGTCGCGCGAAACGCGTGCGCCGGCGTCGCCTCGGCGTGTGTCGACGGGACGGCGGCGGGTGGGAACGCGTGGTTTTGTGCGCGGCTAGGCGGCGCGGCGTGCGCCGGGGAAGGTAGGTAAAAAAGTATAGGTCGCGTGCGCTGTTCCGCAGCCGCTCAGTCCCCTTCCATTCGTTTGCCGCGTTATCAGGCCGGTGGGACAATACCGCCCTTCGTCGCAGATGCCGCGTCACAACTCACCGCTTCTTTCAGCCGATGCCTAATTCGTCCGATCACGCCCTCGATCACGTCCGCGTCGCCGTTATCGGCGGCGGCCCTGCGGGCTTGATGGCCGCCGAAGCCTTGGCGCGCGGCGGCGTGCGCGTCGATGTGTACGACGCGATGCCGTCCGTCGGGCGCAAGTTTCTGATGGCGGGCAAAGGCGGCATGAATATCACGCACTCCGAACCGCTTGACGCGTTTCTCGGACGCTACGGCAAACGTCGCGCGGAGATTGAGCCATTGCTCGACGTTTTCGGACCAGATGCGCTGCGTGCGTGGCTGGACGAACTGGGCATCGCAACCTTCGTCGGCAGTTCTGGGCGCGTGTTTCCAACCGACATGAAAGCCGCGCCGATGCTGCGCGCGTGGCTGCATCGGCTGCGCGAGGCAGGCGTGCGCTTTCACATGCGGCACAAATGGATCGGCTGGACGGAGTCTGCTCCGGCGGGTGCGCATGGTCTGCGCTTCATGACGCCCGACGGCGAGCGCGGCGTGTCGGCAGATGCCGTCGTGTTCGCGCTCGGCGGCGGCAGCTGGGCGCGCCTCGGCTCGGATGCCGCGTGGGTGCCGTCGATGCAGCAGCGCGGGATCGACGTCGCGCCGCTGTTGCCCGCGAACTGCGGCTTCGACGCGGCCTGGTCCGACTTCTTTAGCGAGCGCTATGCCGGACATCCCGTGAAACCTGTGTCGATTTCGGTCGACGGCGTGGACGGCAGTATCCAGCATCGGCAAGGTGAGTTCGTCGTGACGTCGACGGGCATCGAAGGCAGTCTCGTTTACGCGTTGTCGTCGCTGATTCGCGATCGTCTGCTCGCCGACGGTGAAGCGACGATCCGGCTCGATCTCGCGCCCGGCCTGAGCGAGCAGCGCGTGACGGACGAAGTGACGCGCCCGCGCGGCTCGCGCTCGATGTCGAGCCATCTGCATAGCCGGATCGGCATATCGGGCGTGAAGCTGGGCTTGCTGCACGAGTGCCTGTCGAAGGAAGCGTTTTCCGATGCAGCGACGCTCGCGCGAGCCATCAAGGCGCTTCCGTTGCGCCTCACGCGCGCACGGCCCATCGACGAAGCGATCAGCAGCGCGGGCGGCGTGTCGTTCGAGGCGCTCGATGGCGCGTTGATGAGCCGGAAATTGCCGGGCGTGTTCTGCGCGGGCGAAATGCTCGACTGGGAAGCGCCGACGGGCGGCTATCTGCTGACGGCGTGCTTCGCGAGCGGTCTGGTGGCGGGGCGCGGCGCGCTCGCGTATCTGAAGCTGGAGCGGTGAGCGCGCCGCGACCGCGGACGCACTACTTGGTCTTGAGCCGCCACAGTGAGGTGACTTCCTTCACACGCGCCGCGTGCAGCGGATCGGCGGCATCCGTCGCCTTGGGGTGACGCGGCTTGATGTCCTCGCGCCCGACCACCGCCAGCCCCGCATTGTCGATCGACGTCTGCAGCCAGTCGCGCGTGCGCATTCCAAGGTGTTCCGCGAAATCCGACAGGATCAGCCAGCCCTCGCCGTCCGGCTCGAGATGCGCCGCCAAGCCGTTCAGAAAACCGAGCAGCATGCGGCTTTCGTAGTCGTAGACGGCATTTTCGATGGGCGACGCCGGCCGCGCGGGCACCCACGGCGGATTGCAGACGACGAGCGGCGCACGTCCTTCGGGAAACAGATCCGCGGCGACGACTTCGACCTGCTTGTCATAGCCGAGCCGCGTGAGATTTTCCCTCGCGCAGGCGAGCGCGCGCGGGTCCTGGTCGGTCGCGATGATGCGCTGGACGCCGCGCCGCGCGAGCACCGCCGACAGCACGCCCGTGCCGACGCCGATATCGAACGCCTTTTCCAGCGACGGCAGCGGCGTCCGCGCGACGAGATCCACATATTCGCCGCGCACAGGCGAGAACACGCCGTAGTGCGGATGGATGCGCTCGCTCAGCGCGGGAATCTCGACGCCCTTCTTGCGCCATTCGTGCGCGCCGATCAACCCAAGCAGTTCGCGCAGCGAGACCACCGACGCTTCCTGTGTCGGCGGGCCGTAGACCTCTTCGCACGCCTCGCGGACGTCGGGCGCGCGGCGCAACGGGATCGTGTAGTCGCCGTCGAGCGGAATCAGCAGCATGCCGAGCGTGCGCGCTCTTTGAGATTGCGCCTGGCGATGCAGATTGAACGCATCGAGCGGATTCGCCGCCTGCTTGCGCGGCTTGCGTTCGAGCCGGCGGGTCATCGCCTGCAGCAACTGGCGCGCGTTCTGGAAATCGCCGCGCCACAGCAGCGCCGTGCCTTCGCAGGCGAGGCGGTAGGCGGCGTCGGCCGTCGTGCGGTCGTCGGCGATCACCACGCGCTTCGCGGGCGGCACGGCCGCTTCGGAACGCCAGCGGGCGGAACGCGGGGCGTCGGCTTCGGGCCAGGTGAGAGTGGGCGTGTCGGTCATGGGCGATTGTGGCGCGGGGCAAGCGCGTTCGCGTCAAGGGCTTCTGCTTCGATGCCCGTATTGTATTGAACGTCGCGGCGACGCCGCGCGAGCGGGAAGATTCGCGATGCAAGAGCGACGCAAAAGCAAAACGGGCCACGAGGCTAACCTCGTGACCCGTTTTTCCATGCTTTGGTGCCGGCTGCAGGACTCGAACCCGCCACCTCATGATTACAAGTCAAGCGCTCTACCTGATGAGCTAAGCCGGCATGAGCCCGAAATTCTACTTCATTTCACGACTTTGAGGTGACCTCTTCCGCCACCTTTCGTGCCGTCGTCGTCGGGACGCGGGTCTTCATCCGTTTCGCTGACTTTTTCGGCAGCTTGCGGCGCCTCTTGCGGCGCTTCGTCGATCACGGCTTCGTCGTCCGCGGAATCGGTTGCCTCGCCGCCCGCCGACTCGACCGGGAACGCCATGCCTTGTCCGTTCTCGCGCGCGTAAATGGCAAGCACGTTCGCGACGGGCACCTCGATCTTGTGCGATTTGCCCGAAAAGCGCGCGTGAAACTCGATCCACTCGTTGCCCATCTGCAGCTGGCTGGTCGCCTCGAAGCTGATGTTCAACACGATCTCATTGTCGCGCACGAACTGACGCGGCACGCGCGTCTGGTTATCCACACGCACCGCGATATGCGGCGTGTAGCCGTTATCGGTACACCACTCGTACAGCGCGCGCAACAGGTACGGCTTCGTCGAAATCTCTTGCATCAACTGTCCTCTTGCCGGACTGGCGCGCGGCACACCACGCCGCGCGCCGCGCCCGAAGCCAATCCCACACTTAGCGGCGCATCACCTTTTCCGACGGCGTCAGCGCTTCGATATAGGCCGGACGGCTGAAAATGCGCTCGGCGTACTTCATCAGCGGCGCGGCGTTCTTCGACAGTTCGATGCCGTAGTGATCCAGACGCCACAACAGCGGCGCGATCGCGACGTCGAGCATCGAGAACTCTTCGCCGAGCATGTACTTGTTCTTCAGGAAGATCGGCGCGAGTTGCGTGAGGCGGTCACGAATAGCGAGGCGCGCCTTTTCGTGGTTCTTCTCGGCGGCCTTGCCCTTCTCGTTTTCGAGCGTGCCGACGTGCACGAACAGCTCTTTTTCGAAATTCAGCAAGAACAGACGCGCGCGAGCACGCTGGACGGGATCGGCCGGCATCAGCTGCGGATGCGGGAAGCGTTCGTCGATGTACTCGTTGATGATGTTCGATTCGTACAGGATCAGATCCCGTTCGACGAGGATCGGCACCTGACCATACGGATTCATCACGGCGATGTCTTCCGGTTTGTTGAACAGGTCGACGTCGCGGATTTCGAAGTCCATGCCCTTTTCGAACAACACCAGCCGGCAGCGCTGGGAGAACGGGCAAGTAGTGCCGGAATACAGAACCATCATGTTTGCGTTTCCTCAAAAAACTTAAAGGGCCAGCGAGCGGGAAAACCGTCATGCAGGTTTTCCCTTGCGCCGGCCCCACACCCTTTACGGTGTGACTATTTGATATCTTTCCAGTACGCGGCGTTCAGTCGCCAGGCGAAAAAGCTCAGAACGCCCAAGAACAGCAGCACCCACACGCCAAGCTGACGACGGGTTTTCTGCGTCGGTTCGGACATCCATGACAGGTACGACACGAGGTCGGCCACAGCAGAATCATAATCTACCGGCGACATCGTCCCCGGCGTGACCTGCTGGTATCCCACGAACTTCTTGACCTTTTCCTTCGTGTTTTCGTCGATTTCGTCTTCGAACTTCGCCGTTCGTTGCCCCTGAAGCTGCCACAGCACGTGAGGCATGCTCACGTTCTCGAACACCATATTGTTCCAGCCGGTCGGCCGTGTGTCATCGCGGTAGAAACTGCGCAAGTACGTGTACAGCCAGTCACGGTTCCTAGCCCGCGCTTCCACCGACAGATCCGGCGGCGTTGCGCCGAACCACGCTTTCGCGTCGTCGGGGCGCATGGCGACCGTCATCGTATTGCCGACTTTATCTGTCGTGAACAGCAAGTTTTTTTCAATTTCCTTCTGCGAAATGCCGATATCCTGCAATCGGCTGTACCGCATCAGGTTCGCGCTGTGGCAATTCAGGCAGTAGTTTACAAACAATTGGGCGCCGTGCTGCAACGAAGCAATATTCTCCGCGTTGTCGGGCGCACGGTCGAGCGGGAATTCGCCTTCCGCGCGAGCGGGCATTGCCGACAGCGCCAGCACGGTCACACCGAGCAGCGCGAGCGTCGATAGCAGTTTTTTCATCTTCGTTTTCTCCTGGCTCGCGGTTAGTGGGGTTTGAACCGCACTCGTTCGGGCGGCTGCTTGAAGCGGCCAAGCGGCGTCCAGAACGGCATGCCGAGGAAAAACGCGAAGTAGATCAGCGCGCAGATCTGCGCGATCAATGTCGCGGCGGGCGACGGTGGCTTGGTGCCGAGAAACGCCAGCGTCAGGAAGGCCAGCACGAAGATGCCGTAAAACACCTTGTGGAAGAACGGCCGGTAACGGATCGACTTGACGGGCGAGCGGTCGAGCCACGGCAGGAAGAACAGCGATACGACGGCACTGCCCATCACCACCACGCCCCAGAACTTCGACTCCGTGAACGCCATCGCGAGAATCACGAGAATGGCGAGCACGGGCAGGCCGAGTTTCCATTTGCCGCGCGCGCGGATCAGCGCGAACAGGCCGAGCAGGCCGATCACGATCATCAGCACGATCTTGAACGGGTCGGTGGTGGCCCGCAGCATCGCGTAGAACGCGGTGAAGTACCAGACGGGCGCGATTTCGGGCGGCGTCTGCAGCGGGTTGGCGGGAACGAAGTTGTTCGCTTCGAGGAAGTAGCCGCCCATTTCCGGCGCGAAGAAGATGATCGCCGCGAACACGATCAGGAACACGCACACGCCCATGAAGTCGTGCACCGAGTAGTACGGGTGGAACGGAATGCCGTCGAGCGGTATGCCGTTCGCGTCCTTTTTCGCCTTGATCTCGATGCCGTCCGGGTTGTTCGATCCCACTTCATGCAGCGCGACGATATGCGCGACCACCAGCCCGAGCAGCACCAGCGGAATCGCGATCACATGGAACGCGAAGAAGCGGTTCAGCGTGACGTCGGAGACGACGTAGTCGCCGCGAATCCACAGCGACAGGTCCGGGCCAATAAACGGAATCGCCGAGAACAGGTTCACGATCACCTGCGCGCCCCAGTACGACATCTGGCCCCACGGCAGCAGATAGCCGAAGAACGCCTCGGCCATCAGACACAGGAAAATTGCGCAGCCGAAGATCCACACCAGTTCGCGCGGCTTGCGATATGAGCCGTACAGCAGCCCGCGGAACATATGCAGATACACGACGACGAAGAACATCGACGCGCCCGTGGAATGCATGTAGCGGATCAGCCAGCCCCACGGCACCTCGCGCATGATGTACTCGACCGATGCAAAGGCGAGCGTCGCGTCGGGCTTGTAGTTCATCGTGAGGAAAATGCCCGTGACGATCTGGTTGACGAGCACCAGCAGCGCCAGCGAGCCGAAGAAGTACCAGAAGTTGAAGTTCTTCGGCGCGTAGTACTCGGAGACGTGAGCTTTCCAGGTCGCCGTCATGGGGAAGCGGCGATCGATCCAGCCGGTGAGTCCCGTTGTTTCCACCTCTTTTTCGGTCGTCGCCATTACGCTTCTCCTTTCTCGTCCTTGCCGATCACGAGCGTGTTGCCTGTGATCATGTAAGGCGGGATGTCGAGGTTTTGCGGCGCGGGTTTGTTCTTGAAGACGCGGCCCGCCATGTCGTAGGTCGAGCCGTGGCACGGGCATAGAAAGCCGCCGGGCCAGTCGTCGGGCAGGTTGGGCTGCGCGCCTTCCTGGAAGCGTGGAGTCGGCGTGCAGCCCAGATGCGTGCACACCGCGACGGCGACGAAAAGATTCTTGTGGTCGGGCCGGGAACGGAACTCGTTTTTGGTGTAGTCCGGCTCCGGCATCGAAAACGGATTCTTGCTCTGGGGATCGGCGACTTCCTTGTCGGCCTTCTGGACGTCGGCCAGCATCTTGTCGGTGCGATTGATGATCCAGACAGGCTTGCCGCGCCAGGCAACCGTCATCATGTCGCCGGGCTTCAGATTGGAAATATCGACTTCGACGGGCGCTCCCGCCGCTTTGGCTTTTTCGGATGGTGCAAACGAACTAACAAAGGGTACGACGGTGGCGACCCCTCCAATGCCACCTGCTACGGTCGTCGCAATCAGCCAGGTACGGCGGCTGCCATCGACGCGTTCATCTTCCTTGTCTCGCATCACACGCCCCACTTCTGAGTTGGATTTTTCCTTCACGTCGGGTCTACCGCCGCTAGTTTGCTCGAATGGAGTCGGCATTTACAAGGGCCGATTGCCAAAAACCGTGCGAAGTCATTGATAAATCAGGGTTTCCCCGCACGGAACGCAAACTTTTTTACGGCTTTTATTAAGCATTTCCTCCGTTTTTCAATCCTTTTAGTCGCGGAATCGGACCAATATTCATACCGGATTATGAATATCGATAAACAGGTGTTCCAGTTCGAACTGTTCGGACAGATGCGCGCCCAGCGCCTGCACGCCGTAACGCTCGGTGGCGTGGTGCCCTGCCGAAATGAACGCGACGCCGCTTTCCGCCGACATATGCGTGACTGGCTCGGAAATCTCGCCCGTCAGATAGACGTCCGCGCCCGCCTCGATGGCCGCTTCGAAGTAGCCTTGCGCAGCGCCCGTGCACCACGCCACGCGCCGCAATTGCCTGTCGGGGTCGCCCAGCACGAGCGGCGTGCGGCCGAGCGTCTGCTCGACTTCCGCGCTCAGGTGCGCGAGCGTGATCGGCATGGGCAGCGTGCTCATCCAGCCGATATCGTTCTCGCCGAAGCGTCCATCCGCAATCAGGCCGAATTTCGCGCCGAGCTGCGCGTTGTTACCGTAAATCGGATGATCGTCGAGGGGCAGATGGAACGCGAACAGGTTCAGATCGTTGGCGAGCAGCGCCTTGAGCCGGTGATATTTACGGCCGGTGATCTGCGGCGACTCGTTGCGCCAGAAATAGCCATGATGGACGAGCACGGCGTCGGCGCCCCACTCCAGCGCGGCCTCCAGGAAGGCCAGGGACGCCGTCACGCCCGTCGCGATTTTCTCGATCTTGCGCCTGCCTTCGACCTGCAGGCCGTTCGGGCAATAGTCCTTGAAGCGCGAAGTTTCAAGGAGATTGTTCAAGTACAATTCGAGTTCGATCCGATCCATATACACCTCTAATTTTCAGATGCTCAGACGCTTTTGGCTGTTCTTCGCCCAGGCGGTGACCGTGCTGCTGGCGCTGATGTTCATCATTGCGACCCTCAAGCCGCAATGGCTGCAGCGTCAAGGGCAGTTCGGCAAGCAACTGGCCGAGCCGATCGTCGCGCTCCGAGAGGTGGCACCCGGAATCGGCAGCGGTGGCGCGGCCCAGAATTCCTACGCGGACGCGGCGCAAAAAGCGATGCCTGCCGTCGTCAACGTGTTTTCGAGCAAGGACGGCTCGCTTCCGCCCGATCCGCGCGCCAAAGATCCCCTGTTCCGCTACTTCTTCGGCGACAAGAACAAAAAGCAGCAAGAGCAACCCGCGGCCAATCTCGGCTCGGGAGTTATCGTGAGTTCGGAAGGTTACATTCTAACGAACCAGCATGTCGTGGACGGCGCAGATCAGATCGAAATCGCGCTGGCCGACGGCCGCACGACGAACGCGAAGGTGATCGGCGTCGATCCCGAAACCGATCTCGCCGTGCTGAAGGTCAACATGACCAATCTGCCCACCATCACGCTCGGCCGGATGGACCAGACGCGCGTCGGCGACGTGGTGCTCGCGATCGGCAATCCGTTCGGCGTCGGGCAGACCGTGACGATGGGCATCGTCAGCGCGCTCGGGCGCAATCACCTCGGCATCAATACGTTCGAAAACTTCATCCAGACGGACGCGCCCATCAATCCCGGCAATTCGGGCGGCGCGCTCGTCGACGTGAACGGCAACCTGCTCGGCATCAACACGGCGATCTATTCGCGCTCGGGCGGCTCGCTGGGCATCGGCTTCGCGATTCCCGTCTCGACGGCGCGCAGCGTGCTGGAAAGCATCATCACGACGGGCACGGTGACGCGCGGCTGGATCGGCGTCGAACCGCAAGACGTGACGCCTGAAATCGCGGAATCGTTCGGGCTCGACCAGAAATCGGGCGCGATCGTCGCGGGGGTGCTGAAGGGCGGCCCTGCGGACAAGGCCGGCATCAAGCCCGGCGATATTCTCGTGGCCGTCAACGGTCAGGACATCACCGATACGACGCGCCTGCTGAACGTGATCGCGCAGATCAAGCCCGGCACCGACGCGAAGGTGCATCTGGTGCGCAAAAACAAGGAAATGGATCTGACGGTGATGATCGGCAAGCGCCCGCCGCCGCCGAAACAGCCCGCCGACGAAGGCGATGACGATGAAGGCGGTTGACAGTTGGGTTGAGCGGCTGCGTTGAGCGGCCGGATTGATCGGCTTTAGCGCAAAGGTTCATGCTTCAGGCAAGCCGTCGAAGCAAACACGAAGGGCAACAAAAAGGGCAGTCTCCATCGGAGCACTGCCCTTTTTGCCATCTATTGGCGGTACGGGGTTGCAGCCGGCGCGGCGGCGACCGGCGCGCACCGGCCGTTCAGCTCGCGGCCTCGTTCTCGGTCGAAGCAACCGGCTTGCTGACGAAGAGCCGCGCCGCGATGATCCCCGCTTCGTACAGCACGATCAGCGGAATCGCCAGGATCAGCTGCGAGAACACGTCCGGCGGTGTCACGACGGCCGAAATCACGAACGCGCCGACAATCACGTACGGACGGATTTCCTTGAGCTTCTTGATGGTCAGCACGTTCATCCGCACCAGCAGCACGACGACGATCGGCACTTCGAAGGTCACGCCGAAAGCAATGAACATCGTCAGCACGAAGCTCAGGTAGTTGTCGATATCGGTTGTCATCTCCGCACCGAGCGGCGCGTTGTAGTGCGCCATTACGCGGAAGATGGTCGGAAACACGACGAAATACGCGAACGCCATCCCGCACAGGAACAGCGTGTAGCTGCTGCCGACCAGCGGCCCAACCAGCTTCTTCTCGTGCTGATACAGCCCCGGCGCGACGAACGCCCAGATCTGATACAGCACGAACGGCAAAGCGATCACGAAAGCGACCAGCATCGTCACCTTCATCGGCACGAAGAACGAGCCGGTCACATCGGTGACGATCATCTTGCCGTCCTTCGGCAGATTGTTCATCAGCGGACGCGCGAGAAGCCGGAAGATGTCGGGCGCCCAGTACACGAGCCCGACGAACACGACGATCACCGAAATGCCCGCGCGAATGATCCGGTCGCGCAGTTCGACGAGATGCGAGATGAAGGTCTCTTCAGTGCCTTCATTCTGATTTTGGGGGTCGCTCACACCGGCCCTCGGTTGGAGATTGATACGCGGGACATCGGAAGATCAGAAGAAGCGCGTGGGGCGACGCAGGCTGACGGGCGTATGCCTTGCGACGCGCGCCGCACCCGATTGCACACGTGTGCGCCGCAACGTTGCGTGCTTGTACCAGGTCGGCGTGGCCGTCTGCCTGACGCGCCAGTTCTTGCGCTTGGGCGTGCCCGCATTGGCGCTGCGCCAGGACGTGCCGTCCGTCATGACGTGCGAATCGTCCGTCGCGGAGGCCAGGCTCTCGACGGCGCCGCCCGCAATGCTCGGCGACACCGACGTGCCCTGCGCCCACGCCTCGTTCAGTTCGGTTTCGTGCTTGCGCAGATTGTCGTGAATCGTGGTTTCGACGTTTTGCGCGGCGCTTTCGAACTCCGTCTTCATGCGTCGCAATTCGTCGAGTTCGATTTCACGCGTGACTTCGGCCTTTACGTCGTTGATATAGCGCTGCGCCCGGCCGAATAGCGCGCCCGCCGTGCGGGCCACGCGCGGCAAGCGCTCCGGCCCGAGCACGACCAGCGCGACCACGCCGATCAACGCCATTTTGGTCAAACCGAGGTCCAGCATGGATTGGGCTTCCCGTCAGTGCGCGCGCGCAGCGCAAGCGTCGGCTGGCGCCGTGTTAGCGGGAATCGCCGGAATGCGGCGCCTTTTCCTTTGCGTCGACGTCGACGGTATTCGTGCGCGAAATCTGGTCGCGCGGCGGTGCATCGGGCGTTTCGCCGTCCTTCATGCCTTCCTTGAAGCCCTTCACCGCGCCGCCCAGATCGCTGCCGATGTTGCGCAGTTTCTTCGTGCCGAACACCAGAGCGACGATCAGCAGAACGATCAGCCAGTGCCAAATACTCAATGAACCCATGAAAATCTCCTTAACCCCCACCGTCGTACTTGGGCGACGGCGACTGTATGCCTTTCGGCTGAACCGAAGCGCGTTCCATGCGCTCCCTCTGTGAAACTACCGACGACGCCTTTTCATTGCATCGGCGCCCACGCCAATCTGTCTCATTATGAACACGCCTGCGAGTCGCTGTCGTTACATCCCTACATAAAATGGCGACTTCTCCGGCCGGTTGCGCCATTGTGCGTAGTCAAAAAACGCATGCAGCGAATCATTGTCGAACCGGCCTCGCGATGACCAGACAGTATCGCGCCTGGCGGAAAACGGCGCAGCTTGCGTGCGCTTTCATCCCCGCTTCATCCCTGCATTCATCCCATACGCAGCCACGGACGCGGCCCCGCCAGCAGATGCGCGTGCAGGTGATACACCTCCTGTCCGCCGCCAGGCCCCGTGTTGATGACCGTGCGGAAACCCGTCTGCCCGCCCGTGTAAGCGACGCCCAACTGATCTGCGAGGCGCGCAACCAATATCAACATTTTACCAAGCAGGGCGGCGTCGCTTTCGGTGCAGTGCGACAGCGTATCGATGTGCTTGCGCGGGATCACGAGTACATGCGTTTCGGCCGCGGGCCGGATATCGCGGAACGCGACGAACTCGTCGTCTTCATGGACTTTCGTCGACGGGATTTCCCCCGCGGCGATCTTGCAGAAAAGGCAGTTCGGATCGTGGCTCATGGTCTTGGTGGACGGCGAATGCGACGCGCAAGGGCAATCAGAACCAGCCGCGCGGGTTCGTCAGCGGCTTGTTGTCGTCAGGTACAGCCAGCCTTTGATGATACGGTACAACGTCCAGATCGCGACAGCCCACAGGATGGGCACGCCGATGAGCACGATAAACAGCGCCACGCCGATCAGGTGCCCGACCAATCCCATCCAGAACGTGCGGATCTGCCAGTCGAAATGCGCCTCGTACGGCGTGCCGACCGTCTCCGGCCGCTTGATGTAGTTGATGATGATCGCGACGAGCACCGAAATGCCACCCGTCAGCCAGTACACGGCGTAGAGCGCATAGATGATGTGCGTCAGCGTGCGCAGCCCGCGCTGCCGGTCGATTTCGACCGCGCTCTGGTACGACGGAGGCGGATATCCGCCGTGCGACTGTTCCATGCTTGCGTCCTCCAGGAGAGTGCGAACGGAGTCTGTTGCAGAGCCCGTGCCGCGTCGGCGACCGTTGACCTTGCTGCCCGTATCGCGCGAGACGGCCTCAGTCGCCGTTCTGCTCGCGCTCGCGGCTCTTGCGCAATGCCTTTTCCTCGATGCCCGACAACCCTTCGCGGCGCTCCAGTTCGGCGAGCACGTCGACGGGATTCAGATCGAAGTGCGACAGCATCACGAGACAATGAAACCACAGATCGGCCACTTCGTAGACCAGCGCCTTGCGCTCCGCGCCCAGCCGCACGTCTTTCGCGGCCAGCACGACTTCCGTGGCTTCTTCGCCGATCTTCTTCAGCACGGCGTCGTCGCCCTTGTGAAAGAGGCGTGCGACGTACGAAGCGTCGGGGTCCCCGCCCTTGCGGCTATCGATGATGGCGGCGAGGCGGCGAAGCGTGTCGGCCGTGGATTGCAGATCTTGCGTCATTTGTAGATATGTTCGGGGTCTTTCAGCACGGGATCGACGGCAACCCAGTTGCCGGTATCGACCGAGCCTTCGAATTTCTGGAAAAAGCACGAGTGCCGCCCAGTGTGGCAGGCGATGCCCGACACCTGCTCGACCTTCAGCAGCACGACGTCTTCGTCGCAATCGAGCCGCACCTCGCGCACATGTTGCACGTGGCCCGACTCCTCGCCCTTGAACCACAGGCGCTGACGCGAACGCGAGAAATAGACGGCGCGGCCCGTTTCGATTGTTTTGGACAGCGCTTCGCGATTCATCCACGCGAACATGAGCACGTCGTTCGTGGAGGCTTCCTGCGCGATCACGGGCACGAGGCCGTTCGCGTCCCACTGCACCTTGTCGAGCCAGCCGACTTCAGATGGATTGATCACGTTACAACCTCACCGAAATGCCCTGATCGGCCATGAAGTGCTTGCACTCGCCGACCGTGTGCTCGCCATAGTGAAAAATGCTCGCGGCCAGCACGGCGTCCGCGCGGCCTTCCTTGATGCCGTCGGCCAGATGCTGCAGCGAGCCGACACCGCCCGAAGCAATGACGGGAATGGGCACCGCGTCGGACACCGCACGCGTGAGCGCAATGTCGAAGCCGCTTTTCGTGCCGTCGCGGTCCATGCTGGTCAGCAGGATTTCACCCGCGCCGAGTTCGGCCATCTTGCGCGCCCACTCGACGGCGTCGAGCCCCGTGTTCTTGCGGCCGCCGTGCGTGAACACTTCCCAGCGCGGCGTTTCGCCTTCCGCCGACACGCGCTTCGCGTCGATCGCGACGACGATGCACTGCGAGCCGTATTTATCGGTCGAATCGCGCACAAGCTGAGGATTCGCGACGGCCGACGAGTTCATGCTGACCTTGTCCGCGCCCGCGTTCAAAAGACGCCGCACGTCTTCGACGGCACGCACGCCGCCGCCGACCGTCAGCGGAATGAACACCTGCGAGGCCACCGCCTCGATGATCGGCAGGATCAGGTCGCGCTGGTCGGAGGTGGCCGTGATGTCGAGGAACGTGAGTTCGTCGGCACCCTGCTCGTCGTAGCGGCGCGCGATTTCGACGGGGTCCCCCGCGTCGCGCAGTTCGACGAAGTTGACGCCCTTGACCACGCGGCCAGCCGTCACGTCCAGACAGGGGATGATGCGTTTAGCTAAAGCCATGATCTTGCTGATTCTTGCCTATACCGCTGGGTGAGGCCGCTCGCACGTGAACGAGTCACGAGAAGCGGCATAAGGCCTGCACGCCGGAAAGCGGCAGCGTGCGCGCCGTCAGGCACGCACCGCGAGAGCGCTCAGGCGTCGTCCGATTCGCGCAGGCGATCTGCGTGCGTCTGCGCCGCGGCGAAATCGAGGTCGCCCGAATAGATCGCGCGGCCGCAGATCACGCCTTCGATCCCCTCGTCTTCCACTTCGCACAGCGCTTCGATGTCGCCGAGGTTGGACAGCCCGCCGCTCGCGATCACGGGTATCTTCACCGCGCGCGCGAGGCGTACCGTCGCCTCGATGTTGATGCCCTGCAGCATGCCGTCGCGGCCGATGTCGGTGTAAATGATCGACTCGCAGCCGTAGTCCTCGAACTTGCGCGCGAGGTCGGCGACTTCGTGGCCCGTCAGCTTGCTCCAGCCGTCGGTGGCCACCTTGCCGTCTTTCGCGTCGAGCCCGACGATGATATGCCCGCCGAATGCCGTGCATGCCTCCAGCAGGAAGCCCGGATTCTTCACGGCCGCCGTGCCGATGATCACGTATTCGAGGCCGTCGTCCAGATAGCGTTCGATCGTATTCAGATCGCGGATGCCGCCGCCGAGCTGCACGGGAATCTCGCCGCCGACTTCTTCGATGATCGCGCGAATCGCTTCCTCGTTCTTCGGCTTGCCGGCGAACGCGCCATTCAGGTCGACGAGGTGCAGGCGCCGCGCGCCACGGTCGACCCAATGTCGGGCCATCACCGCCGGTTCCTCGTGGAAAATCGTCGCCTGGTCCATATCGCCCTGTTTGAGGCGTACACACTGACCGTCTTTCAGGTCGATGGCGGGGATCAGCAGCATAGCAATCGGGTGTTGTCTGGGAGAAAAGTTGAAGTTCGGCTGGCGGGCAAACCGGCTGCGGCCCGCGCCAGGCCGTTCCGCTAGTTTAGTACATGTCTTTCGGCGACCTTGCCGATCGGCTTCTGGCGCGAATGCACCGGAACAAGGCAATAAAACCGGACGAAGAACATGGACGGTTGAAGACGCTGACGAAAGAGATCAGGGATTCCAGTGCACGAAGTTGCGATACACGCGCAAGCCTGCGTCGGCGCTCTTTTCCGGGTGGAATTGGGTCGCAAAAATGTTATCCCGCGCCACCGCCGAGGTAAAGGGCACACCGTACACCGTTTCGCCCGACGTATGCGCGGCATTTTCCGGCACGACGTAATAGCTATGCACGAAATAGAAGAACGCGTTGTCGGCGACGCCATCCCACAGCGGATGCGGCTGCGCCTGACGCACGCGGTTCCAGCCCATCTGCGGCACCTTGAAGCGCGAGCCGTCGTCTTGCAACTGGCCTTCCAGATCGAAACGCACCACCTTGCCGGGCAACAGGCCGAGGCCCTTCGTGTCGCCTTCCGCGCTCCAGTCGAACAGCATCTGCTCGCCCACGCACACGCCCATCAGCGGTTTGTTGCGCGACGCCTCGACCACAGCCTCCTGCAAGCCGGATTCGCCGAGCGAGCGCATGCAGTCGGGCATCGCGCCCTGGCCGGGCAGTACCACGCGGTCGGCCGCGCGAATCGCTTCGGGCTTGTCGACGATGGCCACGTCCGCTTCAGGCGCGGCTTTCCGCAGTGCCTGGGCCACCGAACGCAGGTTGCCCATTCCGTAATCCACAATCGCTATCGAAGTTTTCATTTCAAGTTAGGCAGCAACGCCTTCAATCCGTTGACGATGAACTCCACCGCCAGCGCCGACAACATCAGGCCCATCAGCCGCGTGCCGATATTGATTCCCGTCCGACCCACCCAGCGGGCAATCGGTTCAGCGAGACTCAGCGAGCCGAAACAGAGCGCCGCAATCACGGCGCCAATGGCAATCAGACTAATCCGCTCGTACCAATGAGGATAGCTGGCCGAATAGACTAGGACGGTACTGATGGAGCCCGGCCCCGTCAGCAGCGGAATCGCCAGCGGCACAACGGCGATGTTGTCCTTCATCTCCGCTTCGTGCCGTTCTTCCGGCGTCGAGCGCGCATTGCCGACCTGCGCGTTCAGCATGCTGATCGACATCAGCAGCATGATGATGCCACCCCCGACTTCCAGCGCACCGATCGAGATGCCAAAGAAACGGATGATCTGCTGTCCGATCAGCGTCGACACGGCGATCACGCAAAACACCGAAATCGATGCGATACGAATCGTGCGACGCTGCTCCGCGATCGATTGCTGCTGCGTCAGACTCAGAAAAACGGAATCGCGCCGACCGGGTTGATCAACGCGAGCAGCGAAATAAACGACTTGATGATGTCCATCTCAAGCCGGCCGCGCGCGGCGCAGCCGGTCCTATTGGTGGAGGCGTGTCGCTCAGAGACTGCCCTTGGTCGACGGAATCTGTCCCGCCGCGCGCTCGTCCAGTTCGGTCGCCATGCGCAGCGCGCGGCCGAAAGCCTTGAACACCGTTTCCATCTGATGATGCGCGTTCAGGCCACGCAGGTTGTCGATATGCAGCGTGACGCCCGCATGGTTCACGAAGCCGCGGAAAAATTCGATGGACAGATCGACGTCGAACGTACCGATACGCGCGCGCGTGAAAGGCACGTGGAATTCGAGGCCCGGACGGCCGGAAAAGTCGATCACGACGCGCGACAGCGCTTCGTCGAGCGGCACGTAAGAATGGCCGTAACGGCGGATGCCCTTCTTGTCGCCGACTGCTTTGGCGATGGCTTGACCCAGCGTGATGCCGACGTCTTCGACGGTATGGTGATCGTCGATATGCGTATCGCCATGCGCTTCGATGTCCAGATCGATCAGCCCGTGACGTGCGATCTGGTCGAGCATGTGATCGAGGAACGGCACGCCCGTAGCCAGCTTCTGCTGACCGGTGCCGTCCAGGTTGATCTTCACACGGATCTGCGTTTCGCTTGTGTTGCGAACGACTTCCGCAAGGCGCATGGCAATTCCTCGAATCTGACTTGAAAAAGTGGGGGTTTTAGAAAAAGTGCCGGCGCGACATCAATTCAGCACGAGTTTCAGCGCGGCGAGCATTTGCGCGTTTTCTTCCGGCGAACCGACCGTCAAACGCACGCAATTCGCGAGCAATGGATGCATTTTACTCACGTTTTTGATCAAAACCCGCGAAGTAAGCAGGGTTTCGAACGTCACCGATGCATCCGGCACGCGCACGAGCAGGAAGTTGCCCGCGCTCGGGAACACCTGCGCGCCCGGCAGCGCGGCGATCGCCTGCGCCAGTTTCGCGCGTTCGTCGCGCAGTTGCGCGGCCTGCGCGTCGAGCACGTCGATGTGATCGAGCAGGAAATCGGCCGTAGCCTGCGTCAGCACGTTGACGTTGTACGGCGGACGCACCTTGTCGAACTCGTTGATCCACTCGCTGCGGCCCGCCATGTAGCCAAGGCGGATGCCCGCCAGCCCCAGCTTCGACACCGTGCGCATCACGACCACGTTGTCGAACTCGCCCGCGCGCGGCATCCAGCTGTGCTGCGCGAACGGCTGATACGCCTCGTCGATCACGACGAGGCTTTGGTTCGCTGCCTGGATGAGGCGTTCCATGTCGGCGGCATCGAACAGCGTGCCCGTCGGATTGTTCGGATACGCGAGATAGATCACGGCGGGCTGATGCTCGCCGATTGCGGCAAGCATGGCGTCCATGTCGAGCGTGAAATCGGCCTTCAGCGGCACGCCGACGAAGTCCATGTTCGCGAGCCTCGCGGACATGGCGTACATCACGAAACCGGGCACGGGTGCCAGCACCTTCGCGCCCGGCGTCGAGCACGCGACGGAAATCATGCTGATCAGTTCGTCCGAGCCGTTGCCGAGCAGCACGTCGCAGTTCGCGGGCACGTTCATCGTGCGCTTGAGCTTGTCGAGCAGCGCCTCGGGGCGCGGCGCCGGATAGCGGTTCAGCGCGACGGCCGCCAGATGCTCGCCGAGCTGCGCAGCGAGCGCCTCGGGCAGCGGAAACGGATTTTCCATCGCGTCGAGCTTCACGAGACCCGTCGCGTCGGCGACGGGATAGCTCGTCATCGCGAGCACGTCGCGGCGAATGATGTCTTGAGGTGTCGTCATGGCGTCAATGCGCCCGTCTTCCGGCAGGCGGTAGCGCAATGGGGCAGCCGCGGCCGCCCCGGGTTTGAAGTCTCGATGTTCGTGAAAGCGTCGTCCGTCCCGCAAAGTGCGCCCTTTGCCCGCTCGAGACGGCGCCTCGCCGCAAGAAAGATCAGCCTGTGTTCTTCATCCGGAATTCGGCGCTGCGCGCGTGCGCCTGCAGGCCTTCGCCGTACGCGAGTTCGGCGGCGATTTCGCCGAGCGTCTGCGCGCCGTCCGCACTCACTTCGATCAGGCTCGAGCGCTTGAAGAAATCATAAACGCCGAGCGGCGACGAAAAACGTGCGGTACGAGACGTAGGCAGCACGTGATTCGGCCCCGCGCAGTAATCGCCGAGACTTTCGCTTGTGTAGCGGCCGAGGAAGATCGCGCCGGCGTGACGGATCTGCTGCGCCCACTGCTGCGGCTCGAGCGCGGAAATTTCGAGGTGTTCCGGCGCGATGTCGTTGGCGATCGCGCACGCCTGCTCCATGTCGCGCACCTTCACGAGCGCGCCGCGTCCTTCCAGCGACGCCTGGATCACGTCGCGGCGCGGCATGGTCGGCAGCAGCTCATTGATCGCGTCCTGCACGCGCGCGATGAAGCCGTCGTCCGGGCACAGCAGAATGGATTGCGCGAGTTCGTCGTGCTCGGCCTGCGAGAACAGATCCATCGCGACCCAGCGCGGATCGGTCGTGCCGTCGCACAGCACGAGAATCTCCGACGGCCCGGCGATCATGTCGATACCCACCGTGCCGAACACGCGGCGCTTCGCCGACGCGACATACGCATTGCCCGGTCCGCAGATCTTGTCGACGGCGGGAATGGTTTGCGTGCCGTACGCGAGCGCGCCGACGGCCTGCGCGCCGCCGATCGTGAACACGCGATCGACGCCGCCCAGCAGCGCCGCCGCCAGCACGAGCGGATTCTTCACGCCATCGGGCGTGGGCACGACCATGACGATTTCGCGCACGCCCGCTACGCGCGCCGGAATCGCGTTCATCAGCACCGACGACGGATACGCTGCCTTGCCGCCCGGCACGTAGATGCCCGCGCGATCGAGCGGCGTGACCTTCTGGCCGAGCACCGTGCCGTCGGCTTCCGTGTATTGCCAGCTATGGCTGCCGCATTCGATCTTCTGCTTTTCGTGATAGCCGCGAACGCGCGCCGCTGCGGCTTCGAGCGCCGCGCGGCGCTTCGGCTCGAGGCCTTCGAGCGCGGCTTCGAGTTCCGACATCGGCAGTTCGAGCGCGGCCACGCTCTGGGCGTTCAGCCGATCGAAGCGATTCGTGTAGTCGAGCACGGCGGCATCGCCGCGCGCCTTCACGTCGGCCAGAATCTGCGCGACCGAGCGCTCGATCGCTTCGTCTTCGCTCGCTTCGAACGCGAGCACCGCATGCAGCGACTTCTGGAAATCTTCAGTGCTGGAATCGAGTTTGCGAATCTTGATAGACATGCTGGTATCCGTTTCGGTAAGGCGCGCGAGCCAGACGCGGGGTCAGGCGGGTGCGTCCATGCGTTGCGACGCGCGCTGGAACGCATCGAGGATCGGCGCCAGCGCCGCGCGCTTGAGCTTGAGCGCCGCCTGGTTGACCACGAGGCGCGACGAGATCTGCATGATCTCTTCGACTTCGACGAGATTGTTGGCGCGCAGCGTGCCGCCCGAGCTGACCAGGTCGACGATCGCGTCGGCGAGGCCGACGAGCGGCGCCAGTTCCATCGATCCGTACAGCTTGATCAGATCGACGTGCACGCCTTTCGACGCGAAATGCTCGCGCGCCGTCTGCACGTACTTGGTGGCGACGCGCAGGCGCGCGCCCTGGCGCACGGCGTTCGCGTAGTCGAAGCCGGCCGCGACGGCCACCGACATCCGGCAGCGCGCGATGTCGAGATCGATCGGCTGATACAGGCCGCTGCCGCCGTGCTCGATCAGCACGTCCTTGCCCGCAACGCCGAAATCCGCCGCGCCGTACTCGACGTACGTCGGCACGTCGGTGGCACGCACGATGATCACGCGCAGGTTCGGATCGGTGGTCGGCAGAATCAGCTTGCGCGAAGTCTCGGGATCTTCCGTCACTTCGATGCCCGCTGCCGCGAGCAGCGGCACCGTTTCCTCGAAGATGCGGCCCTTCGACAGCGCGAGCGTCAGCGGCTTGGCCACGGCTGACGACGACGACGTTTGCGGCAACTCGCTCATGCCTGATTACCTTTGATGCGGCGCACTTTCGCGCCGACTGCGGTGAGTTTCGATTCCATCCGGTCGTAGCCGCGATCGAGGTGATAGATGCGGTCGACGAGCGTTTCGCCTTCCGCGCACAGGCCCGCAATGACGAGACTCGCCGACGCGCGCAGGTCGGTGGCCATCACCTTCGCGCCCGACAGTTTCTCGACGCCGTTCACGAGCGCTGTCTTGCCGTCGATCGTGATGTTCGCGCCGAGGCGGTTCAGTTCCTGCACGTGCATGAAGCGGTTTTCGAAGATCGTCTCGACCACTTGCGCCGTGCCGTCGGCGAGCGTGTTGAGCGCCATGAACTGCGCCTGCATGTCAGTCGGGAACGCCGGGTATTCGGAGGTGCGGAACGACACGGCCTTCGGGCGTTGATTCATGCGCACGCGCATCCAGTCGTCGCCTTCCTCGATCGTGACGCCCGCTTCGCGCAGCTTGTCGGTCACGGCTTCGAGAATCTGCGGACGGATGTGGCGCAGCGTGACGTCGCCGCCCGCCGCCGCGACCGCGCACAGGAACGTGCCGGCTTCGATGCGGTCCGGCACCACCGTGTGCTTCGCGCCGTGCAGCTTGTCGACGCCCTGAACGACGAGACGGTCCGTGCCGATGCCGTCGATCTTCGCGCCCATCGCGACGAGCAGGTTCGCGAGATCGATCACTTCCGGCTCGCGCGCCGCGTTTTCAAGCACTGTCTCGCCATCTGCGAGCACGGCCGCCATCAGCAGGTTTTCGGTGCCCGTGACGGTGATCATGTCGGTGATGATGCGCGCGCCCTTCAGACGCTTCGCGCGCGCTTCGATGAAGCCGTGCTCGATGTTGATCTCGGCGCCCATCGCCTGCAGGCCCTTGATGTGCTGGTCGACGGGACGCGCGCCGATCGCGCAGCCGCCCGGCAGCGACACCTTCGCTTCGCCGAAACGCGCGACGAGCGGACCGAGCACGAGAATCGACGCACGCATCGTCTTCACGAGTTCGTACGGCGCGACGAGGTTGTCGACCTTCGACGCATCGAGTTGCACCTTGCCGTCACTGCTTTCCGTGCGCACGCCCATCTGGCCGAGCAACTTGAGCGTGGTGCGCACGTCCTGCAGATCGGGCACGTTGTCGAGATGAACCGGCTCCGCGCTCAACAAGCTCGCGCAGAGAATCGGCAGCGCCGCGTTCTTCGCACCCGAAACGACGATCTCACCAGCGAGCTTTTGCCCGCCTTCAATCACGAGTTTGTCCATGCCTGTTTGTTCCTGATCTGCCCGTCCGCCTGCGGGCGTCTTGTGGGCGGTTGCTGCGGCGCCGTTCGCGGTGCCGCGAGTCTCTTGTTCGATTCGCACTAAATGTCCAGCTAATTGCAGCTACTTTTGAAGCTTATTGTGCAGCTTGTTGTTGCGCTCTTCTTGCAGCCATGTTGTTGAGCACTGTCCCCCGACAAACAGCTCCTGGTGAATCCGGGCAATCCGCTCAGATTACGCGCTTTGCCATTCGGCGGGCGTCAGCGTCTTCATGCTGAGCGCGTGAATTTCTTCGCGCATGCGGTCGCCGAGCGCCGCGTACACGAGTTGATGCCGTTGAATCAGACGCTTGCCTTCGAAATTCGGCGACACGATGGTCGCGAAGAAATGCTGGCCGTCGCCTTCCACTTCGAGATGCTCGCAAGGAAGGCCCGCCGCGATGTAGTTCTTGACCTGTTCGGGAGTGGGTAGCATGAGTGCTCCTATGAGTGCACCAGTCAGTGACGCAGCTTGTAGCCGTTGGCGAGCATGCGCATGGCCAGCGCAGCCAGCACGACAAAGAAACCGCCGACGATCAGCAGGCTCCACAGCGGATTGATATCCGACATGCCGAAGAAGCCATAGCGAAAGCCGTCGATCATGTAGAAAAACGGGTTGAGCCGCGAGATTTCGCGCCAGCCTGTGGGCAGCGTGTGGGTCGAGTAGAACACGCCCGACAGGAACGTGAGCGGCATGATCAAAAAATTCTGGAAGGCGGCGAGCTGGTCGAACTTCTCGGCCCAGATGCCCGCGATCAGACCTAGCGTGCCGAGGATCGCCGAGCCCAGCATCGCGAACGCGATGATGTATAGCGGGGCGGTAAAGCTCATCGGAATGAACCAGACCGTCACGATGAATACGCCGAGCCCGACGCACAGCCCGCGCACGACGGCCGCGAGCACGTAGGCCGCGTACATCTCGTAGTGCGTGAGCGGCGGCAGCAGCACGAACACGAGATTGCCCGTGATCTTCGACTGGATCAGCGACGACGAACTGTTGGCGAACGCATTCTGCAGCACGCTCATCATCACGAGACCGGGGACGAGGAAGCTCGTGTACATGACGCCCGGATAGACCTGCACGTGATCGCGCAGCGCATGGCCGAAGATCGTCAGATACAGCAGCGCCGTGATGACGGGCGCGAGCACCGTCTGGAACGACACCTTCCAGAAGCGCAGCATCTCTTTGTAGAACAGTGTGCGAAAGCCGCTCATGCCAACCCCTCGACGACTTCCGGTCCGTTCATCACTTGCAGGAACACGTCTTCGAGGTCGGCCTTGCGGACCTCGATCTCTTCGAACGTGCAGCCCGCCGCGCGGCATTGCGCGAGGATGCGCTCGACGTCGTCATAGCTCGACAGACGCAGCAGATGCTGGCGGCCGTTGACGTCGCCGGGATCGACTTCGAGCGAGCGCAGCTCGGCGGGCAGCACGCCCTGTGCAAAGCGGATGAACAGTTGCGTGCCGGCAAAGCGTTGCAGCAGCGTGCTCGTGCGCTCCAGCGCGACGACTTCGCCGCGTCGCAGCATCGCGATCCGGTCGCACAGCGCTTCGGCTTCTTCCAGATAGTGCGTGGTGAGCACGATCGTGTGGCCTTCGCGGTTCAGGCGCGAGATGAACTTCCACAGCGTCTGGCGCAGTTCGACGTCGACGCCGGCCGTCGGCTCGTCGAGCACGATCACGGGCGGCCGGTGCACGAGCGCCTGCGCGACCAGCACGCGGCGCTTCATCCCGCCGGACAGCGCGCGCATGTTCGCATCGGCTTTTTCGGTGAGATCGAGATTGGCCATCACTTCGTCGATCCAGTCGTCGTTCTTGCGCAGGCCAAAGTAGCCGGACTGAATGCGCAGCGTCTCGCGCACGGTGAAGAAGGGATCGAACACCAGTTCTTGCGGCACGACGCCGAGTGCGCGGCGCGCGCGGCGGAAATCGTCGACGACGTCGTGGCCGTGGACCGCGATGCTGCCTTCGTCGGCGCGCGCGAGTCCCGCGAGGATGCTGATGAGCGTCGTCTTGCCGGCGCCGTTCGGGCCGAGCAGCCCGAAGAATTCGCCTTGTTCGACGGTGAAGCTGACGCCTTTGAGCGCTTGCAGATCCTTGTAGCGCTTCCTGACGTTACGAATTTCAATCGCTGACATGACTGTGCGCCGCCGGGGGGACGACGCCTGATTGGTCGCCCGGCAAGGGCGCGAAAGCATGGGGGAACGGATTTGGGGCCGGGTGCAAAAGAATGCTTGCGCTTTCGCCGTCGACCTGACGGGAACGGCCAGCCGCCCAAAAACGTTTGATTATAGGGCAAAAGTCGAAACCGCCGACTTGCCTTGAGAGAAGGTGAACCAGCACACGAACGTGAAACGCGGTGCAAGGCTCACCGACGCCTGTCAATCAGATAAGCGTCAATGTCGTACGGTCAGGAGGGTATCGACGCCGTAGGCTTGAGCGAGGCTAGACAGCCCCGCAGGAAGGTTGACGATCACGAGCGGCGTGCCGCGCGCGGTCGCGGCGCGTTGCCATGCGAGCAGCACGGCGAGCGCCGACGAATCGAACTGCCTGAGCGGCGCGCAGTCGACCGCGGTCGCGCCGCCGCCGATGCGCGCAAGCCCAGCCGCGAGCGCCGCTTTCGCGCTCGCGTGCGTCAGCGTGTCGCCCGTTTCGAACGTATTGGCCGACGTCCTGACGGGCGCGCTTGTGAAGTTGTTCACGACTGTTTGCCGCCGGCGAGTTGCTGGTTGCGGGCCGTCAGGAACTGGATCAGGCCGTCCACGCCGCTCTTCTGGATCTGCTCGTTAAACTGCTGCTGGTATGCCTGGATCAGCCATGCGCCGAGCACGTTCAGGTCATACACGCGCCAGCCTTGCGGCGTCTTGTACAGACGGTAGTCGAGTTCGACGGGCGAGCCGTTGTTCATCACGACCGAGCGCACGACGACGTCGGTGTCGTCCGGGTTGGCGCGGAACGGCTTGTATTCGATCTGCTGGTCCTTCACCTGCGCGAGCGCGCCCGAATATGTGCGGATCAGCAGCGTCTTGAACTGCTCGACGACGGCGTTCTGCTGTTCCGGCGTGGCGGTGCGCCAGTTCCGGCCCATCGCGAGCTGCGTGGTGCGGCGGAAGTCCGTGTACGGCAGGATTTTCTCGTTGACGAGCTTCGTGACGGCGCCAATGTTGCCGCTCTGGATCGTCTTGTCGGCGCGCACGGCGTCGATCACCTGCTGCGTGACGGTCTTCACCATGATGTCAGGGTTGTTCGTATCGACGGCTTGTGCCGATGCCGCGCCGCTGAACGCAAAAAATGCTGCAAAAAACGGGATGAAGAAGAAGAATTTTTTCATTTCCAGTCCTGCAAAAAAATAGGCTTAGCGTTGGAGGCGACAATATCACGCGAGTTCAGCCGCAATCCACGCCCAAACTGCGAGAGTCGTATCCGAGTGTTACGGCCGCGGATACCACGCTCGCACGTCACGTCTGTCAGTGCAGCTTCAGCGACGGATAGCCGAAGTGCGCGGGCGGCACGATCTGGCCGGCGGGCACGGTGGGCGGCGCGCCCGTGCCGGACGCGGGTTGCGCGGCACTCGCGCCGCTTGCTGCATTATCCGTTGCCGCGCCCGACGCCGCTTCCGGCGCCGAAGCCGTCGCAGGCTTGGCAGCAGGCGCCGCGCCACCACCCGGCACCGGCGCCGGCGCAGCCGCCGCACCGCCGTCGACGTCCTCGTATTTGGGCAGCGGCGCTTCGTTGCCGTAGTCCGGCAGCGCCGTCGACGCGCTACCGTCCGAGAGCAGATAACGCCGGCGCTGCAGATACGCATTGCGCACGAACGAATATTTGTCGAGCGCCGCGCCTTCGAGCACGTCGCTCGCGTTCAGCAGGTTCGCGCGCGTGTTGACGATGTTGACCCCGTAAAGCGCCCAGCTCACGCTGTCCGGCTTCACGTAGGTGAGCGGATTGATGAAGTAGTTGCCGGCGATGCCCACGCCGTCGCGCACCGTGCTCGGCCCGAACAGCGGCAGCACGAGATACGGACCCGCCGGCACGCCGTAGTGGCCGAGTGTCAGGCCGAAGTCGTTGTCGTGCTTCGGCAGCTTGGCGATCGTCGCGACATCGAACAGGCCGCCGACACCGAAGATCGTGTTGATCACGATGCGCATGATGTCCGACACGCCGTCGGCGATCTTCAGCTGCAGCAGGTTGTTCGCGGCGATGTACACGTCGCCGATGTTCGAGAAGAAGTTCGTCACGCTGTCGCGCACGGGCTGCGGGGTGACGAACACATAACCCTTCGCTACCGGCTTCAACGCGTACTGATCGATCTTGTCGTTGAACGTGAAGACCGTGCGATTGAAGCCTTCGAGCGGATCTTCCTTCGTGGGATTCTGAACCGTTGCACAACCAGCAAGCGTTGCCACCGCCAAAGCGAGCCCCGCGACACGTAAGCGTGTCGTCTTCATTTGTTGTTCTCCTTATTGACCCGACGCGCCCGATGCCGCCGCAGCAGGCGCGGCAGGGGCCGGAGCAGGCGCTGCGGGCGCCGCGGCCGATGTGCCGGGTTTGGCAGCGCCCGAATCCGCTGCCTTGCTATACAAAAACTGTCCGATCAGATTTTCCAGGACGATGGCCGATTGAGTCATCGTGATCGTGTCGCCGGCCTTCAGCATTTCGGTGTCGCCGCCCGGTTCGAGACCGATGTACTGCTCGCCCAGCAGGCCGGAGGTCAGAATCTTCGCGGAAGTGTCCTTCGGAAACTCGTATTGCTTGTCGAGATCGAGCGTCACGAGCGCCTGATACGAGTTGCTGTCGAAGCCGATCGACGCCACGCGCCCCACCGTCACGCCCGCGCTCTTGACGGGCGCGCGCACCTTGAGGCCGCCGATGTTGTCGAACTTCAGCTTGACGGGATAGGTCGCTTGAAACGACAGCGAGCTCATGTTGCCGGCCTTCAGCGCAAGGAACAGCAGCGCGATGAACCCTAGCACCACGAACAGACCGACCCAGAAATCGAGAGCAGTTTTTTTCATCTTCATCCCAGAGAGAATCTTCAGCGGCGGCGTGGCGTCCGCGCGGCGCGTGGCGACGCGCCGGCCGTCAGATCACGCCACGCGCTTCTTAGCTGAACATCAGAGCGGTCAGCAGGAAATCGAGACCCAGTACGGCGAGCGACGCGTACACGACTGTCTTCGTGGTCGCGCGCGACACGCCTTCGGGCGTCGGTTTTGCTTCGTAGCCCTGGTAGAGCGCAATGAACGTGACCGCGAAGCCAAACACGATGCTCTTGATCACGCCGTTGCCGACGTCGCGATAGGCGTCCACTCCGCCTTGCATCTGCGACCAGAATGCGCCGGCATCCACGCCGATCATCAGCACGCCCACGACATAGCCGCCCAGCACGCCAACCGCGCTGAAGATCGCGGCGAGAATCGGCATCGAGATGATGCCCGCCCACATGCGCGGCGCGACGACCACCTTGAGAGGATCGACGGCCATCATCTCCATCGCCGTCAGTTGCTCGCCCGCCTTCATCAGGCCGATTTCGGCCGTGAGCGACGTGCCCGCGCGCCCCGCGAACAGCAGCGCCGTCACGACGGGCCCGAGCTCGCGCACGAGCGACAGCGCGACCAGCAAGCCGAGCGCCTGCTCGGAGCCATAGCGGTTGAGCGTGTAGTAACCCTGCAGCCCGAGCACGAAGCCGACGAACAGCCCCGATACGGCGATGATCACCAGCGAATAGTTGCCGACGAAGTGAATCTGCTTCGTGACAAGACGCGGGCGGCGCAGCAGCGCAAAGAATTCGGCCACGAGACGCACGAACATGCGTGCCGCATAACCCGTCTGTCCGAGCCCGCATACGACGGAGCGGCCGATGAAACTGATCGCGTTGATCATGCGCGGCCCCCGCCGATGCCGAAATCCGCCGCCAGCGGCGTGCTGCTCGGATAGTGAAATTTGAAGGGACCGTCGGGCGTGCCGTCGATGAACTGGCGCACGGTCGGATCGCTCGACGCGCGCAGTTCGTCGGGCGTGCCTTCGGCGAGCACGCCGCCGTTGGCGAGAAAGTAGACGTAGTCGGCGATCGCGAACGATTCGGGCACGTCGTGCGTGACGAGAATCGACGTTGCGCCGAGCGCCTGGTTGAGCGTGCGGATCAGGTTGGCCGTGATGCCGAGCGAGATGGGGTCCAGACCGGCGAACGGCTCGTCGTACATCATCAGTTCGGGATCGAGCGCGATGGCGCGGGCCAGTGCGACGCGGCGCGCCATGCCGCCCGAAATTTCCGACGGCGCGAGATCGCGCGCGCCACGCAAACCGACCGCGTTCAGCTTCATCAGCACGAGATCGCGGATCAGGTCTTCGGGGAGATCGGTGTGCTCGCGCAGCGCGAAGGCCACGTTCTCGAACACCGACATGTCGGTAAAGAGCGCGCCGAACTGGAAGAGCATGCCCATCCGGCGGCGCAGTGCGTACAGGCCGTCGCGCGTCTGCGCGCCGATGTCCTGGCCGTGGAACAGCACCTGGCCGCGCTGCGCGCGCACGAGGCCGCCGATCAGCCGCAGCACGGTGGTCTTCCCGCACCCCGAGCCGCCCATGACCGCGACCACCTGGCCGCGTTTGAAGCGCAGATTCAGGTTCGACAGGACAAGCCGCTCGCTGTAGCCGAAGTCGACGTCGCGCAGCTCAAGGAGGGTCTCGGCAGAGGAAGGCACGTAGCTGACAGTCCTTTTACACGGAAGGCGAAATTATAGGGCCTTCGTGCAAACCCTGCCTTGACGACGCTATCGATTTAACTTTTCTAAACTTTTTCTTGCAAAAACTCGCTTTGCAACGCTGCCGTCGCAATAGCGGGATCGGCGGCTTGCGTGATCGCGCGCACGACGGCCGCGCTTTTCACGCCCGTGGCCAGCACTTGCGGCAGCACGTCGCCGCTAATGCCGCCGATCGCGACGAGCGGCACGACGCCCTCGAGCAATTTCACGTAGCGCACGAGCCGCACCAGACCTTGCGGCGCCGTCGGCATCACTTTGGTCGTGGTCGGGAATACGGCGCCCAGCGCAATGTAGCTTGGACGGAAGTGCAACGCGGTGAGCATTTCGTAGTAGCCGTGCGTCGACAGTCCAAGTCGCACGCCCGCCTTCGACAACGCGTGCAGATCGGCCGTATGCACATCTTCCTGGCCGAGATGGACGCCGTATGCGCCCGCGTCGATCGCGGCCTGCCAGTGATCGTTGATGAACACGCGCGCATCGTGCTGGCGGCCCGCCGCCACGGAACGCGCGATTTCCTGTTTCAGTTCGTCCGGCTCCGCCGTCTTGCGGCGCAATTGCAGCGTCTTCACGCCGAACCCGGCCACGCGTTCGACCCAATCGGCCGTGGGCAGCACGGCGTAAAGACCGAGCGCATCGGGGCATGCGGCAAACGGCTGCGCGGGCGCGTCCGGCAGCCCGGCCACGCGCGGAAAGCGCGACAGATCGCACGGCCAGGCATCGTCGGATTTCGTCTCGTCGCCGTCGCGCCATGCGAGCGCGAGCACCAGCGCGTCGTGCGGATCAAAACCGCAATCGAGAAACGCCGCCAGCGCCGCAATCCAGTCTTCGGCAAGCTGGCCTTCCAGCCGATAGCGCACGCCGCCCAGATGCAGCGACGCGCGGCCCGCCGCCGCTTCGATCACGCCCGCGCCCTGCGTCTGCCAGCGCGCGATCTGCTCGCTGTGCTGTTGCTCGTCGGCGACGATGATCAGATCGCCGCCGTTCGCGTCGTCGGGCGACGTCAGGCAGATACGCCAGTTCACGTGCGACGCGGGCCAGTCGCCCAGGCGCGCGCGGATGCGTTCGGCGGCTTCCATCAGTTCGTCGGCGGGCGGCCAGAACAGGTCGCGGCCCGCCAATTTCAAGGTGTCGGTCATGCCGCTGCGCTCCCATCCTGATGCCAGAACGGCATGCCGACGACGGGCGTGCTCGCGTGGGCAGTTTCACGTTCGGCCATCGGGCCGGCCAGCCAGGCCTCGCGGCCCGCTTCGACGCCCATCGCGAAGGCGCGCGCCATCGCCTCGGGATGCGTCGCCTGGGAGACCGCCGTGTTCAGCAGCACGCCGTCGAAGCCCCACTCCATCACCTGGCACGCATGCGACGGCACGCCGAGACCCGCATCGACGATCAGCGGCACGTCGGGCAGACGCTCGCGCAGCACGCGCAGGCCGTACGGATTGACGACGCCCTTGCCCGTGCCGATAGGCGCGCCCCACGGCATCAGCGCCTCGCAGCCCGCATCGAGCAGACGCCGGCCGATCACGAGATCTTCCGTGCAGTACGGCAGCACCTTGAAGCCGTCCTTCACCAGCTGCGCGGCCGCTTCGATCAGACCGACGGGATCGGGCTGCAGCGTGTAGTCGTCGCCGATCAGTTCGAGCTTGATCCAGTCGGTTTCGAACACTTCGCGCGCCATGTGCGCCGTCGTGACGGCCTCGCCGACCGTCTGGCAGCCCGCCGTGTTCGGCAGCAGCGGCACGCCGTGCCGCTTGAGCAGATCGAAGAAGCCGGCTTCCGCGCCGCCTTCGCTCATCTGCCGGCGCAGCGCGACGGTCACCATGCCCGGCTTCGATGCCGCGATCGAATCCGACAGCGACTGCAGCGACGGATAGCGCGACGTGCCCAGCAGCACGCGGCTCTGGAAAGTTTCGCCGTACAGCGTGAGCGCGTCGGCGCGGGCGTTCGCGTGTGAGTTCATCTGTGAGTCCTTGTCTGTGACAGTGCGCCGGGGCGTTCAGCCGCCTGCGACGGGATGCACGACGTCGAGCTTGTCGCCCGCCTGCAAGGCACGCGCAGCATGCTGCGTGCGCGCGACGAAAGTGCCGTTCAGCGCGACGGCGAACGGCGGCCGCGCGCCGAATGCGCTGAGCGCGTCGGCGACGGTCGCCCCTTCGGGCAGCGACAGCGGCTTCTGGTTGATCTGGATATCCATGTCGATTCGTTCAAACGTTGAGAGTGACGGCAGGCTCGTGATCCCGCCGGAACAGCTCGCTCCAGCGCGCGTGGCGCTGCCAGTCGTCGAATGCGTCGGCATCGGCGACGCGGCCGTCGAGCAGCGCCGACGCAAACCGCACCGCTTCGCCTGCGACTTCGGGCGCGATCATATAGCCGTGCCGGTAAAGCCCGTTCACGCGCAGCGTGTGGGCGCCGTCCCACAGCAGCACGGGGCGATGATCCGGCAGCGTCGGACGGCATTGCGAGTTCAGTTCGAGAATGCGCGCCTCGCCGAAACCCGGATGCACCGAAAACGCCGCGCTCAGCAGTTCGAGCGCCGAGCGCACGCTGACGGGCGACATGTCCTCGCCCTCCACTTCCGTCGCGCCGATCACATACAGATCGTTCTGCTTGGGCGCGATATAGAGCGGATAGCGCGGATGCAGCAGACGCACGGGCCGCGTCAGGCCGATGCCCGGCGCGTGCACCCGCGCGACTTCGCCGCGAATGCCGCGCAGCGTCGGCATGACAGGCTTCGCGCCCAGGCCGCGGCAGTCGATCGTGATGCGCGCAGCGGGCAAGGCGTGGTCGTCGATGGCAGTGTTCCAGTGCGTGTCGACGCCACGTTGCGCAAGCCCTGCCGCGAGCGCCGTCAATACCTGGCGGTTGTCGAGCTGGCCTTCGTGCGGCAGCAGCCAGCCTTGCGCGAAGCGTGCCGCGAGGGCAGGCTCGGCCGCGCCGACCTGCGCCCCCGCGAGCGCCACGAGGCCGCCGTCGAGCAGCGCGGCGGGCGCGTTCGCGCGCAGCCGCCGCTCGAACAGCGGCGCTTCGGCGCGATCGCTGTGATGCCAGACGATCAGCGAGCCATTGCGCTGGAAGAACACGGGCTCGGGCAATTGCGCAAGCAGCGTCGGCCAGGTTTCCAGCGACGCCGCGCCAAGCTGCGTGATCAGCAGCTCGGCGCTGGCGGCTTCCGCGAGCGGCGCGAGCATGGCCGCGGCGACCCACGCGGCTGCCTGCGAGCCCGCCGCATCGCCGCGCTCGTACAGCG
>BBSL01000049.1 GCA_001319865.1 Burkholderia sp. E7m39 | reverse complement strand
GATGGCCGTCGCCCGCAAGCTGCCACGCGACCAGCCGGCCGCACAGCCCGCCGCCGATGACGGCGAAATCAGGTTGAGCAGACGTCTTCATCGCGCGGTCCTCCGGCGTGCTGCGCAAAGCGCGTGCGCGATCGCACGACGGTCGCGAGCGGCAACGTCGAATCCGGCGCAGCGCGCGCCAACGCAACAAACAACTGAAGAATGAGCGGTCATCGAATCCTTTTCCGTACGGCAGAAGTGCGCACGTACCCAAGGACGAAACCAGCGGACGAGGCCAGCCGGGTATCGGGGTTCACGATTTGACGGGAACGCCGCCCCGGCGGAAGGAGAACTTCCAGGAAATACTTCCCGAAAACTTCCCGCGCCGGTATTACCCGGATCGGGTGCGAAGGGTTTCTCTCAGCCTCGCCGCAGCGACTGCCCGCGCACGAAGCACCCCTGTTTCGTCCGGACCATTAGACCATAAAAGGCGCGAGGGCCGCAAACCCGTCCGGGAACGCAATCAGCGGTGGCCCATTTTTCTTTCCGGCGGGGTTCTGTCCGCCTCTGGCACAATGGCACGCGTCAATGCGAGCGACATGCCGCGCCGTTGCAAGCCAGTCGTCGGGTTTGCAGTGCTTGCCGGGTGCGTCCTGCAGCGTGCGCTTAGGTCCGACGCTTAAGTTCAACGCTTAAGTTCGGATTAAGCCGCTGCCGGAACAATGCATCGGGCCATCACCCGGCGTGACGCGCAGCGCAACGCGGCCACGCGATGCACGGCGCCACCGCTCGGGCCGACCGTATGAAAGGACGCTTATGATCGACAATTCGAAAAATTCTGCGGACATCACCGCGTGGGGACTGATCAAGCCCTACTGGGTGTCCGAGGATAAATGGAAAGCCTGGGGACTGCTCGCGCTCGTCATCGCGATGAACATGACGATGGTCGCGGCCAACGTCTGGTTCAACACGTGGCAGCGCACGTTCTTCGACGCGATCCAGCAGTACAACTACCCCGTCTTCAAATACTCGCTGCTGCAGTTCACGGTCATCGCGCTCGCGCTGATCCTGCTCGGCTCGTATCGGACGTACTTCCGCCAGATGCTCGAATTCCGCTGGCGGCAGTGGCTCACCACCCGCTATCTGAACGACTGGCTCGGCGACCGCGCGTACTACCGGATCGAGCGCGACAGTCTCGCCGACAACCCCGACCAGCGTGTATCCGCCGACCTGCAAGGGTTGGCGAGCTCGACGCTCAATCTGTCGCTCGGCCTGCTGTCGACCACCGTCACGCTGTTCTCGTTCATCGTGATTCTGTGGAACCTGTCGGGCGCGTTCGCGTTCCACATGTTCGGCACCGAGTTCTCGATTCCCGGCTACATGGTGTGGGCGGCGCTGATCTACGCAGCCATCGGTTCGTATGTGACGCACAAGGTCAACCATCCGCTGGTGTCGATCAACTACCAGCAACAGCGCGTCGAAGCCGACTTCCGTTTCTCGCTGATCCGCATCCGCGAAAACGCCGACCAGATCGCGCTGTATCAGGGCGAGCGCTCGGAAGAGCAGAAGCTGCAAGGCGTGTTCGCGCACATCCGCGAGAACTGGCGTCTGATCATGCGCTTCACGCGGCGCTTCAACATCGTCGTGATCAGCTACTCGCAGCTGGCCATCGTGTTTCCGTACATCGCGGCCGCGCCCAAATACTTTTCGAAGAGCATCTCCTTCGGCATGTATCAGCAGGTGACGGGCGCGTTCGGCACGGTCAGCGATTCGTTCTCCTGGTTCATCAACAATTACGATTCGCTCGCTGAATGGCGCGCAACCGTCAACCGTCTGCGGGAATTCAATCGTGTGATGCGCTCGCAGCATCTGTATGAGTCGGTGGTCGAAGGCACGGTGCACGGCGGCATCAACGTGCACGTCACGGACACCGATTCGATCAACGTCACGAACCTGCGCTTGCAGCGGCCCGACGGGGAGCCGATGGCCAACGTCGGCTCGTTCCGTATCGCGCCGAAGTCGCGCTGGCTGGTGCGCGGTCCGTCGGGCGCGGGCAAGAGCACGCTGATGCGCACGCTCGCGGGGCTGTGGCCGTTCGGCGAAGGCACGATCGAAAAGCCCGCCGACGCGAAGCTGCTGTTCATCCCGCAGCGCAGCTATCTGCCTATCGGCACGCTGAAGGCGGCGCTGTGCTATCCGTCGGACGTGTCCGCGTATTCCGACGAGGCGTGCCGCGAAGCGCTCGCCATTTGCCGTCTGTCGGAGTTCGCAGACCGGCTCGGCGAAGCGGCGCATTGGGAACGCTCGCTGTCGCCGGGCGAACAGCAGCGTCTGGCCGCAGCGCGCGCGCTGCTGCAAAAGCCCGACTTCCTGTTCCTCGACGAAGCGACGAGCGCGCTCGATCCCGACAACGAAAGCAACATCTACAACGCGCTGATCGAGCGTCTGCCGAACGCGGCGATCGTCAGTGTCGCGCATCGCAAGACGCTCGAAGCGTTCCACGACCAGACGCTGTTCATCGAGCGCGCCGTCGAGCGCGTCGCCGCGTGAGCGACGCGCCGTTCGAGCGCGTCGTGCTGGTGACGGGCGCGGGCTCCGGCATCGGCGCAGCGCTCGCGCGGCGCATCGCGGCACCACGCGTCGCGCTGATGCTGCACGCTCGCGGCGCGGATGCCGCGTCGCGCGAACGCCTCGATAACGTGGCGGCCGTTTGCTCGTCGAGCGGCGCAACGTGTGCGACCGTGCTCGGCGATCTCGCTGAGCGCGGCGCATCCGAACACGCCGTTCATCGAACGCTCGCGCAGTTCGGCGCGCTCGATCAGATCGTCGCGAACGCCGGACACGCGCAGCGTCACACCATCGGCACACTCGACTTCGAATCGCTCGCGGAATCGTTCGCCGCGATGCCCGCCGCGTTTGCAGCGCTCGTCAAACGCGCGGCGCCGGCGCTCGAAACGTCGAAGCGCGGGCGCATCGTCGCCGTGAGTTCGTTTGTCGCGCATCGCTATCGTGCGGACGCGCCGTTCGCGGGCACGGCCGCGGCGAAGGCTGCGCTCGAATCGCTGGCGAGATCCGCGGCGGCGGAGCTGGCGCCGCTCGGCGTCACCGTAAACTGCGTCGCGCCCGGCTATACGCGCAAGGAGCGCGGACCGAGCGCCGACAACGCGCCCGCTTGGGCGCGCGCGGCACAAGCCACGCCCTTGGGCCACGTGGCCGAACCGGACGTCATCGCCGCGCTGATCGCCTTCCTGCTGTCCGACGCAGCGCGTCACATCACGGGCCAGGTGATCCACGTCGACGGCGGACTCACACTCGGTTAAGCCACGCGCGCATCGCCGGGCACGCCGCGACATTGCGCGTGCGCCGCTCGCGCAACATCCGGAAAGACTCGCGAACAGTTCGAAAGCACTTTCGAAGCGCATGCCCTGTTCCGCGCTTTGCTCACGCGCCGTTCCAGCGACGATTGCATCGCGGGCCAAACGCTCCTTTGGCGCGGCCCGCGACGCATGTTCAACGTCACTGGAAAAGCTGCCATGTCACTCGCCCGCCGCCTCCCTTCGCTGTCCCGCTTGTCCCTTGCTTTCGCGCACTCCGCTCGCACTGCGAGTCTCACTACGGGGCTCACTACGGGATTCATTGCCGCGCTGTTGCTCGCGACGGCCGCCAATGCCGCGCACGGCCCGGGCATTCCCGAAGACCGCATTGCGGCCGCGATGAAGCCGTTCGTACGGCTCGACGCGGCGCGCGGCGGCGAAGGACATTCCGGGCTGGGGCTCGCGATCGTCGTGCGGCTGGCGCATCATCGCGGCGGCCAGTGCGTCGTCGCCAATCATCCCGAAGGCGGTTTGCATGTGCGCATCGCGCTGCCCGCCGCCGTGGCGCAGGCATGAAGCCCGGCGCGCAGCACAGCACATATAACGGGCGCGTATGACAGGCGCGGGGGTCGCGCTTACCTTGCCTTACGTTCAGGCCGCACCGCGGCGTTTCGGGACTACAGTGCAATCCGGCGTCCTCGGCGCCTCCCTGTTCGGTCCGTCCCGCTGCCACTTGGGACGGGCCGTTTTTTCTTTGGGCGAACGATGCCTGCCAATAGCCGCTCTGACGCCCGCGAGCGGCTTTGCCAATCAGCAAGAATTCGGAATGCGGTGCCCTGTGCGGCCGTTTACGCCTTGTCGGCCAGGCGCCGGTTTTTTGCTCCGCATTGGCCGCATTTCAGGCCGACCGTAGAATACAACCCACCGCAACCCGCCCGCGTCATCATCTGCGGCCTGCCGGAAAAATATCTGAAGCAAAATAAAGGAGAGGAGATGGCGTCGTTTCAGTGGTTCACAGAACTGTCCGGGCGCGAACGGCGCACGCTCTACGCGGGCTTCGGCGGCTACGCCGTCGATGCGTTCGACTTCATGATCTACTCGTTCCTGATCCCGACGCTGATCGCGTCGTGGGGCATGTCGAAGAGCGAAGCGGGGATGATCGCGACGAGCTCGCTGATTTCGTCGGCGATAGGCGGCTGGCTCGCGGGCATCCTCGCCGACCGCTACGGCCGCGTACGCGTGCTGCAATGGACGATCGCCACTTTCGCCGTGTTCACCTGCCTGTCGGGCTTCACGAACGGCTTCTGGCAACTGCTGACGACGCGCACCCTGCAAGGCATCGGCTTCGGCGGCGAGTGGTCCGTCGTGACGATCATGATGGCCGAGACGATCCGCTCGCCGCAGCATCGCGCGAAGGCAGTCGGCACGGTGCAAAGCAGCTGGTCGGTCGGCTGGGCGGCGGCGGCGATTCTCTACTGGGCGTTCTTCGCGCTGCTGCCCGAGCAGTACGCGTGGCGCGCGTGCTTCTGGATCGGCCTCGTGCCGGCGCTGTGGATCATCTACATCCGCCGCAACGTCAGTGATCCCGACATCTTCACGGCGACGCGTCGCGCGCGCGACAGCGGTCTCGACACGTCGCACTTCCTGCAGATCTTCGCGTTCCCGCATCTGAAGACCACGATACTCGGCAGCCTGCTGTGCAGCGGCATGCTGGGCGGCTATTATGCGATCACGACCTGGCTGCCCACGTATCTGAAAACCGTGCGCCATCTGTCCGTGTTCAACACGAGCGGCTATCTGGTCGTGCTGATCGTCGGCTCGTTCACGGGGTATATCGTCGGCGCGATTCTCTCCGACAAGATTGGCCGCCGCGCGTCATTCATTCTGTTCGCGATCGGCTCGTTCGTGCTCGGCATGATCTACACGATGCTGCCCGTCACCGACGGCGCGATGCTGCTGCTCGGCTTTCCGCTCGGCATCGTCGTGCAGGGCATTTTCGCGGGCGTGGGCGCGTACCTGTCGGAGCTGTATCCCAACGCGATTCGCGGCTCGGGCCAAGGTTTCTGCTACAACCTCGGGCGCGGCATCGGCTCGTTCTTTCCGATCCTCGTCGGCACGATGTCGCAGACGATGACGCTCGTGAAAGCGATCGGCATCGTTGCGGGCTCGGGCTATCTGCTCGTCGTGCTGGCCGCGCTGGCGCTGCCCGAGACGAAGGGCAAGTCGCTCGCGGCTCAGACCGCGGAGTCCGCCGAACACGTGTAATACGGCTTCGTCACTTCATGCATACGATCGTTCTCGGCGGCGGCATCATCGGAGTCGCCACCGCCTTCTACCTGCGCGAGCGCGGCTGCGATGTCACCGTGATCGAGCGCGAGGCCGACGTCGCGCTCTCCACCAGCTTTGGCAACGCGGGCGTGATCGCGCCCGGTTACGTGACGCCGTGGGCCGCGCCCGGCATGCCGCTGAAAATTCTCAAGTACCTGTTCAAGCCTGCCTCGCCGCTGATTTTCCGGCCGACGCTCGACCCCGCGCAATGGCGCTGGATTGCGCGCTGGCTGCGCGAATGCGATCTCGCGCGCTTTCGCGTCAACAAGCAGCGGATGCAGCGCATCGCGTACTACAGCCGTGAATGTCTGCATGAGTTTCGCGGCCGGCATCCGTTCGAGTACGGACGCAGCCTGGGGTACCTGCAACTCTTTCGCTCGGAATTCGATATCGAACTCGCGCAGCCCGCGCTTGCCGTACTGCGCGATGCGGGCATCCAGCATCGTGAAGTGAGCGCGGCCGAATGCGTGCAGATCGAGCCGGGACTGCGCTGGGCGCGCAACCCGCCGCTCGCCGGCCTCTATTTGCCCGACGACGAAGCGGGCGACTGCGCGCGCTTCACGCGCGAGCTGCGCGCGATTTGCGAAGCCAACGGCGTGCGCTTTCGCTTCGACACGCGCGTCACGGCGCTCGATGCGCGCGGCGGGTCCGTGCATGGCGTGCACGTTGAAAGCGCGGCGGGCAGCGAAACGCTGGTGGCGAACGCCGTGGTGGTCGCGGCCGGCGTCGACAGCGCGGAGCTGCTCGCGCCGCTTGGCGTGAAAGTGCCGCTGTATCCCGTGAAGGGCTATTCGGCAACGCTGCAGATCGTCGATGACGAAAAGTCGCCGCGCGCCGCGTTGATGGACGAATCGCTGAAGACGGCGATCACGCGCTTCGGACCGAACCTGCGCGTCGCCGGCACGGCCGAACTCGGCAACCGCCAGACGACGCTGCGCGAGCAGGCGCTGCAAACGCTGATGAAAGTGCTCGACGACTGGTTTCCGCACGCGACGGCGCCCTCTTCCGCGCACTTCTGGGTCGGCCGCCGTCCGATGACGCCTGATGGCGCACCGCTGCTCGGGCCGTCGGGCATCGACAGGCTGTGGATCAATCTCGGGCACGGCTCGACCGGTTGGGCGATGTCGCTCGGCTCCGGGCGCGTAGTCGCCGATCTGATCACGCAGCGCGAGCCGGAAATCGATCTGAACGGACTGACGCTCGCGCGATATCGCCCGTCCTAGTCGATCGCTCGCAGCGTCAGTCGTAGACGACGGGCACGCTGGCGAGCGACCGGTAGCGCGCGCCGTTGCGCGCCAGCGTGCTCGAATACAGCGTCAGCGATTCGAAACGCGCGATCAGTTCGGTGTGCAGCTCGGCCGCGGGACCGACAGCCGTTGCCTCATGCCGATAGCGTGCGAGCGTCACGTGGGGGCGAAACGTGCGCGCGTCGACGGGCAGGCCGAGTGCGATCATCGACGAACGCACGCGCCAGTCGAGTGCAACGAACTCTTCGGACATGGCCAGCGCGGCGACCGTGAGGCGCGGGTGCGATGCGCGCGGCCAGTGCTCGATCTTCGTCACGGACGTGGGTTTGAGCGGTACGGTGTCGCGCGTCAATGCGTCGACGAGCGGCGCGCTTTTCGCGTACGGCAACATGCCGATGAAAGTCACCGTCAGATGCAGTTGCTCGTAAGGCACGCGGCGCGCGGTGGAGGGAACGTCGATGGCGGACAGCGCGTCGCGCGTGGCCGCGTCTGGGACGAGGGCGATGAAGCAGCGCTGATAGTCGTGTTGCTCGTGCGTGTCGCCGGTCGCAGAGGCACTGTCGAAGGCTTGCCCTGCGTCGTCTGGATCAGGCTGCGGATCGGTGCGTTGCATTGTTCGTCTCCGTTCGCGTTCCCGCTCATGGCACATTATCGCCCGATGCCAAGAAAAAACCGGGTCGCTCTTGCGAGCGCCCGGTTTTTGTCCTGCTTCTACTGCCGTGCGGTGACGTCTGATGCGTCCGCGCCTGTCTCCACTTCCTCCTGCTAAAAGGAGCGACGATGCCTGGCGGCATCGTCCAGCTATGAGACTCAGCGCGGCAAATCCGAATGCCCCATCAGATACGCATCGACGGAGCGTGCACACTGACGCCCTTCGCGAATCGCCCACACCACCAGCGATTGCCCACGCCGCATGTCGCCCGCCGTGAACACCTTGTCGACAGACGTGTAGTACGCCTTCTCGCCTTCCGTCGAAGCACGCACGTTGCCGCGCGCATCCTTGTCGACGCCGAACGCCTCGAGCACGGGCGAAACCGGCTGCGTAAAGCCCATCGCGAGCAGCACGAGATCGGCCTTCATTTCGAATTCGGAGCCCGGCACTTCGACCATCTTGCCGTCCTTCCATTCGACGCGCGCCGCAATCAGCTTCTCGACCTTGCCGTTCTTGCCTTCGAAGCGCTTGGTCGCCACGGCCCAGTCGCGCTCGCAGCCTTCCTCGTGCGACGACGACGTGCGCAGCTTCACCGGCCAATACGGCCACACGAGCGGCTTGTTTTCCTCTTCGGGCGGCTGCGGCAGCAGTTCGAACTGCGTGACGCCCTTCGCGCCGTGACGGTTCGACGTGCCCACGCAGTCCGAGCCCGTATCGCCGCCGCCGATCACGACCACATGCTTGCCCTTCGCGAGCAGCTGGTCGGCAACCTTGTCGCCCGCGTTGACCTTGTTCTGCTGCGGCAGGAATTCCATCGCGTAATGGATGCCCGCCAGCTCGCGGCCCGGCACGGGCAGATCGCGCGGCGTTTCGGAGCCGCCCGTCAGGATCACGGCGTCGAACTGTTCCTTCAGTTCTTCCGGCGTGATGGTTTCCTTCGCGGTATTGCCGATGTGCGACGGAATCGCGTCCTTGCCGACGAACACGTTCGGACGGAAGCTCACGCCTTCCGCTTCCATCTGGCGCATGCGGCGGTCGATCAGCCACTTCTCCAGCTTGAAGTCGGGAATGCCGTAACGCAGCAGCCCGCCGATGCGATCATTCTTCTCGAACACGGTCACGTCGTGGCCAGCGCGCGCCAGTTGTTGCGCGGCGGCGAGACCCGCCGGGCCCGAACCGACGACGGCCACTTTCTTGCCCGTCTTGTGCTTAGGCGGCAGCGGCGCGACCCAGCCTTCCGCCCACGCCTTGTCGATGATCGCGTGCTCGATCGACTTGATGCCGACCGGGTCGTCGTTGATGCCGAGCGTGCACGCCGCTTCGCACGGCGCCGGACAGATGCGGCCCGTGAACTCGGGGAAGTTGTTGGTCGAATGCAGGACTTCGATCGCGTTCTGCCAATCCTGGCGGAACACCAGATCGTTGAAGTCCGGGATGATGTTGTTCACCGGGCAGCCGTTGTTGCAGAACGGAATGCCGCAGTCCATGCAACGCGCGCCCTGGATCTTTGCTTCGTCGTCGGTCAGCGCCGAGACGAATTCCTTGTAGTGCTTGACGCGCGTGAGAGGTGCTTCGTACGCCTCGTGGCGGCGCTCGAACTCGAGAAAACCGGTTGCCTTGCCCATGTGGTTCTCTATGTCTATCTGAATCGGTGAGGGGATCGGCGCCCGCCGCATGCGACTTTCATCGCGGCGGCGGGTGCGCTTCTTATGTCGTCAGTGGATTGGCCGGGGACGATCAGGCTGCGAGCACTTCCTTGGCAGCCTTCTTCGCGCCCATTTCGCCCAGCGCGCGCTTGTATTCCGTCGGGAACACCTTCACGAACTGACGGCGCGACGCATCCCAGTTTTCGAGCAGCGCCTTCGCGCGCGGCGAACCCGTGAACTGGAAGTGACGTTCGATGAGCCCCTTGAGCAGCGCTTCGTCGGTTTCGCCCGCGTGCCACAGCGCCTTGTCGACCGTGCGTTCCTGTTCGGCCTGTTGCAGCACCGGCTCGAGGGCGACCATCGACTTGTTGCACTTCGCCGCGAACGAACCGTCGACGTCATACACATACGCGACGCCGCCCGACATGCCCGCCGCGAAGTTGCGGCCCGTCTCGCCGAGCACGACGACCGTGCCGCCCGTCATGTATTCGCAGCCGTGGTCGCCCGTGCCTTCGACAACCGCCGTCGCGCCCGAGTTACGCACGCAGAAGCGCTCGCCCGCGACGCCGCGGAAGAACGATTCGCCTTCGATCGCGCCGTACATCACCGTGTTGCCGCAGATGATGTTTTCTTCGGACTTGCCGCGGAAGTCATTCGTGGGACGGATGATGATGCGGCCGCCCGACAGGCCCTTGCCGACGTAGTCGTTGCCGTCGCCGACAAGATCGAGCGTGATGCCCTTCGCGAGGAACGCGCCGAAGCTCTGACCCGCCGTGCCCTTCAGCTGGATGTGGATCGCGTCGTCAGGCAGACCGTCGTGACCGTACTTCTTCGCGATCGTGCCGGACAGCATCGCGCCGACCGTACGGTTCACGTTGCGCACCGGCTGAATGAACGACACGTGCTCGCCCTTCTCGATGGCCGCCTTCGCCTTCTCGATCAGCGTGTGATCGAGCGCGCGGTCGAGGCCATGATCCTGCGATTCGACGTGCAGACGCGCGACGCTCGCGGGAACGTTCGGTTGATAGAACACGCGCGTGAAGTCGAGGCCCTTCGCCTTCCAGTGCTCGATGCCCTTCTTCATGTCGAGGTATTCGCTGTGGCCGATCAGGTCGTCGAACTTGCGAATGCCCAGTTGCGCCATGATTTCGCGCACTTCTTCCGCGACGAAGAAGAAGAAGTTCACCACGTGTTCCGGCTGGCCCTGGAATTTCGCGCGCAGCACGGGGTCTTGTGTCGCGACGCCGACCGGGCACGTGTTCAGATGGCACTTGCGCATCATGATGCAGCCTTCGACGACGAGCGGCGCCGTCGCGAAGCCGAACTCGTCCGCGCCGAGCAGCGCGCCGATCACGACGTCGCGGCCCGTCTTCATCTGGCCGTCGGCCTGCACGCGGATACGGCCGCGCAGCTGGTTCAGCACCAGCGTCTGCTGCGTTTCGGCGAGACCGAGTTCCCACGGCGTACCGGCGTGTTTCACCGACGACAGTGGCGAGGCGCCCGTGCCGCCATCGTGGCCCGCGATCACGACGTGATCCGCCTTCGCCTTCGCGACACCTGCCGCGACCGTGCCGACGCCCACTTCCGACACGAGCTTCACCGAAATGCTCGCCGACGAGTTCGCGTTCTTCAGATCGTGGATCAGCTGAGCGAGGTCTTCGATCGAATAGATGTCGTGGTGCGGCGGCGGCGAAATGAGGCCGACGCCCGGCACCGAGTAACGCAGCTTGCCGATGTACTCGGACACCTTGTGACCCGGCAACTGGCCGCCTTCGCCCGGCTTCGCGCCCTGCGCCATCTTGATCTGGATCTGGTCCGCCGACGCCAGATATTCCGCCGTCACGCCGAAACGGCCCGACGCGACCTGCTTGATTTTCGAGCGCAGCGAATCGCCGTCCTTCAGCGGGATGTCGCTCACGACCTCATCGCCGAGGATCGACTTCATCGTGTCGCCGTTCTTGATGGGGATGCCGCGCAGTTCGTTGCGATAGCGGTTCTCGTCTTCGCCGCCTTCACCCGTGTTCGACTTGCCGCCGATCCGGTTCATCGCCACAGCCAGCGTGGCGTGTGCTTCCGTCGAGATCGAGCCGAGCGACATCGCGCCCGTTGCAAAGCGCTTGACGATTTCCTTCGCGGGTTCGACTTCGTCGAGCGGAATCGCCTTCGACGGATCGACCTTGAACTCGAACAGCCCGCGGAACGTCATGTGACGGCGCGTCTGGTCGTTGATCAAATGCGCGTATTCCTTGTACGTCTGATACGAGTTGCTGCGCGCCGAGTGTTGCAGCTTGGCGATCGCATCCGGCGTCCACATGTGGTCTTCGCCGCGCACGCGGTATGCGTACTCGCCGCCCGCGTCGAGCATGGTCGCGAGAACCGGGTTGTCGCCGAACGCGTCGCGGTGCAGGCGGATCGCTTCTTCCGCCACTTCGAAGAGGCCAATGCCGCCAACCTTCGACGCCGTGCCCTTGAAGTACTTGTTCACCAGATCTTCAGCCAGACCGACGGCTTCGAAAATCTGCGCGCCCGTGTACGACATGTACGTGGAGATGCCCATCTTCGACATGACCTTGTGCAGGCCCTTGCCGACTGCCTTCGTGAAGTTGTAGACGGCCTTTTCCGCCGACAGGTCGCCCTTCATGCCCGCCGCCATCTGCGCGAGCGTTTCCATCGCGAGGTACGGGTGAACGGCTTCCGCGCCGAAGCCCGCGAGCAGCGCGAAGTGGTGCGTCTCGCGCGCCGAGCCCGTCTCGACGACGAGACCCGTGCTCGTGCGCAGACCTTGCTGCACGAGGTGCGAGTGGATTGCCGAGGTAGCCAGCAGCGCCGGAATCGCGACATTGTCGCGGTCCGTCTTGCGGTCCGACACGATCAGCATGTTGTAACCGGACTTCACGGCATCGACGGCTTCCGCGCACAGCGAAGCCAGACGCGCTTCGATGCCTTCCTTGCCCCACGCGACGGGATAGCAGATGTTCAGTTCGTACGAGCTGAACTTGCCGCCCGTGTACTGATCGATTGCGCGGATCTTCGCGATGTCCTTGAAGTCGAGCACCGGCTGCGACACTTCCAGACGCATCGGCGGGTTGATGTTGTTCGTGTCGAGCAGATTCGGCTTCGGACCGACGAACGACACCAGCGACATCACCATGTTTTCGCGGATCGGGTCGATCGGCGGGTTCGTCACCTGCGCGAACAGCTGCTTGAAGTAGTGGTACAGCGTCTTGTTCTTGTTGGACATGACGGCCAGCGGCGAGTCGTTGCCCATCGAGCCGACGGCTTCTTCGCCCGCCTGCGCCATCGGCGCCATCAGGAACTTGAGGTCTTCCTGCGTGTAGCCGAACGCCTGCTGGCGATCGAGCAGCGCAGCCGCTTCGCGGCGTTCCGTCGCGACGTCTTCCGCGTTCGGCTCGATTTCGTCGAGCTTGATGCGCACGGCGTCGATCCAGCTCTTGTACGGCTTCGCGTTCGACAGGTTGTCCTTCAGTTCCTTGTCGTCGATGATGCGGCCGTGTTCCATGTCGATCAGGAACATCTTGCCCGGCTGCAGACGCCACTTCTTCACGATCTTCGACTCGGGAATGGGCAGCGTGCCCGCTTCCGACGCCATGATGACGAGGTCGTCGTCGGTGATGATGTAGCGCGCCGGACGCAGGCCGTTACGGTCGAGCGTCGCGCCGATCTGGCGGCCGTCGGTGAACGCGATCGCGGCGGGGCCGTCCCACGGCTCCATCATCGCGGCGTGGTATTCGTAGAACGCGCGGCGGTTCTCGTCCATCAGCGTGTGCTGTTCCCATGCTTCGGGAATCATCATCATCACGGCATGGACGAGCGGGTAGCCGGCCATCACGAGCAGTTCGAGACAGTTGTCGAACGATGCCGTGTCCGACTGGCCCGGATAGATCAGCGGCCAGAGCTTGGGCAGATCGTCGCCGAGCACGTGCGACGCGATTGCGCCCGTGCGTGCGTTCAGCCAGTTGACGTTGCCCTTCACCGTGTTGATCTCGCCGTTGTGGGCGATCATGCGATACGGGTGAGCCAGTTCCCACGCCGGAAACGTGTTGGTCGAGAAGCGCTGGTGCACGAGCGCGAGCGCCGACACGACGCGCTCGTCCTGCAGGTCGCGGTAATACACGCCGACCTGGCCTGCCAGCAGCAGACCTTTGTAGACGACCGTGCGCGCCGAGCACGACGGCACGAAATACTCCTTGCCGTGCTTGAGCTTGAGCGCCTGGATGCGGTGGCTCGCCGTCTTGCGGATGATGTACAGCTTCCGCTCGAGCGCGTCCGTCACCATGATGTCCTTGCCGCGGCCGATGAAGATCTGGCGGATCAGCGGCTCGCTCGCCTTCACGGTCGGCGAAATGGGCATGGTGTGGTCGACAGGCACGTCGCGCCAGCCGAGCACAACCTGGCCTTCGGCCTTCACCGTGCGCTCCAGCTCCTGTTCGCACGCGAGACGCGACGCGTGTTCCTTCGGCAGGAAAATCATGCCGACGCCGTATTCGCCGGCGGGCGGCAGCGTCACGCCCTGCTTGGCCATTTCCTCGCGGTAGAACGCATCGGGGATCTGGATCAGGATGCCCGCGCCGTCGCCCATCAGCGGATCGGCGCCGACGGCGCCCCGGTGGTCGAGGTTTTCGAGAATCTTCAGGCCTTGCTGGATGATCTCGTGGCTTTTCTTGCCCTTGATATGCGCAACGAAGCCGACGCCGCATGCGTCGTGCTCGTTTTTCGGGTCGTAAAGACCCTGCGCGGCGGGAACCGTGGAAATCGGCTGCTGGTGGTCGTTCATGGGGACACCGTCTGTCAGGGGCCGTAGGGCCGTTGAACCATTTTTCTCGTTGCCGCGGTGTGCGGGTCAACCGCGCGGGGCGTCCGCTGAATGTGCGATGCGGGATGTTGCAGTTGCACATCGGAACGCCGGAAATCGGAATATACGCGACGAATCAAAGGAATAGCAAACAAAACGTGATGGTAGAACCCTAATTATCAATATGGTGCATTTTGCGGCGTTTTAATTGGGTCCATATCAAAACAGGGCAAAAGAAAACGGCATACGCGGATGCCGTTCACTTGCTGCTTCTGTCGACAAGTCTTTGATAGTAAAGACTTAATCTACTGGGTTTGCGGCGTTTCCCGGACCTTGCGCGGCCGGCCGCGCGGCAGCGGCGACACCCGCCGGTTCGCCGCTCGCGCCGCCCATTCGCGGTAGGAGTCGCTACCGAGCACCCAGCCTTTCAACGTGGCTTGCTGAAGCTGGCTGGCTTGGCGTTCGTCGAGTGGCTGTTCGCACAGCTCGCGGTATGCACGCTGGCGTTCGAACGGCGTATTGCCGAGCGACCAGTACAAACGGTGATCGGTGATGAGACTGTCTAAGGTTAGGCCGATGTGATGCCGATAACTGGACCATCGGTAATCTTCGGGCGCTGCCACCAGCTGGTTGCGCACCGGCGACATCTCGACGACGCGGCTCGCAAGCAGGAAGTATTTCTCACCTTCGATCACCGTCGCGCGATAGCGGCCTTCCCACAAGGTGCCGCGTCGCGAGTAACGGCGATTGAAGTGCGCGACGTAGCGCCGTCCGACCGCCTGCATCGCCTTGGGCAGACTCGATTCGTCGGTGGGCGTGACAAGCAGTTGCACCGCGCCCGGCATCAACGCGTACGCGTGAACGGACAGATGGTGATCGCGTGAAGCGGCCTTCAGGCAATCGATGAACAGCTCGTAATCCTGGTCGTCGACGAATGCGGGCTGCTGGTCGAGTCCGCGCAGGATCACATGCTGCGGCTGGTCGGGGACATAAAGACGTGCAAGCCGTGCCATGCTGGATTATCCAAAGTCGCGTTGGTACATACCCGAAGGTCCGAAAAACTGCGCCGGCGCGGCCTTACGCGCCAAGGGGCTCTGCCCGGAACAGCATAAAGCCTAGGCAGAACGCTCTAGCCGGCGCGTATGGTTTGTTTGAAACGTTGTGGTCATAATTGGCGGGCCTTTTTTGGAGGAGCACAAATGAAATTAAAACAGGCCTTGGGGGTCGCGGCGCTCGCCTGCATAACAACCACAGCGCACGCACAATCGGCCGGCAGTATTTACGTTACGACGGGCTGGTTCCATCTCGCGCCTCAGTCCAGCAGTCAGCCATTGAGAGAAACTAACGTCAACGGTACACCTGTCAACATTACGGTGCCCAATACGGGCGCTGATGCCGGCGACGGCGACACGGTCGGTTTTACCGCAGGCTATTTCATCACCGACCATATCGCCACCCAGTTCGACATCGGCGTGCCGCCGCAATTCGACCTGAAGGGCACGGGTGCATTTCAGCAGTTCGGCAAGATCGGCTCGGCAAAACAATGGAGCCCAACGCTGCTGCTTAAGTACTACTTCAATCAGGCGCAAGCGAAGTTCCGCCCGTATCTCGGCATCGGTGTGAGCCGTGTCTGGTTCACAGACGAGAAAATCACGAACGGCACCTTCCAGAACACCGTACTGCATGGTCCGACCACCGTCTCGACGGATAGTTCGTGGGAGCCCGTGTTTAATGCCGGCTTCACCTACGCGTTCACCGAACATTGGTTCGGGGGCTTCTCGATTTCCTATCTACCGCTCAGCACGACCGCCAAGCTGAACACGCAAGCGAACACACCTATCGGTCCCGTTCATGTCCAATCGGAAACGAAGATTCGTCTGAATCCGATCGTTACGTACGTGAGCATCGGCTATCGGTTCTAAGACAACAGGTTAGTCGAGATTTTCGGGCTTGAACAACGCCGTCGTGCAAACATGACGGCGTTTCTTTTGCTGCCTCGACAATACCTGTATGCGCGCCGCTTCGTCTCCGACATAACGCGACATCGTTCCTGTCGCACGCGACCTTTTATGCCGCGCACGCTTGCCGGCCGTTGTAAATTTGACTGAGGGTCACGCGCCGCCGATGCAATTTCTGCCGGATGCATGCTGCATCGGCGCGCGCCGCACTCAACCTGAGAGGGCGTCGCGGCATAGGCGGCCAAGCGGGCACCGAAGTTGCGTCGGAGGATACCTCCCGCGCTGTGTTGCGGGGATGTACAACCACCCTCATCGACGGAGCGACCATGACTGCACTACCTAACACGCGAGATGCCCTTGGTGAATCCTGGACGACGGCGGGGCGTCGTGCGCGCCGCATTGCGCGCCACAGCCGGCACGCGGCGGAAGATATCGCCAGCGAGCTGCGCAGCCTGATGAACGAACTCGAAAATACGCTCGGCGACGGCACGCAGGCCGACGCAACGGTATTGCGCACGCAGTTGCGAAAACGTCTCGACGACGCGCGCTCGCGCCTGAACGACACGCGCGACGCGATGCGCGAACGCGCCGAAACCGCCCTGCACGGCGCCGACGACTTCGTGCATGAAAATCCCTGGCGGACGATCGCCGTGGTTGGCGGCATCGCGCTGATCGCGGGTGCATTGATTGCTCGCGGCGGCGCGCGCTGAGACGCTGACACGCTGCCGCGGATTGCGTGACGGCCGTCATGACGGACTGTCGTTTCGCGGCGAAAACGGTGCGGCGCGCGGCCATCGCGCGTCGTTCTGCGGACGCTGCGTCAGCGCAACGACGCGTCACCGCCGCCATGCATGCGCGCGCGTGAAACGCGTAGAGCGCTGACGCCTAGCTATTGTCTACGACGAACAGCCGCTGATACTCCTTCGACGCATACCGGTCCGTCATGCCCGCGATGTAATGCGCAATGAGACGCGGCTGCTTCGACGCATCGTCGGTCTGATAGTTGGGCGGCAGCAGGCGCGGATCGGCGATGAAGGCGTCGAACAGCCCGGCGATCACGCGCTGGGCCTTGTTCGCCATGCGCATCACGCGGTAGTGGCGATACAAGTTCTTGAACAGAAAGCGCTTGAGCGCGGTGGCCTGGGCAGCGATCTCGTCGCTGTGCGACACGAGCGGCGGCGCGCTGCGCACATCGTCGAGCGACGCGGGCGCATGCCGCGCGATATTGCGCGTGGTCGTCTCGATCAGATCGACGATCAGCGTGTTGATGATGCGCCGCACGGTCTCGTGAACCAGCCTGCGCCCTTCGATGTGCGGATAATCGCGCCGCGCCGCCTCGCAATGCGTGCGCCACAGCGCGACTTCGGCGAGCTGGTCGATGGTGAGCAGGCCCGAGCGCAGGCCGTCGTCGACGTCGTGATTGTTGTACGCGATCTCATCGGCGAGATTCGCGATCTGCGCTTCGATTGAAGGCTGCCGGCCCTGCAGAAAGCGCTCGCCGAGTTCGCCGAGTCGCCGCGCGTTGTCGCGCGAGCAGTGCTTGAGGATGCCTTCGCGCGTTTCGAAGCACAGATTGAGGCCGTCGAACGCGCCGTAGTGCTCTTCGAGATCGTCGACGACAGCAAGACTCTGCAGGTTGTGCTCAAAGCCGCCATCGTCACGCATGCATTCGTTGAGGGCATCTTGCCCGGCGTGGCCGAACGGCGTATGGCCCAGATCGTGTGCCAGCGAAATCGCTTCGACGAGATCTTCGTTCACGCGCAGATTGCGCGCGACGGAACGCGCGATCTGCGCCACTTCGAGACTGTGCGTGAGCCGCGTTCGGAACAGATCGCCTTCGTGGTTGACGAAGACCTGCGTCTTGTATTCGAGCCGCCGGAACGCAGTCGAATGGACGATGCGGTCGCGGTCGCGCTGGAATTCGGTGCGCGCGCTGGGCGGTGTTTCGGGATGACGCCGGCCGCGCGATTGTGACGAGCGTGCCGCGTACGGCGCGAGATGCGCTTCGAGCGCGGCGATGGTGGGCGACGACGCGGCGCCCAGCGCCTGCCTGGCGGACTCGCCTTGCGCGCCGGGTGATTCACTGGTTGATTCGCTCAGATTGTCGCTGCGTATTTCACTCACCGATATCTCCGAATCAAAAGCGCCGCCTGTTGCTGCCTCTTACCGCTTCGTGCCGCTTCGTGCCGCTTCGTGCCGCCTCTTGCCGCTTCGCGCGCGGCGTCAGCCGCCGACGCCGGCGTCGAGCGTCGCGAGCACGGCGTCGTCGGGCGCGCGGGTGATCAGTGTGTCGCCGAAACGCTTCAGCAGGATGAACTTGATTTCGCCCGCTTCCGCTTTCTTGTCGACGCGCATCAGGTCGACATAGCGCGACGCACCGAGCGCGGGCGCCTTGACGGGCAGATGCGCGGCCTCGATGACGGCGACGAGCCTTCGGCGCGCGGCTTCATCGAGATGGCCGAGACGCACGGAAAGATCGGCCGCCATCACCATCCCGCAGCCCACTGCTTCGCCGTGCAGCCATTCGCCATAGCCAAGGCCCGCTTCGATGGCGTGGCCGAACGTATGGCCGAAATTGAGGATGGCGCGCAGACCGCCTTCGCGTTCGTCGGCCGCCACCACGGACGCCTTGATCTCGCACGAGCGCTTCACCGCCTCGGCGAGCGCCTGCGGCTCGCAGCGGTTGAGCGCCTCGACGTTCGCTTCGATCCACTCGAAGAACGCCGCATCGGCAATCGCGCCCGTCTTGATGACTTCTGCGATACCCGCCGCCAGTTCGCGCGACGGCAGCGTGCGCAGCGCGCCGATATCGGCGATCACCGCTTGCGGCTGGTAAAACGCGCCGATCATGTTCTTGCCGAGCGGGTGATTGATGCCCGTCTTGCCGCCCACCGACGAGTCGACCTGCGACAGCAACGTGGTCGGCACCTGGATGAACGGCACGCCGCGCATGTAGCAGGCGGCCGCGAACCCCGTCATGTCGCCGATCACGCCGCCGCCGAGCGCGATCAGCGTGGTCTTGCGATCGGCGCGCGCGCCGAGCAGCGCGTCGAAAATCAGATTCAGCGTTTCCCAGTTCTTGTGCGCTTCGCCGTCGGGCAGAACGACGGTGGTCACGTCCTTGCCGAGCGGCGCGAGCGCCGTTCGAAGCGCGTTGCCGTACAAGGGATCGACGGTCGTATTGGTGACGATGGTCACCGACGCGCCGCGAATATGCGGCGCAAACAGCTCGGTTTTGCCGATCAGATCGGCGCCGATATGGATGGGATAGGCGCGCTCGCCCAGTTCGACGTTGACGGTAATCATGGAAGTCATCTCGTCATTATGACGCAGCAGGTTTGGCGACGCCCGCCATCTCGAGCTGCATCAGCACCATGTTGACGAGCCCGTTGACAGACGGCCGGCCCGTTTCGATGACGAAATCGGCGCATTCGCGGTACAGCGGATCACGGATCTCATAGAGCGCTTCGAGGCGCCCTTTCGGGTCTTCGGTCTGCAGAAGCGGCCGGTTCTTGTCGCGGCGCGTGCGCAGCCAAAGGTCGTGCGGATTGGCGCGCAGATAGACGACGATGCCATGCTGGCGCAGCGCATCGCGATTTTCCGGGCGCAGCACCGCGCCGCCGCCCGTCGCCAGGACGATGCTTTCGCGCCCTGTGAGATCGGCGATCACCTGCGCCTCGCGGTCGCGGAAGCCCGATTCGCCTTCCAGTTCGAAGATCAACAGGGATGCGCGCGCCCGTGCGCGCCTCGATTTC
>BBSL01000048.1 GCA_001319865.1 Burkholderia sp. E7m39 | reverse complement strand
CCGGCCCACGGTGGTCTTGCCTGCCCCCATGAGCCCTACGAAAAAACATTGGCGTGTGCGTCCCGCGGTTGCAACTTATCCTCTGGCTAATCCGGTGTAGTTCGTGCGGCAGCTTACTGGCAAAGCGCCTGCCTTGTCGAGCCTGCCGGCCGGCGCGCTCGCGCGGTGCCGGGCTCGCGGCCCGGGCCCGCAGCGCTTTGCCGCCGACCCGTCAATTTGTCTGCACAACTCTCGGCGTAATGAAAACGACGAGTTCGCTGGTCAGGTCGCGACGGGCGCAATGTCGAAAAAATGCGCCCAAAAGCGGTATTTTGCCCAGGAGCGGCACGCGCGTCACATCATCGCGGTCGTCGGCTTCGTAGATACCGCCAATCGAGACCGTCCCGCCGTCCTCCACTTCGACTCGCGTCTGCACGTGTTTCGTGTTGATTGCGGGCCCGGCTGCCGTCTGCTCGCCGACGCTGTCTTTTGCGACATCGAGGTCCAGAACGACCCGTCCGTCGGGCGTGATCTGCGGCTCGACCTCCAGTTTGAGGCTCGCGCGGCGAAACTGCACGCCCGACACGTCTTGCCCGACCTTCGCCTGATAGGGCAGTTCCGTGCCCTGCTCGACAATCGCCTTCATCCGGTCGGCCGTCACGACGCGCGGGCTCGACACGATCTTGCCGCGCCCCTCGGTCTCGAGCGCGCTCAACTCGATGTTCAGCAGCCGCGTCGCTTGCGCGGCGAACAGGGTGAGCCCGGCCGTCGCCGCGTCGAAGCCGGCAATCGGCCGCGCCGACAAATCGAAGATGGCGCCGTCCTTGCCGCCGACCACGCCCGTTCCCTTGCCGTCCTCGTTCGTCGCCGCCATCGACAGTTTGACGCCGAGATTGCGCGAGAAGCCCTTTTCCGCCTCGACGATGCGCGCTTCGATCAGCACCTGGCGCGTGGGCCGGTCGAGCGACTCGATCAGCTGCGCAATCTGCCTGAGCCGCGCGTCGAGATCAGTGACGAACAGCAGATTGGTGCGCGCGTCGGCCATTGCCGCGCCACGTTTGGACAGCACGCGCTGGTTGCCCGAAGCCGTCAGCAGCTTGCGCAGCTCGTCGGCGTGAGCGTAGTGCAGCTCGAACGTGCGGCTCGCGAGCGGCTCCAGTTCGGCCGCGCGCGCGTGCGTCTCGAACCGCTGACGCTCACGCGCCGCCAGCTCCGACAGCGGTGCGACCCAGATCACGTTGCCGCGCTGCTCCATCGCGAGGCCGTTGACGTCGAGCAGCATGTCGAATGCCGCGCGCCAGGGCACGTTGTCGAGATGGAGCGTGACGGAACCGCGCGCCTTCTCGCTGGCGACGATGTTCAGGCCGGTGAACTTCGCGAACGCGCCGAGCACGGCACCCAGTTCGGCGCGCTGGAAGTGCAGCGTGATCGGCCGATCTGCGGGAATCGCGGCCGACACGCCCGTGCTCAGGCGCGCGGCGGGCGCGAGCGGAACGGGCGGCCCTTCGAGCGTCTCGGCGTGCCCTTCAGCGTGGGCCTCCGTGCGTGCTTCGCTGCGCGCTTCGTTGTGCGGGGAACGGGTGGTGTCGGGTTCATCACCGGATGCTGCGGCTGATGCTTGCGACGCTTCCGGCGCCATGTCGCGGTCATGCGATGGCGCGGCCGCCTCGTCGTCCGTCGAAAACGGATTGGCCACGTCCGTCGTGATCGCACGCGGCAGCGGCGGCATGCCGGAGGGCGCAAGCGCGTCGTCGAACGGCATGTCGGCGGGAAGCGGCGGCAGCGATGCGTGTGCCGACAGCGCAACCCAAACGGCACCCGCGAGCATCCGTCGGAGGGCGTCGATCGGTTTCATTGATCCCCCTCCGCGAGCGTCAGCGCGTGCGTGCTGCCGTCGCGCCTCGCCAGCGTGAGCGCGTTCGCATCGACCTTCGCGACCTGTTCGCCGCCCCAGGCCTGTCCTTGTTCGAGCGTCGCCATGCGCTCGTCCGCTTCGACCAGCGCGAGACCGCGCAGGCGATCGGCCAGAAGCCCTACGAGCCGCACCGGCGCGCGCGCATCTTCCGCCGGCGACGCGAGCGCGGCCGGCAGGAACGGATCGTAGAACACGACTTCCTCGTCGGGATCGAATGCGTCTGGGTCATCGCGCGAGCGCCCATACGCTTCGCTCTGCAACGGATGAACCGTGCTGAACGAACGCAGCGTCGCGTTCATCGACAAGCTTGCGCCCTGACGCTTGAGCGTCACTTCGTCGGGCACGACGAGGACGGGGAGCGTCGCGAGTGCCTCGAAAAGATCGACGATGTGGTCGAAGTCGGCTTGCGCCGTCACATGCACCGGCCGCATCGTTTCGAACCCGCTTCCCGTGACGGCTCCGGGCTCGATGCCCGCGAGCGTCACGTCGTTGCGCGCCGCTAGCTGCGATATCACGCGGATGTCGTCAGCCGAGGTCCATTTGGCCGGCATCTGCGGCGCGCGCGCGGCATTGCGCAGCGCAGGCAGCCGCGCGACGGCGGCTTCTGCTTCGCTGAATCGGCGCTGTGCCGCCGACAACGCGTCGCGACTGGCCTGCACGCCGCTCGCATCGACGGCAAGCCACGCGTCGGCGCCAAGCAGGAAAACGGCGATCGTCACGCATGACGCGACCACCCAGCGTCGCCGAACGCTCCAGGCTTCGAGCGGCACGCGCAGCCGCTCGGCAAATGCGCGTGCGCGGCTCGCGCGGGCGGCCGGCATGCCGAAGCGGCCAGCAATGGTCATGTTCATTTCTTGCCTCTCGTTCTGGTGTTTGACTGAGCCGACGGCGCGCCTTTGGGCTTTTCAGGCGGACCGTCCCACTTCAGATGCGCGGTGATGTCGATAGCCGACGACGAACCGGCCACATTCGCCGCGCGATGCAGATTGCTCAGATCCGCGTCCTGCACGCCTCGCAACGCGGCAAGCCGGTTCAGCCACGCCGCCGAAGCCGCGTGATCCGTCGACGCGGCGAGCAGTTCCGTTTCGCGCTCGCGATGTCGCAATTGCCTGACGACGATCGCGTCGGACGATTCGCGGCTCAATGCATCGAGCAGATCGAGCAGGTGCGCGAGCGGCCCGGCAAGCACCGCGGCGCGCTCGTTGCGCTTGCGCTCGCTGCTGGCTTCGCCCGTGAGCCGCGCGTGTTCTGCGAGAGGCGACGCCAGCGCGGCGAGCTGCTGTTCGAGCGCGGCTCGCTGCCTGTCCAGGCGCGTTCGCTCAAATGCCTGCCAGCCCGCGAGCACTGCCACGGCGACGCAGCCGCACAGCGCCGCGCCCATCCATTCGAGCTGGCGCCGCCGGCGCGCACGCCGCGCGTCGCGTTGCCGATGCGGCAACAGGTTGAAGCCGCGCGCGACGCCACGCACCGCCGTCATTGCGCGATACCTCTCAGCGCGAGTCCGAACGCGACTGCGGATGCGGGGTCGTGCAACAGTTCCGAATGCGCAATGACGTTGCCGTCGCTCAGTGTGGAGCAGTCAAACGGCAGCACCGGGCAACCGAGCACGTCGCCGATGTCAGCGAGCGAAAAGCACACGCCGTCGAGCAGATCGGTTTCGCCGCCCACCAGTGCGCAGGCGTTCAGATTGTTTTCGGCGAGATCGCGAAACGCATCGGCCACGCACGCGTACTCCGGCGCCGGATATCGGATCTCATCCGCGATCGTTTCGCCTTCGAGGCGCCAGCCGTACACACCGTCGCTGCCGACCCAGATTGCGGCATACGGCTCATCGAGTTCGAGCTCGAAGGCGGCCGCGTGACGCAGCGCGCGCAAGGCCGCGTGCGGCTCGACGTCCACCGTGGTCAGCGTGATGCCCGCCATTGCCGCGCATTCGATGCGCGCCTCCAGATGCTCGCGCGCCGTCGCGGCTATCGACACGGCACCGGGGCCCGGCGGCGAATCGTCGACGTGCCAGTCGACGGCGAGCGCGTGGCGTTCGATACCCGTGATCCGCTCCGCCTCCATCATCACCACCGGCTCGACGGATGCGTCGGCGCGATGCGGGCCGCCATTCGCGTGATGAACGGGCACATGCGCGGTGAACGCCGCGGAGCCGGGTATCGCCATCGCGCAGCGCAGCGCCGCCGACATGCATTGCTGGGGCACGTTGCCGAACGCTTCGGACAACGCACGCGCCACCGCCTGCCGGTCGACGATCTCCGCGCCCGCCATCGCGCCGGGCGCGAGCAACTGCGACGCGACACATTCGATGCGCACGGGGCCGGCCTTTCGCGCGCTGCGACTGAGCACGACGATGCGCACCGCCTGCGCGCCGATATCGATGCCGGCGGCCTGCCGCCGCAGCGCCATTCGTAACGAGTTTTTGAATGCCATTCCTTTCCCCTTGGAAGAACAACGAAAACGGGACGCTCGCGCCGTGCAAAACGAGGCGAGCCATGAAAGGAATTCTGCGCAGCGCGAAACGCGAGCGAAACTCGGCCGAATGGCTAATGGCTGGCTAAGCGCTATCGGGCGACAATCAAAGGAACTACAGTGTTCTCATAGTCGTGCGGTTGCGGCGGCAGTAAGCACGCCGAAAGCTGCCGGGTCGGGCGGCTATAATCGCGGGACCGTTTTCTGGTGTTCATATGCAATCCACGACTCCTACGTCTCCGCCTCCAGCACCGCAGAAGCGCAAGCGTCCCCTGTGGCTCACGATCATCCTGGGATTTTTCGGGCTGATCGTTGCCGGCATCGTCTGCGCGGTGCTCGTGCTGGGTTACGCGCTGGTCGTCGCGACGCCGAACCTGCCTTCGCTCGACGCCCTCACCGACTACCGTCCGAAGGTGCCGCTGCGCATCTACACCGCCGATCACGTGCTGATCGGCGAATTCGGCGAGGAGCGGCGCGACATCGTGCACATGCGCGACGTGCCCGACAACCTGAAAAAAGCCGTGCTCGCGATCGAAGACGCGCGCTTCTACGATCATGGCGGTGTCGACCTGACGGGCATCGTCCGGGCCGGCGTGGTCGCGCTGACGAACGGCCATGCCACGCAGGGCGCAAGCACGATCACGATGCAGGTCGCGCGCAACTTCTTCCTTTCCAGCGAAAAGACCTACACGCGCAAGATCTACGAGATGCTGCTCGCGTACAAGATCGAGTCGAAGCTGAGCAAAGATCAGATTCTCGAGGTGTACATGAATCAGATCTATCTCGGCCAGCGTGCGTACGGTTTCGCGAGCGCCGCGCGGGTGTACTTCGGCAAAGATCTGAAGGACCTGTCGCTAGCCGAATGCGCGATGCTGGCGGGCCTGCCCAAGGCGCCGTCGGCGTACAACCCCGTGGTGAATCCGAAGCGCGCGAAGGTACGTCAGGAGTACATTCTTCAGCGCATGCTGGAACTCGGCTACATCTCGCAGGATCAGTACGAATCGGCAAGCCGGCAGCCGCTGGTCGTCAAGGGCGCGGGCAAGGAGTTCAGCGTGCACGCGGAATACGTCGCGGAAATGGTGCGCCAGATGATGTACGCGCAATATCGCGAAGAAGCCTATACGCGCGGCCTGAACGTCGTCACGACCATTGATTCCGCCGATCAGGACGCCGCCTATCGCGCGCTGCGCAAGGGCTTGATGGACTACGAGCGGCGTCATGGGTATCGCGGGCCGGAAGCCTTCATCGACTTGCCTGCCAGTGCCGACGACCGCGAACAGGCCATCGACGACGCGTTGCTCGAACATCCCGACAACGGCGAGATCATCGCGGCCGTGGTGACGTCGGCGAGTCCGAAGCAGGTGCAGGCAACGCTTATCGACGGCAACGTCGTGACCATTCAGGGCGATGGGCTGCGCTACGCGTCGTTTGCGCTGAGCGCGCGCGCCCAGCCGAACCAGCGCGTGCGGCCGGGCGCCGTCGTCCGCATCGTGAAGGGCGACGAAGGCAACTGGTCGATCACGCAACTGCCGCAGATCGAAGGCGCGTTCGTTTCCGTCGTGCCGCAGGACGGAGCGATTCGGGCGCTCGTCGGCGGCTTCGACTTCAACAAGAACAAGTTCAATCACGTGACACAGGCCTGGCGTCAGCCGGGTTCGAGCTTCAAGCCGTTCATCTACTCGGCGTCGCTCGAAAAGGGTCTTGGCCCCGCAACCGTCATCAACGACGCGCCGCTCTTCTTCAGCGCGGCGGAAACGGGCGGCCAGGCGTGGGAGCCGAAAAACTATGGCGGCGGCTTCGACGGTCCGATGACGATGCGCACCGCGCTGCAGAAGTCGAAGAACCTCGTGTCGATCCGCATCCTCAATCACATCGGCACGAAGTACGCGCAGCAGTACATCACGCGCTTCGGCTTCGACGCCGACCGCCATCCCGCTTACTTGCCGATGGCGCTTGGCGCCGGCCTCGTCACGCCGCTGCAGATGGCGGCGGGATATTCCGTGTTCGCGAACGGCGGCTATCGTGTGAATCCGTATCTGATCGCCGAAGTCACCGATCAGCGCGGCATGGTCGTCTCGCGCGCCGAACCGCTCGTCGCTGGCGGCAACGCGCCGCACGCCATCGCACCGCGCAACGCGTACGTGATGAACAGCCTGCTGACGAGCGTCGCGCAGCGCGGCACGGGCGCCAAGTCGAACTCGCTCAAGCGCACCGACCTGGCGGGCAAGACGGGCACCACCAACGACTCGCGCGACGCGTGGTTCGCCGGCTATCAGCACACGCTGTGCGCAATCGCGTGGATGGGTTACGACAACCCGCGCAGCCTCGGCGACAAGGAAACGGGCGGCGGGCTCGCGCTGCCCGTGTGGATCGAATACATGGGACGCGCGCTAAAAGGCGCGCCCGAGTACAAGATGCCGATGCCGGAAGACGTCTTGTCGATCAGCGACGAGTTGTACTTCGACGATTTCACGCCGGGCAACGGCTTCGTCAATGCGGTCGGCGTGACGTGGCCGCCGGCTGAAGCAAGCGATGCGGCGAGCGCGGCGCCCGCGCAAGTCGGCGCGCAGGAGAAAGAGAACATCATGAACCTGTTCAGAAGCCACTAGGCTCGCCGAACGGCCTGCAAAACAAAGCCGCCGCGTGAAGAACGCGGCGGCTTTTTGTTTTTGCGCGACCCGCCTGATGCGTGTCTTTCCGGTGGGCTTACGGCGCGAACTGCACCGGTTCTCCCGCCTGCTGCGTCGCGTATTCGGACAGCGCCGCGTAAAACTCGCTGCCGTTGCGCGTGTCGCGCCATTCGCCGTCGACGAAACGGAAGTGATATCCGCCCGACTTCGCGGCGATCCAGATTTCCTGCATCGGCGGCTGCAGGTTCACGATGATCTTCGTGCCGTTCTCGAATTCGAGCGTCAAGACGTTGCCGCTGCGTTCGAACTCGATGTCTGCATCGGTATCGTCGAGCGAGCGCTCGATGGCGGCGAGCACAGCCTCGGCGCGGCTCAGGTATTCACTGTCGGACATGCTAAACTCCAGCGATTAATTATTCAGGGACAGTCATGCGAGTCGTTTTCCGGATGAGCGCTGCTGCCAATGATGTGTCAGCGCCCCGCGGATTCCCCCGCGCGATTGTAGCGGCTCTGGCTATTGTCGCAGGTGTCGCGTTGAGCGGCTGCGGACAACGCGGTTCGCTCTATCTGCCGACCGTTCCGCCTCTTCCGGCCAAACCCACTGCGCAGACCCAGCCGACCTCGTCCGACCAGGCGAAATCCAACGCCGATACGGCCGAAGGTTCCATTCCGGATACGTCGGGCACGCCGTTGTCCCTGTCGACCGATACCGAATTGCGCACTGCGCCGAATTCGAATGCGCCCGCGCAACCCGCGACCGGCGCATCCGAAGCTCAATAAGACTGCCGCATGACTCACTCCGCTTTTGCCTACGTCGACGGCGTGCTGCACGCCGAAGGCGTGTCCGCCGTTTCGCTTGCCGAAGAATTCGGCACGCCGCTCTACGTCTATTCGCGCGCCGCCCTGACGCAAGCGTGGCACGCCTACGCAGACGCCTGCGCCGGCCGGCGCGCGACGGTTCATGTCGCCGTCAAGGCGAACAGCAACCTCGCCGTGCTCAACCTGTTCGCGCGCATGGGCGCGGGCTTCGACATCGTGTCGGGCGGCGAACTCGCGCGCGTGCTCGCGGCGGGCGGCAAAGCGGACAACACCGTATTTTCGGGCGTCGGCAAGAGCGTCGCGGAAATGCGCGAAGCGCTGGCAGCAGGTGTGAAGTGCTTCAACGTCGAGTCGATTCCCGAACTCGACCGCCTGAATGCCGTTGCGGGCGAGATGGGCAAAAAAGCGCCCGTGTCGCTGCGCGTAAATCCCGACGTCGACGCGAAGACGCATCCATACATCTCGACGGGCCTCAAGTCGAACAAGTTCGGCGTCGCGTTCGACGACGCGCGCGCCACGTATCGCGCCGCCGCCGCGATGACGAACCTCGACGTGGTCGGCATCGACTGCCACATCGGTTCGCAGATTACGGAAGTCGCGCCGTACCTGGACGCCGTCGACAAGCTGCTCGAACTCGTCGCCCAAATCGAGGCGGACGGCGTGACGATCAGGCATATCGACGTGGGCGGTGGCCTCGGCATCACGTACGACGACGAAACGCCGCCTGATATCGGCGACTTCGTGCGCACGCTGCTCGACCGGATCGAGGCGCGCGGCCATGGTCATCGCGAAGTCTACTTCGAGCCGGGCCGCTCGCTGGTCGGCAATGCAGGCATCCTGCTCACGCGCGTCGAGTTCCTGAAGCCGGGCGCCGAAAAGAACTTCGCGATCGTCGACGCAGCGATGAACGATCTCGCGCGCCCCGCGATGTACGAGGCTTATCACGCGATCGAGCCCGTCGTGCAGCGCGACGACGGCAAGCATGTCTACGACGTCGTCGGTCCCGTGTGCGAAAGCGGCGACTGGCTGGGCCGCGAGCGCGAACTCGCGATCGAACCGGGCGATCTGCTCGCGCTGCGCTCGGCGGGTGCGTACGGTTTCGCGATGAGCTCGAACTACAACACGCGCACGCGCGCCGCCGAGGTAATGGTCGACGGCGACAAGGCCTATGTCGTGCGCAAGCGCGAACAGATCAAAGATCTATTCGCGGGCGAATCGGTTTTGCCGGATCGAAGCTGAAGCGCTTTCGTTCCACGCTCAAAACAAAAGGCGATGCGCTCACGACGCATCGCCTTTTTTTGTTGCCCACCTCGCGCTAGTGTGTGATCAGGCTCGCGAATGTTGCCTGAGCCTGTCCCGTGCCCAGATGAGCGCGCGCCACCCCAGCAGCACGATTACGATCGCGCCGTAGATCTTCGGCAAGATCAGGTCGTGCTTGCCCGCCTTCATCCACCAGAAATGCAGCATCGCGAGCGCTGCGATGGGGTAGATCGCGCGATGCAACGTCTGCCAGCGCCGTCCGAGCTTGCGCACCATCGCTTTCGGCGACGTGACAGCGAGCGGTATCAGCAGCACGAAGGCCGCGAAGCCGACGGTGATGAACGGCCGCTTGCCGATGTCCTTCACGATCTCGGCGATATCGAACCACTTGTCGAACCAGAAGTACGTCGTGAAATGCAGCGCGCCGTAGAAAAACGCATACAGGCCGAGCATCCGCCGAAAGCGCAGCAGCGCGTTCCAGCCCGTCAGCTTGCGCAGCGGCGTCACCGCGAGCGTGATGCAGAGGAAGATGAGCGTCCACAGTCCCGTCGAACGGGTGATGAACTCGATGGGATTCGCGCCCAGCCGGTCCGTGAAGCCGAACAGCACGATGCGCGCAAGCGGATAGAGCGCCGCGACGAAAACAGCGACCTTCGCGGGCACGATCCAGCGGCTCCCCGCCGCCTTCGTGCGCGAAGAAACGGCAGGCTTCGGAGCAGGCGTGGCCATGCGCGCGCCGCTGCCGGGATTCGCGCTTCGTGTGGTGTCGGATGCCATGCGCGTCGTCATCAGAAGTTCTTTTTCAGGTCCATGCCCTGATACATCGACGCGACGAGATCGCCGTAGCCGTTGTACATCAGCGTCTTGCGCTTGGGCGTGAAAAAGCCGTCCTCACCAATGCGCCGCTCGGTCGCCTGGCTCCAGCGCGGATGGTCGACGTTCGGGTTCACGTTCGAATAAAAGCCGTATTCGGTTGGCGCGTAGGTGTTCCAGCTGGTCGGCGGCTGCTTGTCGACAAAGCGGATCTTGACCAGCGACTTCGCGCTCTTGAACCCGTACTTCCACGGCACGACGATACGCACGGGCGCGCCGTTCTGGTTCGGCAGCACCTGTCCGTAGACGCCCATCGTCAGCAGCGTGAGCGGATTCATCGCTTCGTCCATCCGCAGGCCCTCGGAATACGGCCATTCGAGAATCGGCGCCGACAGACCCGACATCTGCGACGGATCGGCGAGTGTGATGAACTGCACGTACTTCGCGTTCGCCGTGGGCTGTGCGCGCTTGATGAGTTCCGACAACGGAATGCCGATCCACGGAATCACCATCGACCAGCCCTCGACGCAGCGCATCCGGTACACGCGCTCTTCCAGCGGCGCGAGCTTCAGAAACTCGTCGATGTCGTAGACCTTTGCGTTCTTCACCTCGCCTTCCACGCTCACCTTCCACGGACGAGGCCGCAGCGTTCCCGCGTTGTGCGCAGGATCACTCTTGTCGGTGCCGAACTCGTAGAAGTTGTTGTAGGTGGTGATGTCCTTGAACGGCGTAACCTTGTCGGTAACGACGAACTTCGGATTGGTTTTCGCGCCGAGCTTCTGCGCCTTCGGGTCGGGCGACGAAAATTCCGCGAACGCTTCGCCGTGCACGCCCATCAGCCCGCCGAGCGCCACCGCGCCCGCCGCCTGCAGGATGCGCCGCCGGTTCTCGAACACGTGCTGCGGCGTGATGTCGCTGCGCGCGATATCGTCGCCGTACAGTTGGCTGCGCTCGCTTCGCTTGATCAACATGCTGAAACTCCTTGCTGGGCATTCTGGCCCGATCACTGTCCTTTCGACTCGCGCTTCGCGGTCACCGTTCTGTTAACACAAGCGGTGCTTAAATCTTCCACGTCGACATAAAAAAACCGCCGGTGCAGTGCACGCGGCGGTTTTGCGGCGGGTTGCAGCTATCCGGCGCGGCAGCGCTTACAGCTTGCCGTAACTATGCAGCCCCGACAGGAACATGTTGACGCCGAGGAACGCGAAGGTCGTCACCAGCAGCCCCGTCAGCGCCCACCACGCAGCGACGGCGCCGCGCAGCCCTTTCATCAGACGCATATGCAGCCACGCCGCGTAGTTCAGCCAGACGATCAGCGCCCACGTTTCCTTCGGGTCCCAGCTCCAGTAGCCTCCCCACGCTTCGGCGGCCCACAGCGCGCCGAGAATCGTCGCGATCGTGAAGAACGCGAAACCGACGGCGATCGACTTGTACATGACGTCGTCGAGTACGTCGAGCGTCGGCAGACGGTCGGCGAGCACGCCGCGCTCCTTCATCAGGTAAGACACTCCGACCATCGCCGACAGCGCAAAGCTGCCATAGCCGATGAAGTTCGCAGGCACGTGAATCTTCATCCACCAGCTTTGCAGCGCGGGCACGAGCGGCTGGATCTGCTGCGCGTCGCGCGCGATCGAATACCACATCAGGAAGCCGACGGCGGCACTGATCACCAGCAGCACGAACGCACCAAGCGAGCGCGTGTTGTAGTGTTGCTCGTAGTACAGGTAAAACAGCGCTGTGATCAAACTGAACAGCACGAACACTTCGTACAGGTTCGAAATAGGAATATGGCCGACGTCCGAGCCGATCAGATACGACTCGTACCAGCGCACCATCAGCCCGACGAAGCCCATCAGCACGGCGACCCACGTCATCCTGGAGCCGATCGCGGCGCCCGTCGCCGAGCGCGTCAGCATGCCGATCCAGTAGAACAGCGTGGCCAGCACGAACAGCGCGCTCATCCACAGGATGGCCGACTGGCTCGACAGGAAATACTTGAGGAAGAACGCGTGATCGGCGCGGGTCAAGTCGCCGCCGTAAATCTGGATCGAGAACAGCGACAGCACGGCGATGCTCGCCATCAACAGACGCGCCGGCTTCCAGCGCCAGCCGAGCACGACGAAAGCAGGCACCGAGCACACCAGCACCAGCTTGTCGTAGTAATTCATGTACTCGTGATAGCGCGACAACGCGAATCCCGCGCCCGCGACCATTGCCAGCGCGAATAGCCAGTCGAACAGGCCAAGGCGCTTCAGAAACGGGCGTTCGTCCAGCAGCGTCGAATCGGCGGGCAAATACGGGGCGGAATGCGTCGCCGTATCGGCGCTCGGCTTCGCGCGCGAGGATGAGGTAACTTGGGTCAAGTCCATGTTCTTACCGGGTCGAATCGGGGGAATCCGCGGTCGCTTCGCTCGTTGCGGGAGCGGCGGCCGTTGCCTCGTGGGCGCGATCGGCTTCGACAGCCTTGCCGCCCAGCGCCGCACCGACGGCTTCGCGCGTCTGGGCAAACTCCTTCTCGAAGTCGAACGTCTTGCGCGCCGTCGACATCGCCATTACGACAGTCACGCCGTCGCGCCCGACAGCGTCCTTGAGCCAGAACCACAGGCGCCGTTCACGGACATAGAACATCGAAAAGATGCCCAATACGAGGAGCAGGCTGCCAAGATACACGACTTTTTTGCCCGGTGCGCGCGTCAACTGAAATACCGAAGCTTGCACCTGCTTGAAGGAGTCGAGTTGCAAAAAGACGGGCGAACCGTACAAAAAGCTGTCTGAAATCGCGTTGATCGAGCTCTGGACGAACCGGCTCGTAGTCGCGTCGACGCTCGCCGGGCCTTCTCCCGCCTGCTTGCGCGCGAGTTGCCACACGTCCCACATCGAGCCCTCCAGCATGCGAAGCAAGAGTCCTGCCGCCTTCTCCTGCTCGCCCTTCGGGACAGAGCGGTCGATGAACGCGGCGACCGCCTGGAAACCGCCAATCTTCTGACCATTGGCCGCGTTGCCGAGCGTCGGGTCGTCGCCCGCGAAAAGCGTCAGCACGCGCGATGCGCTTTCTTCCAGATGCTTCTGCAAGTCCGCATTCGACTGCACCGAGCGCTGCGCAAAGTCGCGCGCCGCCTGCGCGCGAATGGCCGGGTCCGCGAGCGCCGCGCGCATGCGCATCCACTCGGTGACCGTGCCGCCCGCGTCGGCGGGAATGCGCAGGTAGCGGAACGGATCGTCGGGATTCGCGCGCATGCCGGCGAGGAACACGCGTTCGCCGTTCACGTCGACGGGCAGCATGTAGTTGTTGTACTCGCGCGCCTGGCCATCCTTATCGCGAACCTTGTACTGCACCGACGGGCCCACGTTGCGCAGATCGACAGGCTTGGACGTCTTCGCGCCGGAGCCGAGGCGCTCGTCGAACGCTTCCTTCAGCGACTGGTGCGCGGCCACGCCGCGCGCGTCGTTCTCGCCATTGCCGTTCGAAATGTTCTCGACGTTGATCGCGCGGAAATCGGCGAACTCGACGGTCTGGCCGTCCGCGCCGGGCATCGACGCATTCAACACCCTGGAGCCGCCGATCTCGCCGTTGAACGGCTCGGTGTGGGTGTTGCTGCCCGTCATCGGCCAGGCCGTCATCTGCATCTGCGAGCCGCCGTCCTGGAAGCTCGACTGGTAGATCGATACGCCTTCGTACTCGAACGGCTTGTTCACCTCGACGCGCGCCGGAATGCGCGCGCCCGTCTTGTGGTCGATCACGACGATGTCGCTGGCGAACAGCTTCGGCATGCCCGTCGAGTAGTAGTCGACGATGAATTTCTTCAGTTCGATCGAGAACGGCAAGTCCTGAATCAGCGAGCCGTCCTGCTGGTTCAGGATCGCCGTCGACACATGCTGGCCTTCAGGCACCCACGCGTAGCCGCGGAAAGTCGGATTGCCCTGCGCCAGCCGGTGTTCCGGCGCAATGTCGTTGATGACGGTGTTGCTGCGGATCGGCGTCTTGTCGAACAGCCACATTTGCAGCTTGATGGGCAGATTGCTGTCGAGCAGCCCGCCGATACAGATGATGACGATCGCAAGGTGCGCCGAGATATAGCCGAGCTTGGTGAGCGCGCCGCGCTTCGCGGCGATCAGCGTCGCGCCTTCGCTTTCGCGCGTCACGTACTTGTAGCCGAGCTTGGCCGACAGCTTGCCGAGCATCTGCGCGGCCTGCGCGCGCGTCGCGCCCGGCACGTCGAACTCGCCCTTGTGATGGAACGCGCGCAGGCTGCCTTCGCGGACCTTGTCTTTCCAGCTTTTCGCATCGGCGATCATCTTCGGCGCGTTGCGGATCACGCACAGCGAGACCGACAGGACGAGAAAGCCGAGGATCAGCATGAACCACCAGGCGCTGTACACGTTGTACAGGCTCAGCGAGCGGAAGATGTCCGCCCAGAACGGGCCGAACTGGTTGACGTAGTTCGGATACGGGTCGTCCTGCGTGAGCACCGTGCCGATGATGCTCGCGATCGACAGGATCACGAGCAGCGCAATCGCAAAGCGCATCGAACTCAGCAATTCGACCGACGTGCGCACGAAGCGCTGCCGCGACTTCAACTCCAGACCCGACGTGGTGACGCTCATTCAAACTCCGACTGAACAGCAAAAAAGGGTGCAGGGACATCGCTCGCTGCGATTCCCTCACCCTTTTCTTGTTTTCTCGCCGGCCGTTGCATGGCCGGCTTCGCTTTCGTACGGACTCTTAATGCAAGCCCGCGATGTAATCGGCGACAGCCTTGATCTCGCTATCCGACAAGCGCGATGCAATAGCGTGCATCGCCTCGTTGTTGTTGCGCGCGCCCGCTCCCTGCGTAAACGCGTTCAGTTGCGCCACCGTGTATTCGGCCCACTGTCCCGACAGGCGCGGATACTGCGACGGAATCCCCTGGCCCGTCGGCCCGTGGCAACTCGCGCAGGCAGGCACGCCCTTGTCGGCGATGCCCGCGCGATAGATCTTTTGCCCGAGCGGCACGGTGTCCTTGTTGTGCGCGTAGCCGGGCTTCGGCGTCTGTGACGCAAAATACGCCGCCACGTTGACCATGTCCTGATCAGTCAAGGCCGCGACCATGCCTGCCATGATCGCATTGTTGCGGGCGGGCTGCTTCGCGCCGGGTTGTGTTTTGAAATCCTTGAGCTGCTTGACGAGATATTCGGGATGCTGGCCGGCGAGCTTCGGATACGCGCCGCCCGCGCTATTGCCATCCGCACCGTGACATGAAGCGCACACCTGCGCCGCGATTGCCTGCCCCCGATTCAAATCCGGCTTTGCCTGATCTGCTGCCCTTGCCTGTACTGCCAAACCTGAAAGACTTGCTGCTGTGTGAAGTACCACCAGTACCTTGCCCAGTCGATTCATTCGCACACCCTGTTTCGTCTTGTGGGAATTAGAGGTTCTGCAAAATACGACAGCGGCCGGCTGGCCGCGGAGGCCCGCGCGGCGGCCTCTCAGGTTTTCAGTAAACCATCGTATTGTACAATACCAAGCTAATCGCGCTGGCGCCAGTCGGGCCTCTCCGGCCTTGGCGGCCGGGCTGCACCGGCCTTGCATGGCTTTTCATCGCGTCCGTCGACGTTCACCGGACGTTCGCCCGGCGTCCCGCTTGACGCCTCCCTACCCGTCCATCTGGTTCCCATGTCTTTCCTGCTCCACCAAGCCCGCTTTTTTACGACCGTCAATCATCTGCGCGATCTGCCGCCGTCGCCGCAGCCCGAGGTCGCGTTCGCCGGGCGCTCGAACGCGGGAAAATCGACGGCCATCAACATCCTGTGCAACCAGAAACGGCTCGCGTTCGCCAGCAAGACGCCGGGACGCACGCAGCACATCAATTACTTCTCGGTGGGGCCGGCGGACGAGCCCGTTGCGAATCTGGTCGACCTGCCGGGCTACGGTTACGCCGAAGTGCCCGGCGCGGCGAAGGCGCACTGGGAGCAGTTGCTGTCCACGTACCTGCAAACGCGCGCGCAGCTGCGCGGCATGATCCTGATGATGGATTCGCGCCGGCCGCTGACCGATCTGGATCGGCGGATGATCGAGTGGTTTGCGCCGACCGGCAAGCCGATTCACACGCTGCTGACCAAGTGCGACAAATTGACTCGCCAGGAAAGCATCAACGCGTTACGCGCGACGAAGAAAGGGTTCGATGAGTATCGCGCGGCAGGCTACCAAGGCGAATTGACCGCCCAGCTCTTCTCCGCGCTGAAGCGGATCGGCCTCGACGAGGCGCATGAATTGATCGAAAGCTGGGTCGCCCCTGCAGCGACGGGCGATTCCAGCGAAACGTCGACCCGGGCGGAATAAGGCTCACAGCCCTTTTGTGCGGCTTCGGCGGCGCTTTTCGTTCGCCCAGAAAAAAACCCGCCGCTAGTAACGGCGGGTTAAACAGCCTAATCGAAAAACGACAGGCACCCGCTCAGGGAGGAGAAGCGGGGAGGTCAGCGCTAGGCGCCTTGCTCGATCGGTATGATATACCATTGTCTCGAAAAGTTTCTGGCAGGGGCACGGCCAGCATTTTTGACTCTTGCAGACATCCTCACATGAGCTTCTATCCGCACCACCGTCCGCGCCGCATGCGCCGTGACGAATTCTCGCGCCGCATGATGCGCGAAAACATCCTCACCACCAATGACCTGATCTACCCGGTTTTCGTGATCGAAGGCACGCACGCGCGTCAGACGGTGCCGTCGATGCCGGGCGTCGAGCGTGTATCCGTCGACCTGTTGATGGGTGTCGCCGAACAATGCGTGGAACTCGGCGTGCCTGTGTTGTCGCTGTTCCCGGCGATCGAGCCGTCGCTGAAGACGCCCGACGGCCGCGAGGCGACCAACGAGGCGGGGCTGATTCCGCGCGCAGTGCGCGAGCTGAAAAAGCACTTCCCGGAACTGGGCGTGCTGACGGACGTGGCGCTCGACCCGTACACGAGCCACGGCCAGGACGGCGTGCTCGACGAAAACGGCTACGTGATCAACGACGAAACGGTCGAAATCCTCGTCGAACAGGCGAAGGCGCAGGCTGAGGCAGGCGTCGACATCGTTGCGCCCTCAGACATGATGGACGGCCGGATCGGTTCGATTCGCGAAATGCTCGAAAGCGAAGGGCACATCCATACACGGATCATGGCTTACTCGGCAAAGTTCGCGTCGGCGTTCTACGGGCCATTCCGCGATGCCGTCGGCTCCGCCGCAAATCTCGGCAAGAGCAACAAGATGACGTATCAGCTCGATCCGGCCAACTCGGACGAAGCGCTGCGCGAAGTGCGCGCCGATATCGACGAAGGCGCGGACATGGTGATGGTCAAGCCTGGCATGCCGTATCTGGATATCGTGCGTCGCGTGAAGGACGAGTTCCGCTTCCCGACGTACGTCTACCAGGTGAGCGGCGAGTACGCAATGCTGAAGGCCGCCGCGCAGAACGGCTGGCTGGATCACGACAAGGTCATGATGGAGTCGCTGCTCGCCTTCAAGCGCGCGGGCGCGGACGGCGTGCTGACGTATTTCGCGCTGGATGCGGCGCGGCTGCTGCGCGCGCAGAAGTGAGCGTCGGAGCATCGCCGCTAGCACCTGGCGGCGATGGCTTGAATGAATTACAGGCGGAGGCTATTTTGGGACGGTCTCCGCTTTTTGCTTTGTGATTCCGCTTCTTCCGAGCAGAAGTCGGGCCGCGCGCGCCCGCATGTTCGCGAGCGCCCGACGAAGGCCTCAGGTCTGGGGCGAAACCGTGGCGCGATCCAGGCTCTTGAGGAATTTATCCGCCGATTCGTAGCCGACAACGCGCAGTACCTCGTTACCGCCACGGTCGAAAAAGATGATCCCTGGTGGCCCGAACAGATTGAAGCGTTTGAGCAGCACCTGATCGTCGGCGTTGTTCGCCGTCACGTCGGCGCGCAGCAGATTCATCTGCTTCAGCTTGGCCTGGACGCGCGGGTCGCTGAACGTGAACTTCTCCATCTCCTTGCAGCTGACACACCAGTCCGCATAAAAATCGAGCATAGCGGGCTGTGCGGCCGCTTTAACGGCTTCGTCGAGCTGGACCGAGGAATGTACCGGGGCGAAGGACAGATCGCCCTGCCGGGCCTCTGTGGCCGGCGCATTTGGTGCGCGGCTGGCGAGCACGGCAAGCGGCTTCATCGGATCGGTCGACCCTGCGGCCAGACCGACCAGCAAGGTAGCCGCCCAGATCGCGAGCGCCGCGCCAAGTCCACGCCCGAGTCCCAGCCAGATCGAGCCGGTGCTGGCTTGCGGCGAAAAAAGTCCCAGACCGGTCGCTGCGACCAGCAGCCACACGGCCGCCAACAGCATCTGCGCCGTCGTGCCCAGAACCGGCCACACGATCCACAGTGCGGCAGCCAGCAGCACAACGCCGAAGAACACCTTCACGCTGTCCATCCAGGCGCCCGCACGGGGCAGCAACGTGCCCGCGCCCAATCCGATGATCAGCAGCGGCGCGCCCAGCCCGATACCCATTGAAAAGAGGGCCGCACCGCCCAGGACCGCGTTGCCGGTGTGCGCGATAAACGCGAGCACGGCGAACAACGGCGCGGTCATGCACGCGCCCACCACCAAAGCGGATAACGCCCCCATCACGGCGACGGCGGCGAACTTGCCGCCGGACCGGCCCTCGGACGCCTTCGAGACACCGTTCTGCCAACGCTGCGGCAATACGATATCGACGCGGGCGATCAAGGTCAGCCCGAAAATAGTGAGCAAGACGGCGAAAGCGCCCAGCACCCACGGATTCTGCAGCCATGCCCCGAGGCTCTGTCCGACGAGCGCCGCGGCGATGCCGAGCACCGTGTACACCAGCGCCATGCCGACCACATAGGCCAGCGACAGCGTGAAACCGCGAGCCCGCGTCATCTTGGGCCCTTCTCCGATGATGATGGCCGACAGAATCGGGATCATCGGATATGAACAGGGAAGCAGGCTCAGCACGGCACCCGCGACGAAGTACAAGCCGACGATCGCGAAGAAGCCGCCGCCCTGCAGCAGCGACTGAGCGTAGTCCGCGCTGGTTGCGCGCTCATACCACGAAGCTCCGCTTTGGACAGCCTGATCGCCGCGAACGCTCTGAGCCGGTTGCGTGCTGCCCGCAACGGCCGCGTGCAGTGCCGCGCCCGTCACGTGATAGACACGTTCCATCGGCGGGTAGCAGATGCCGGCATCGGCGCAGCCTTGGGACGTGACGGCAAGGTCGAACGCACCGCTGGCCTCTTTCACGGGCACGCGAATGGTTAGCTCTCCGCGATACGTTTCGACGTTCTTGTTGAAGGTCTGATCGAACTTCACGTGCCCCGCTGGCAATTGCGCTTCGCCGACCGTCACGGTCCCGTTGCGGGTCGCGAAGGCAAAGCGCTCGCGGTACATGTAGTAGCCGTCGGCAATCGTGTAGTGGACGAGCACTTCGCCCGGTTGCTCCGATGCGCTGAACTTGAAAGCGACGGCGGGGTCGAGGAAGTCATCTGCGGCGCGAACCACATTCGCCGCTGATAGCGACAGCAGCAGAATGCCTGCGACAAGAGTGAGAAAGCGCGCGATGTGACGCCAGTGGCGCGGAAAACCGTTAAACATGGATGGGGCGTTGCGTTTCAGCGTTCACCCATTGGCCGTAAGCGGCCGACGCGGTGACTTGCCAGGAGAGGATTTCGGGCGTGTCGTACGGATGCTGGTCCTGGATGAACCGCTCGAGCTCGAGTGTCCGCACGACACTCGTCTTGAACAGCAACTGGATTTCTTCCGCCGATTCGATTTTCCCCTGCCAGTGGAAACTCGACTGCACGCTGCCAAGCTGCGTGACACACGCCGCGAGGCGTGCGCCAAGCGCATCCTGAGCCAGTTTTTCAGCTGTCGCACGGTCTGGCACGGTCGTCATCACCATACTCACGTTTACGTTCACCGCCCGCTCCCGTGCGTTCCAAAACAGGGTGACGCTATCGTAACACCTCGCCCCAACACGCCGCTTGCGGCCGAATGGCATAGGAAAAAAGCACGCCGCAAACAAAAAAGCCAGGCGATTTGCCTGGCCTTTTTATTCGCTGTCAGAACGCTTATTCAGCTTCTGCAACGTTTTCGACTTCCTCGACTTCCGGACGGTCGAGCAGTTCGACCAGTGCCATCGGTGCGTTGTCGCCGACGCGGAAACCGAACTTCAGGATGCGCAGGTAGCCACCCGGACGGTTCGCGAAGCGCGGGCCGAGCACGTCGAACAGCTTCGTGACCGAGTCACGATCGCGCAAGCGGTTGAACGCCAGACGACGATTTGCCAGCGACGGCTTCTTGCCGAGCGTGATCAGCGGCTCGACGACTTTACGGAGTTCCTTCGCCTTCGGCAGCGTCGTCTTGATGACTTCGTGCTCGATCAGCGAGTTGGACATGTTACGGAGCATTGCCAAACGGTGGCTGCTCGTGCGGTTCAGTTTCCGCAGACCATGACGGTGACGCATTTCAGTTTCCTTGAATCAAAGTTTTGGTCCAGCTCTTCTATCGCTTTCACGGGAAAGCACGGGCCGGTATCTAAAAAACGGCAAGACGCGGATTCTAAAGGAAAATCCGCGTCTTTGCCAGTTGATACTACGCGTATCACTTGTCGAGACCAGCCGGCGGCCAGTTTTCGAGCTTCATGCCGAGCGTCAGACCGCGCGAAGCGAGCACTTCCTTGATCTCGTTCAGCGACTTGCGGCCCAGGTTCGGCGTCTTCAGCAGCTCGTTTTCCGTGCGCTGGATCAGGTCGCCGATGTAGTAGATGTTCTCGGCCTTCAGGCAGTTCGCCGAACGAACCGTCAGTTCGAGATCATCGACCGGACGCAGCAGGATCGGATCGATCTGCGGAGCGCGCGACGGAGCTTCTGCCGCTGCTTCCGTGCCTTCCAGCGCCGCGAACACCGACAGCTGATCGACCAGAATACGCGCCGATTGACGGATCGCTTCTTCCGGCGAGATCACGCCGTTCGTTTCGATGTTCATCACGAGCTTGTCGAGGTCGGTACGCTGTTCGACACGCGCGCTTTCCACGGCGTAGCTCACGCGGCGAACCGGCGAGAACGACGCGTCCAGCACGATACGACCGATGATCTTGGCCGACTCTTCGCCGTAACGACGCACGTTGCCCGGCACGTAGCCACGGCCCTTCTCGACCTTGATCTGCACGTCGAGCTTGCCGCCCTTCGACAGATGTGCGATCACGTGATCCGGGTTGATGACTTCACAGTCGTGCGCGAGTTCGATGTCGCCAGCCGTGACGACGCCTTCGCCTTCCTTGCGCAGCGTAACCGTCACTTCGTCACGGTTATGCAGCTTGAACACCACGCCCTTCAGGTTCAACAGCAGGTTGACCACGTCCTCTTGCACACCGTCGAGCGTCGAATACTCATGCACGACGCCTGCGATCGTCACTTCGGTCGGCGCGTAGCCCACCATCGACGACAGCAACACGCGCCGAAGCGCGTTGCCCAAGGTGTGGCCGTAACCGCGTTCAAACGGCTCCATGACCACTTTCGCGTGGCTTTCGCCAAGCGATTCAACAGCGATAATCTTGGGCTTCAACAAACTGGTTTGCATAGGTTTTCCTTTTCAATACCCTCGGCTCGTTACACCGATAAGGCTGACCGGTAACAACCTGAAAATAAACAGCCGAGGCGACCCCTTGCTTAGCGCAATCAGGGAACCTCGGCCGTTAATCCGATTAGCGCGAATACAATTCGACGATCAGGCTTTCGTTGATGTCGCCAGCGATGTCGCTGCGTTCCGGCATTGCCTTGAACGTGCCTTCGAACTTCTTCGAATCGACAGCAACCCACTGCGGCAGACCGCCTTGTTCGGCGAGCGACAGCGCTTCGAGAATACGCGCCTGCTTCTTAGCCTGTTCGCGCACGGCGACCACGTCGCCAGCCTTGACTTGCAGCGACGGGATGTTCGCGACGACGCCGTTCACCGTGATTGCCTTGTGGCTCACGAGCTGACGTGCTTCTGCACGCGTCGAGCCGAAGCCCATGCGATACACGACGTTGTCCAGACGCGACTCGAGCAATTGCAGCAGGTTTTCACCCGTGTTGCCCTTGCGGCGGTCAGCTTCAGCGAAGTAACGGCGGAACTGGCGCTCGAGCACGCCGTAGATGCGCTTCACTTTTTGCTTTTCGCGCAGCTGCGTGCCGTAATCGGACGTACGCGCGCCCGAGGTGCGGCCATGTTGACCCGGCTTGCTGTCAAGCTTGCACTTGTCAGCGAGCGAACGACGGGCGCTCTTCAGGAAGAGGTCGGTGCCTTCACGGCGAGACAGCTTGGCTTTAGGGCCGATATAGCGTGCCACTTTGCATTCCTTCTATGATTGATCACGTGAACGTACATTCACGCTAGTCCGAACCCTTTGGGTCGAACGGTGGGCTTAGTCAATTCAATAACGCAAGCAGCCTGCTACCGCCGTTAGCGGCAACAGGCGCAAGCGGAGCAAGCGTCTTAGATACGACGACGCTTCGGCGGACGGCAGCCGTTGTGCGGAACCGGCGTCACGTCGGAGATCGCGGTGATCTTGATGCCAAGACCATGCAAAGCGCGCACCGCGGACTCACGGCCAGGACCGGGGCCCTTGATCCGCACTTCGAGGTTCTTCACGCCGTATTCCATCGCCACGCGGCCAGCCGATTCGGCTGCAACCTGAGCTGCAAACGGGGTCGACTTACGCGAACCCTTGAAGCCCTGGCCACCCGACGTCGCCCAGGCCAGTGCGTTGCCTTGACGATCGGTGATCGTGATGATGGTGTTGTTGAACGACGCGTGAACGTGAACCACGCCCTCGGCGACGTTCTTCTTAACCTTCTTGCGAACGCGTTGCGCCGCGGAGTTGTTCGAAGCCTTAGCCATTACGTTTTCCTGTAACTGTCAGTCTCGCTTACTTCTTCAGCGCTTGCGCTGCACGACGCGGACCCTTGCGCGTACGAGCATTCGTACGCGTACGTTGGCCACGCAGGGGAAGACCCTTACGATGGCGCACGCCACGATAGCAACCGAGGTCCATCAGGCGCTTTATGTTCATCGTCGTTTCACGGCGCAGATCGCCTTCAACGATGAACTTGCCGACTTCTTCACGCAGCTTTTCGAGGTCTGCGTCGGTCAGGTCCTTAACCTTCTTCGAAAATGCCACACCAGCTGCGACGCAAATGTCGCGCGAACGCGTGCGGCCGATACCGTAGATAGCCGTCAGGCCGATTTCGGTATGCTGGTGGTTCGGGATGTTAACCCCTGCGATACGAGCCATTGTTTTTCCTCAAACAAAAAGCGCAAACAAAAGCGCGGCGTTCAGCCTTGACGCTGCTTGTGGCGCGGATCAGAGCTGCAAATCACGCGAACGACGCCCTTGCGCTTGATGATCTTGCAATTGCGGCAAATGCGCTTAACCGATGCCATCACTTTCATGATATTACCCTTTTTTTCAAATCACTTCGCCCGGAACACGATCCGCGCACGCGACAGATCGTAAGGCGTCAATTCAACCGTCACCTTGTCGCCCGGAAGGATACGGATGTAGTGCATCCGCATCTTGCCGGAAATATGTCCCAATACGACATGGCCGTTTTCCAGCTTCACCCGGAAGGTAGCATTAGGGAGGTTTTCGATAACCTCGCCTTGCATCTGGATTACATCGTCTTTGGCCATAAGTCCTTTCAACGCATCGGGACGCCGCCGCCCTTGAAGTTTGCCTTCTTCAGCAGCGACTCATACTGTTGCGACATAACGTACGACTGCACCTGCGCCATGAAGTCCATTGTGACGACGACAATGATCAGCAGCGACGTTCCACCAAAATAAAACGGCACATTCCAGCGCAGCACCAAAAACTCGGGCAGCAAGCAGACGAACACGATGTAGATCGCACCGGCCAGCGTCAGACGCGTCAGGATGCGGTCGATATAGCGTGCCGTCTGGTCACCCGGACGGATACCCGGGACGAATGCACCACTCTTCTTCAGGTTGTCGGCCGTTTCCCTGCTGTTGAACACCAGCGCGGTGTAGAAGAAGCAGAAGAACACGATCGCCAACGCATACAGCAACACGTACACCGGCTGACCAGGCTTGAGCGCTTCGGCCACATTGTGCAGCGTGTCCGCGAACCAGCCGGTCCGCGATCCGGAACTAAACCAGTTCAGGATGGTTGCCGGGAACAGGATGATCGACGATGCGAAGATCGGCGGAATCACGCCCGACATGTTCAACTTCAACGGCAGATGCGACGACTGTCCACCGTAAATCTTGTTGCCGACCTGCCGCTTTGCGTAGTTCACAAGGATCTTGCGCTGGCCGCGTTCGATGAACACCACCAGATACGTCACAGCAGCAATCAGCGCGACCACGATGATCGCCGAGATGATGCTCATCGAGCCGGTGCGAACCAATTCGAAGAGACCACCGATCGCATTAGGAAAACCCGCCGCGATACCGCCGAAAATAATGATCGAAATGCCGTTGCCGAGACCACGTTCCGTGATTTGCTCACCGAGCCACATCAGGAACATTGTGCCCGTCACGAGCGTTACAACCGTCGTCAGTCGGAACACCATGCCAGGATCGATCACCAATGCCGGCTGATTTTCAAGCGCGACAGCGATACCGAAAGCCTGGAACGTCGCCAGAATCACCGTGAAGACACGCGTGTACTGCGTAATCTTCCGTTGACCTGCCTGCCCTTCCTTCTTCAGCGCTTCCAGCTGCGGCGAGACGATCGCCAGCAACTGCATGATGATCGACGCCGAGATATACGGCATGATCCCCAGCGCGAAAATCGTGAACCGCGAAAGTGCGCCACCCGAGAACATGTTGAACATGCCAAGGATGCCGCCCGACTGGCTTTGGAACAGCTTTGCCAGCTGGTCCGGGTCGATACCCGGCACCGGAATATGCGCGCCAATACGGTAGACGACCAGCGCCAGCAGCAGGAACACTGCACGCCGACGCAGATCGCCAAACTTCGCCGCGCTTCGACCGGGTTTTGCGAGACTCGGGCTGTTAGCCAAGTACCTTCTCCGATGCAAATGCTAGTGACGGCAAACGACTTGCACGTTACTCGGCGAAAGAACCGCCAGCTGCTTCGATCGCAGCGCGCGCGCCCTTCGTCGCACCCAGACCCTTCACGACGACCTTGCGCTTCAGCTCGCCCGTCGCGATGATCTTGGCGCTCGTCATCATCTCGCCGATCAGACCGGCTTGCTTCAGCGCGAGCAGATCGATTTCGTCGACCGGCAGCTTTTCCAGATCGCCAAGGCGCACTTCACCGACGAATTCCTTCGTCAGCGAGGTAAAGCCACGCTTCGGCAGACGGCGTTGCAGAGGCATCTGACCGCCTTCGAAGCCGACCTTGTGGAAGCCGCCCGAACGCGATTTCTGACCCTTGTGACCACGGCCAGCGGTCTTGCCGAGGCCGGAGCCGATGCCGCGACCGACGCGACGCTTTGCGTGCTTCGCGCCTTCAGCCGGCTTCAGGTTATTCAATTCCATTATCAACTCCTTGAGTGCCCGAACGGCCGCTTAGCCGATGACCTTAACGAGGTACGAGACCTTGTTGATCATGCCGCGCACAGCCGGCGTGTCCTGCAGCTCGCTAACCGAGTTCAGGCGGCGCAGGCCAAGACCGCGCACCGTGGCGCGGTGCGATTCGCGGGTCCCAATCAGGCTCTTGACGAGCTGAACCTTGACAGTTTTTTCAGACATGGTGACCACCTTAGCCCAGAATTTCTTCGACGGACTTACCACGCTTCGCCGCGATGTCAGCCGGGGTCGACTGCTTGCGCAGACCGTCCAGCGTCGCACGAACGAGGTTGTACGGGTTCGTCGAACCGTGGCTCTTGGCCACGACGTTTTGCACGCCCATCACGTCGAACACTGCGCGCATCGGGCCGCCAGCGATCACGCCGGTACCGTCCTTCGCCGGAGCGAGGAGAACCGTGGATGCGCCGTGCTTGCCGTGCACTTCGTGTTGCAACGTACCGTTCTTGAGCGGCACCTTGAACATGTTGCGGCGGGCTTGTTCCATTGCCTTTTGAACAGCAACGGGCACTTCCTTAGCCTTGCCCTTGCCCATGCCGACGCGGCCATCACCGTCGCCAACCACGGTCAGTGCGGCGAAGCCGAGAATACGGCCACCCTTCACGACCTTGGTCACGCGATTGACCGAAATCATCTTTTCGCGAAGGCCGTCGTCGCGTTCGTCAGCCTGAACTTTCGCTTGCATCTTTGCCATGACGAATTCCTTCCTTAGAACTTGAGCCCGGCTTCGCGCGCCGCATCAGCCAGCGCCTTCACGCGGCCGTGGTAGCGGAAACCCGAGCGGTCAAAGGCGACGGATTCGATGCCGGCAGCCTTAGCCTTTTCTGCGATGCGCTTGCCGATCAGCGTAGCAGCGGCGACGTTGCCGCCCTTGCCCGACTGGTCGGCCAGCTGCGCACGCACTTCGGCTTCGAGCGTCGATGCGCTGGCGAGCACCTTGGTGCCGCACGGCGAGAACACTTGCGCATAGATGTGCGTGTTCGTGCGATGCACGGCCAGACGCGCGACTTGCAGCTCAGCGATCTTGAGACGCGTCTGACGAGCGCGGCGCAGGCGAGATTGAGTCTTATCCATGATTGCGCACCCTTACTTCTTCTTCGTTTCTTTGAGGATCACAACCTCGTTGGCATAGCGCACGCCCTTGCCCTTATAGGGCTCCGGCGGACGGTAGCCGCGCACTTCTGCAGCGACCTGGCCAACTTTCTGTTTGTCGATCCCCTTGATCACGATTTCGGTCTGCGACGGAGTTTCAGCCTTGACGCCTTCAGGCATCTGGTGCACCACGGGGTGCGAGAAACCCAGCGACAGGTTCAGCTTGTCGCCTTGCGCTTGCGCACGATAACCAACGCCAACCAGCGTCAGCTTGCGCTCGAAACCCTTCGTCACGCCTTGCACCATGTTCGCGACCAGCGCGCGCATCGTGCCCGACATCGCATTTGCTTCGCGGCTTTCGTCAACCGGCTCGAACTTCAGCGTGCCGTTGTCGTTCACCACCTTCACCAAGCGATTCGCGTTTTGCGTAATCGTACCCAGCGGGCCCTTGACGGTAATGCGCTCGTCGCTCAGGGCCACTTCTGCGCCTTGCAGCGCGATCGGGCTTTTACCTACTCGAGACATGTTCCTCTCTCCCTTCGGCTTTAAGCGACGTAGCAGATGACTTCGCCGCCGACGCCAGTAGCGCGCGCCTTGCGGTCGGTCATCACACCCTTCGGCGTCGAAACGATCGCAACGCCGAGGCCATTCATGACCTGCGGAATGTCGTTGCGGCCGCGGTACACGCGCAGACCAGGCTTCGAGACGCGCTCGAGGCGCTCGATAACCGGACGGCCAGCGTAGTACTTCAACGCGATGTTCAATTCCGACTTCGCACCTTCAGCCTTCACTGCGAAATCGTCGATATAGCCTTCATCCTTCAGGACTTGCGCGATTGCAACCTTGACTTTCGACGAGGGCATCGTCACCGAAACCTTCTCGACCATCTGCGCATTGCGGATGCGAGTCAGCATATCGGCGATAGGATCACTCATGCTCATTTACGTTTCTCCTATTACCAGCTCGCCTTGGTCAGGCCAGGGATCTCGCCGCGGAACGCGATTTCACGAATCTTGTTACGCGCCAGCCCGAATTTACGGAACGTGCCACGCGGACGACCAGTGATCGCGCAACGGTTGCGCTTACGGGTCGGGTTTGCATTGCGCGGCAGTTGCTGCAGCTCGAGGCGAGCCGCATAACGCTCTTCTTCCGACTTGCTTTGGTCGTCGATGATTGCCTTCAGCTCAGCACGCTTCGGTGCGAACTTGGCAGCCAGGCGCGCACGCTTCTTTTCACGTTCGATCAGTGCCAGTTTAGCCACGGTAACCTCAGTTTCTGAACGGGAACTTGAAGCTGGCGAGCAGTGCCTTTGCTTCGTCGTCAGTCTTCGCAGTTGTCGTGATGCTGATGTTCAGCCCACGCAGTGCGTCGATTTTGTCGTAGTCGATTTCGGGGAAAATGATCTGCTCTTTCACACCGATGTTGTAGTTGCCACGACCGTCGAATGCACGACCCGACACGCCACGGAAGTCACGCACACGCGGGAGCGCGACCGTCACGAAACGGTCCAGGAATTCGTACATGGCCTGGCCACGCAGCGTGACCATTGCGCCGATCGGATAACCCTGACGGATCTTGAAGCCCGCGATTGCCTTGCGTGCCTTCGTGATCACCGGCTTCTGGCCCGCGATCTTCGTCAGATCGCCAACGGCGTTCTCGATGATCTTCTTGTCAGCGACGGCTTCGCCAAGACCCATGTTCAGGGTGATCTTGGTGATGCGCGGCACTTCCATTACGGACTTGTAACCGAACTTCTCGATCAGGCCGGGGACAACCTTCTCTTTATAAAATTCTTGCAAACGTGCCATTTTTTACTCCGCGTCAGGCGCCCAGCACAGCACCGGTCGACTTCAGGAAACGAACCTTCTTGTCTCCTTCGACCTTGATGCCGACACGCGACGGCTTGCCATTCGCGTCGACCAGCGCGACGTTCGAAATGTGCAGCGGCATTGCCTTCGCTTCCACGCCGCCCGTCGTACCCTTCATCGGGTTCGGCTTCACATGCTTCTTGGCGATATTCAGGCCTTCGACGGTTACACGATCGTCTGCAACAGCCAGAACGACACCGCGCTTGCCCTTATCTTTGCCGGTGATGACGAGGACTTCGTCACCCTTGCGAATCTTGTTCATCTCGGCTCCTTACAGCACTTCCGGCGCGAGCGAAACGATCTTCATGAAGCGTTCGCTACGCAGCTCACGCGTGACCGGCCCGAAGATGCGGGTGCCGATAGGCTCGAGCTTGGTATTCAAAAGCACGGCGGCGTTGCCGTCGAACTTGATCAGCGAGCCGTCTTGACGGCGAACGCCCTTGGCGGTGCGAACCACCACGGCGTTATAGATTTCGCCTTTCTTCACGCGCCCGCGCGGCGTTGCCTCTTTGACGCTCACCTTGATGATGTCGCCGATGTTGGCATAACGACGCTTCGAGCCGCCGAGCACCTTGATGCACATGACTTCACGTGCACCCGTGTTGTCGGCCACTTCGAGCCGAGTTTCGGTCTGGATCATGGTTTATCTTTCCCAACTTAATCCGATTGCACCACCATGATGCATTCGGTCAGTCTTGGTCCCGTCAGCCTACGGCTGCTTGGGTTAGAACAGCAGCGACGGCTAACGAAACCCGCCATCGCAATCCGGTGATTCTGCCGACATGGACTGGCGCCCACGCCGCTTCCCCCACCTACGACTTCGCCCGCGATGGGGCTCCCACAAAGAGGGAAGACCGAGATTATAACAAATAATCTCGGTCTTGCAAGCGAAATCTACTGCGATTTCAACTACTTCTTTTGCTCAGCTGCTTTAGATGATGCGAGCAGCTTCGACCAGGCGCGACACCGTCCAGGCCTTCGTCTTCGACACCGGACGAGTTTCCTGGATTTCAACGAGGTCGCCCTCGTTGTACGTGTTCGCTTCGTCGTGAGCGTGGTACTTCTTCGAACGTACGACGTACTTGCCGTAGATCGGGTGCTTCACGCGGTGCTCGACCAGCACGGTAACCGTCTTGTCCATCTTGTTGCTGACGACCTTGCCGACCAGCGTCCGCTTGAGCGAGGTTTTTACGCTATCGTTCATTTCTGGTTCGCCTTCTCAGTCAGGACGGTCCGCACACGTGCGATGTCGCGACGAACCTTCTTCAGCTGGCTCGTGTTCGTGAGCTGCTGCGTCGCGAGCTGCATGCGCAGGCCGAATTGCGCCTTCAACAGGTCCGACAGCTCCTTGTCGAGCGCGGCCTTATCTTTCTGGTGAAGTTCGGATGCCTTCATCATTCACTCCTTAGGCGCCGAGCTGGCGAACCATGAACGTCGTCTTCAGCGGCAGCTTGGCTGCAGCCAGACGGAACGCTTCACGCGCCAGTTCTTCGGACACACCGTCCATTTCGTACAGCATCTTGCCCGGTTGAATCTCGGCGACGTAGTACTCCGGGTTACCCTTACCGTTACCCATACGTACTTCAGCCGGCTTTTGCGAGATCGGCTTGTCCGGGAAAATGCGAATCCAGATACGGCCGCCACGCTTGATGTGACGCGTCATTGCACGACGCGCTGCTTCAATCTGACGCGCGGTCAGGCGGCCGCGACCGATAGCCTTCAGACCGTATTCACCGAACGACACCGCGTTACCACGCGTTGCCACGCCAGTGTTACGACCCTTCTGCTCTTTGCGATACTTCCTGCGTTTCGGTTGCAGCATCGTTATTCTCCAGTCTTACCGTCGCCGGCGCGGCGCGGTGCGCCACGGCGAGCACCTGCCGGTGCACCTTCACCATCGCGACGCGGGCGGCGGTCGCCCGGACGTGCGTTGCGGCGCGGACGCTTTTCTTCGGCGACTTCTTCCACCACCGGAGCGTCGTTGCGGCCGAGCGTGTCGCCCTTGTAGACCCACACCTTCACGCCGATGATGCCGTACGTCGTCTTCGCTTCCGAGGTTGCGTAGTCGATGTCCGCACGCAGCGTATGCAGAGGCACGCGGCCTTCGCGATACCATTCCGTACGAGCGATTTCGATGCCGTTCAGGCGGCCTGCGCTCATGATCTTGATGCCTTGGGCGCCAAGACGCATTGCGTTTTGCATCGCACGCTTCATCGCGCGGCGGAACATGATCCGGCGCTCGAGCTGTTGCGTGATCGAATCAGCGATCAGTTGTGCATCCGTTTCCGGCTTGCGGATTTCTTCGATGTTGACGTGAACCGGAACGCCCATGCGCTTTTGCAGCTCGGACTTCAGCAGTTCGATGTCTTCACCCTTCTTGCCGATCACGACACCCGGACGCGAGCTGAAAATCGTGATACGCGCGTTCTTAGCAGGACGCTCGATCACGACGCGGCCGACGGACGCGTTCTTCAGCTTCTTCTTCAGGTATTCACGAACACCGATGTCTTCCTGCAACATCGCCGCGAAATTGTTGTTGTTCGCGTACCAACGCGAAGCCCAATTGCGGCTGACGGCCAAACGGAAGCCAGTCGGATGAATTTTCTGTCCCATCGTATGGCTCCTTAATTCCCGACCGTCACAGTGATGTGACAGGATTGCTTCTCGATGCGGTTACCGCGACCCTTCGCACGTGCGGTGAAACGCTTCAGCGAAGCAGCCTTGTCGACGTAGATGCTCTTGATCTTGAGCTCGTCGATATCGGCGCCTTCGTTGTGCTCCGCATTCGCGATCGCAGACAGCACGACCTTCTTAACGATACCCGCCGCCTTCTTCGGCGAGAACGTCAGAACGTTCAGCGCCTTGTCGACCGGCAAACCACGAATCTGGTCAGCCACAAGGCGCGTCTTCTGCGCCGAGATGCGGGCACCGCGATGAATTGCTTTCACTTCCATCTTGATTGCCCCTTATTTCTTGGCCTTCTTGTCGGCCGCGTGACCCTTGAACGTACGGGTCAGTGCGAACTCGCCAAGCTTGTGGCCGACCATGTTTTCCGTGACGTACACCGGAACGTGTTGACGGCCGTTGTGAACAGCGATCGTCAGACCGATGAAGTCCGGCAGGATCGTCGAGCGACGCGACCAGGTCTTGATCGGCTTCTTGTCGCGCGATGCTGCAGCCGCCTCAACTTTCTTCAGCAAATGGGCGTCGCAGAACGGACCTTTTTTAATAGAACGTGCCATTGCCTACTCCTTAACGCTTGTGACGGCGCTGGACGATCATGCTCGTCGTGCGCTTGTTGCTACGAGTGCGATAGCCCTTCGTCGGCGTACCCCACGGGCTCACCGGATCGCGACCTGCAGCCGTCTTGCCTTCACCACCACCGTGCGGGTGATCGACCGGGTTCATTGCAACGCCACGCACCGTCGGGCGGATACCGCGCCAGCGGTTCGCGCCAGCCTTACCGATTTGACGGAGGCTGTGCTCTTCGTTGCCCACTTCACCGATCGTCGCGCGGCACTCGACGTGCACGCGGCGGATTTCGCCCGAACGCAGACGAACCTGCGCGTACGTGCCTTCGCGAGCCAGCAACATGGCCGACGTACCAGCCGAACGCGCGATTTGCGCGCCCTTGCCCGGCAGCATCTCGACGCAGTGAATCGTCGTACCGACGGGGATGTTGCGGATTGGCAGCGTGTTGCCTGCGCGGATCGGCGCTTCCGAACCCGACAGCAGTTGCTGACCGACCGTCAGACCCTTCGGAGCGATGATGTAGCGACGCTCGCCGTCTGCGTACACCACCAGCGCGATGTTGGCGCTGCGGTTCGGATCGTATTCCAGGCGCTCGACCTTTGCCGGAATGCCGTCCTTCGTGCGACGGAAGTCGACGATACGGTAGTGCTGCTTGTGACCACCACCCTTGTGACGCGTGGTGATGTGGCCGTTGTTGTTACGGCCGGCGGTCGAGGATTGCTTGTCGAGCAGCGGTGCGAACGGCTTGCCCTTGTGCAGATCCTTGTTGACCACCTTGACCATCGCGCGGCGGCCCGGCGAAGTCGGCTTCATTTTCACGATTGCCATGATTACTTGGCCTCCGCTTCGAAGTTGATTTCCTGGCCGGGCTTCAGGCACACGTATGCCTTCTTCACGTCCTTGCGCTTGCCCATGAAGCGGCCAAAGCGCTTCGCCTTGCCTTTCTGGACCAGCACGTTGACGGACTCAACTTCAACCTTGAACAGCAGCTCGACAGCTGCCTTCACTTCCTGCTTGTTCGCATCCGGCGCGACTTCGAACACAACCTGTTCGCTCTTGTCGGCCACCAGCGTCGCCTTTTCGGAGATCACCGGCGCGAGCAGAACTTGCATCAAACGATGATCGTTTTTGCGAACTTCGCTCATGACAGCAACTCCTCGATCTGGGCGACCGCAGCCTTCGTGATCAGCACTTTCTTGAAGTAGATCAGCGACAGCGGGTCGGCGTAACGCGGCTCGACAACGGCCACGTGGGCCAGATTGCGCGACGCGAGGTACAGGTTTTCGTCAACCGTGTCGGTGATCACCAGCACGGAATCGAGACCCATTGCCTTGAACTTTTCGGCCAGCAGCTTCGTCTTCGGCGCTTCGAGCGTGAGCTCGTCGACAACCGCGATACGGCCTTCGCGGGCCAGCTGCGAGAAGATCGAGCAGAGACCTGCGCGATGCATCTTCTTGTTGACCTTGTGCGAGAAATTTTCTTCCGGCGAATTCGGGAAAATACGACCACCGCCACGCCACAACGGGCTCGACGACATACCGGCACGAGCGCGGCCCGTACCCTTCTGGCGCCACGGCTTCTTCGTGGTGTGCTTGACCTGCTCGCGGTCCTTCTGAGCGCGGTTGCCGCTACGTGCGTTCGCCTGGTAGGCGACGACGATCTGATGGATCAGGGCTTCGTTGTAGTCACGGCCGAACACGACGTCCGACGCGTTGACCGCTGCGCCTTCCTGACCATTGGCGTTCAGGAGCTTAAGTTCCATTATTTCGCTCCTTTCACGGCACGCGTCTTGACAGCCGGCGTCACGAAAACCTTGCCGCCCTTCGCACCCGGAACAGCACCCTTGACCAGCAGCAGCTTACGGTCTGCGTCGATACGCGCGATCTCGAGGTTCTGCACGGTGACCGTCTCGTCACCCATGTGGCCCGTCATGCGCTTACCCGGGAAAACACGACCCGGATCTTGCGCCATACCGATCGAACCCGGCACGTTGTGCGAACGCGAGTTACCGTGCGATGCACGGCCGGAACCGAAGTTGTAACGCTTGATGGTACCGGCGTAGCCCTTACCGATCGAGGTGCCTTGCACGTCGACCTTCTGGCCCACTTCGAAGAGATCAACACCGATCACGGCGCCGTTCGACAACTCGGCAGCCTTGGCGGCATCGATTTGGAATTCCTTGAGGATTTCACCAGCTTGAACGCCGGCTTTGGCGAGATGACCTGCCAACGGCTTCGTCACGCGCGATGCACGGCGCGTACCGAAAGCAACCTGAACGGCGGTGTAGCCGTCGGTTTCAACAGTCTTGATCTGCGTCACGCGGTTGTCGGACACGTCCAACACGGTAACGGGAATCGAATCCCCATCAGCCGTGAAGATACGGGTCATGCCAACCTTGCGACCTACGAGTCCAAGGCTCATCGTTTTCTCCATTCCCGACTGCGATTGGTCGGGGCTAATTTACAAAATGCCGCGAGCTTCAAAGGCGAAACACAACGGCTTTTTTACGCAAATGCGCGAAAAGCCTAGCATTGTAGCAAGGCTTTTCGTTTTCTGCAAGCAATCAAAGACTTAGCGGCACCCGGCTGTCCGGGCAACGCCGGAAAGCCTTACTGCAGCTTGATTTCGACGTCCACGCCAGCCGGCAGATCCAGCTTCATCAATGCGTCGACGGTCTTGTCCGTCGGATCGACGATGTCCATCAGGCGTTGGTGCGTGCGGATTTCGAGCTGGTCGCGCGACGTCTTGTTGACGTGCGGCGAACGCAGGATGTCGAAACGCTGAATGCGGGTGGGCAGGGGAACCGGACCACGAACGATTGCGCCAGTCCGCTTTGCCGTGTCGACGATTTCAGCTGCCGATTGATCGATCAGACGATAGTCGAAAGCCTTCAGGCGAATGCGGATTTTCTGGTTCTGCATGACGAATTCCTTGGAAAGAGCGAGGCGATCTTGCATCGCCAATTAGAAAAGAGCGTAGGTCCGGGCGCCCGCGGGGAGCGAGTGCCCAGACCCGGGCACTGCATACTGCTACAGCAATCCTCGATTTTACTCGATGATCTTGGCAACGACACCTGCGCCGACGGTACGGCCACCTTCGCGGATCGCGAAGCGCAGACCTTCTTCCATGGCGATCGGGGCGATCAGCTTGACCGTGATCGACACGTTGTCGCCCGGCATCACCATTTCCTTGTCCTTCGGCAGCTCGATCGAACCCGTCACGTCCGTCGTACGGAAGTAGAACTGCGGACGGTAGTTGTTGAAGAACGGCGTGTGACGACCGCCTTCGTCCTTGCTCAGCACGTACACCTCAGCC
>BBSL01000047.1 GCA_001319865.1 Burkholderia sp. E7m39 | reverse complement strand
TTCGAATTTACCTTTAGCCATGTTTCTCTTCTTTCAAAAAGTTGTTCGATGAATGACTGTGCGAGGTCTTACTTCGACTTCGCGTTGATGATCGCTTCCGACACGTTACGCGGAGCTTCTGCGTAGTGCTTGAACTCCATCGTGTACGTTGCGCGGCCTTGCGTCAGCGAGCGCAGCGACGTCGAGTAGCCGAACATCTCCGACAGCGGCACTTCCGCGCGGACGATCTTGCCACCGCCCACCATGTCTTCCATGCCCTGGACGATACCGCGACGGCCCGACAGGTCGCCCATCACGTTGCCCATGTAGTCTTCAGGCGTTTCGACTTCCACGGCCATCATCGGCTCGAGGATCACCGGGTTCGCCTTGCGCATTGCTTCCTTGAACGCCATCGAACCGGCCATGCGGAACGCATTTTCGTTCGAGTCAACGTCGTGGTACGAACCGAACGTCAGGTGGACCTTGACGTCGACGACCGGGAAGCCAGCCAACACGCCGGCCTTCAGCGTTTCCTGGATACCCTTGTCGACTGCCGGGATGTATTCACGCGGAATCACACCACCCTTGATCTCGTCGAGGAACTCGTAGCCCTTGCCTTGTTCGTTCGGCTCGAGCGTGATGACTGCGTGACCATACTGGCCGCGGCCGCCCGACTGCTTGACGAACTTGCCTTCGACGTCCGAAGCCGTGCTGCGGATCGTTTCGCGGTAAGCAACCTGCGGCTTGCCAACCGTCGCTTCGACGCCGAATTCACGCTTCATACGGTCGACCAGAATTTCGAGGTGGAGCTCGCCCATGCCCGAAATAATGGTTTGGCCCGATTCTTCGTCCGTTTGAACGCGGAACGACGGGTCTTCCTGTGCCAGACGATTCAGCGCCAGACCCATCTTTTCCTGGTCAGCCTTCGTCTTCGGCTCGACGGCCTGGGAAATCACCGGCTCCGGGAACACCATACGCTCGAGCACGATCGGGTGTGCCGGGTCGCACAGCGTGTCGCCCGTGGTCGCTTCCTTCAGGCCGACAGCTGCGGCGATGTCACCTGCGCGCACTTCCTTGATTTCTTCGCGCTGGTTCGCGTGCATCTGCAGAATACGACCCAGACGTTCCTTCTTGTCCTTGGTCGCGTTCAGCACGGTGTCACCCGAGTTCACGACGCCCGAATACACGCGGAAGAAGATCAGCTGACCAACGAACGGGTCCGTCATGATCTTGAACGCGAGTGCCGAGAACTTTTCGTCGTCAGCTGCGCGGCGCTCTGCCTTTTCGCCGCTTTCGAGTTCGCCCGTAACCGGCGGAATGTCAACCGGCGACGGCAGGAAGTCGATGACGGCGTCGAGCATGCGCTGCACGCCCTTGTTCTTGAACGCGGTGCCGCACAGCATCGGCTGGATTTCGCACGCGATGGTCCGGTCGCGGATCGCCTTGACGATTTCCGCTTCCGACAGCTCTTCGCCGCCGAGGTACTTTTCCATCAGCTCTTCGCTGGCTTCGGCTGCCGACTCGATCATCTTTTCGCGCCACTCGTTGCACGTATCAACGAGTTCAGCCGGGATGTCGACGTAGTCGAACTTCGTACCTTGCGACGCTTCGTCCCAAATGATCGCCTTCATCTTCAACAGATCGACGACGCCCTTGAAGTTTTCTTCGGCGCCGATCGGCACCACGACGGGAACCGGGTTCGCCTTCAGACGGGTCTTCAGCTGGTCGTAGACCTTGAAGAAGTTCGCGCCGGTACGGTCCATCTTGTTGACGAACGCGAGACGGGGCACCTTGTACTTGTTAGCCTGGCGCCACACCGTTTCCGACTGCGGCTGCACGCCGCCCACTGCGCAGTACACCATGCACGCGCCGTCGAGCACGCGCATCGAGCGCTCGACTTCAATCGTGAAGTCGACGTGGCCCGGGGTGTCGATGATGTTGATGCGGTGTTCCGGGTAGTTGTTACCCATGCCCTTCCAGAACGCCGTGGTAGCAGCGGACGTGATCGTGATACCACGTTCCTGTTCCTGCTCCATCCAGTCCATGGTGGCGGCGCCGTCGTGCACTTCACCGATCTTGTGGTTCACGCCGGTATAGAACAGGATGCGCTCGGTCGTCGTCGTTTTGCCGGCGTCGATGTGAGCGCTAATACCGATGTTACGGTAGCGCTCGATAGGAGTCTTGCGAGCCACTTTGATCCTCTATTGGGATGACACGATGGAGACCTGCCCATCGCGCCCTAACACAAACGGGCGAGGCGCTTTGCCAGCGCACCCGCCCGGAATTTCTTTCCGCTTTACAGCCGACCCGGGATGGGTGCTTAGAAACGGAAGTGCGAGAACGCCTTGTTGGCTTCTGCCATCCGGTGAACTTCGTCGCGCTTCTTCATCGCGCCACCACGGCCTTCAGCCGCTTCGGAGAGTTCACCAGCCAGACGCAGAGCCATCGACTTCTCGCTGCGCTTCTTCGCGGCTTCACGCAGCCAACGCATCGCCAATGCCATACGACGCGACGGACGCACTTCGACCGGAACCTGATAGTTCGCACCACCAACGCGACGGCTCTTCACTTCGACCACCGGCTTCACGTTGTTGAGCGCTACCGTGAACACTTCCAGCGGGTCCTTGCCACCCTTGGTCTGGATCTGTTCGAAAGCGCCGTACACAATGCGCTCGGCAACCGACTTCTTGCCGGAGAGCATCAGCACGTTCATGAATTTTGCAACATCAACGTTACCGAACTTCGGGTCCGGCAACACTTCCCGCTTGGGGACTTCGCGACGACGCGGCATGTTTCTTCCTTTACCTTTTCAGTTGGAGCAGTGCTTGTTCACCACCCCGCGGCCACCAACTAACCCGATTCATCCATGACGACTTACCAGCCTGGTCGGGTGACCACTTACTCGACAGCACCGGCTATCCGGCACCACCGCCAAAACCGCTCCTGAGAGCGACCTGTTACTGCTGAACGGCTGCTTACTTGCCAGCCTTGGCGCGCTTCGCACCGTACTTCGAGCGAGCCTGCTTACGATCCTTGACGCCCTGGGTATCCAGCGAGCCGCGAACCATGTGGTAACGCACACCCGGCAAGTCCTTCACACGACCGCCGCGAATCAGAACGACCGAGTGTTCTTGCAGGTTGTGGCCTTCACCACCGATGTACGAAATGACTTCGAAGCCGTTCGTCAGACGAACCTTGGCGACCTTACGGAGTGCCGAGTTCGGCTTCTTCGGCGTCGTGGTGTACACACGCGTGCACACGCCGCGACGCTGGGGGCAGTCCTGCAGGGCCGGCGACTTGCTCTTCGTCGTTTCCGACGCGCGGCCTTTGCGAACCAGTTGATTGATGGTTGGCATTGTTTATTCCTGAAATTGAACAAAATCAGCACATTCGTTTCTGGGCAAAGCAAAAACGAAGGCGCTTCTGACTACTTCCTGACTGCTTTTGAGGTACTGCTGGCTTCCGGCCAGGACAGGTTTGCGGCGAGTTGACGCCGCGCGCAATGCTGCCAAAATCCGGAACCTAGCATGATATTCCGGAAATCCTAAACGAGTCAACAGGTTGCGTCGTCCCGGAAGAGGCGGCGGACGATTTTGCGATCAATCGGCGGCGACGACTTCAAGCAGTTCGTCGCCGAAGCGGTCGAGCTTGCGAGCGCCCATACCCGGAATGTGGCGCAAATCTTCGAGCGATTCGGGACAGTTCCTCGCAATTTCAGCCAGTGTCGCGTCGTGGAAGATGACGTAGGCGGGAACGCCGTCGCTCTTCGCCGTCTCGGTACGCCATGCGCGCAGCCGATCCCAGCGCGCCCGCTCGCGGCCGTTCATGCCCGCTGTCGGATCGGCGCGTTCGCTGGTGCGTCCGGACGATTGACGCGTGCGGACAGGCTTGACGTAGCGCCGCATGGTGACGGTCTGTTCGCCCTTCAGTACGGCCTTGCTCGCCTCCGTCAGCACGAGCGCGCCAAAACCGTCGTGATCGACGGTGAGAAATCCGAATGCGACCAGCTGACGAAACACGGCCCGCCATTCGTGTTCGGACAACGCCGCGCCGATCCCGAACGTACTGATCTTCTCGTGGCCGCGCTGCAGAATTTTCTCGGTTCGATTGCCACGCAAAATGTCGATCAGGTGTCCCGCGCCAAAGTTGAAGCCGCTCGCGCGTTGCGCGCGAAACACGCACGACAACGCCATCTGCGACTCGCGCGTCGCGTCCCACGACGCCGGCGGTTCGAGGCAGGTGTCGCAGTTCCCGCACGGCTTGCCCTCCTCGCCGAAGTAAGCGAGCAGCCGCACGCGCCGGCATGTCGCCGTCTCGCACAGGCCGAGCAACGCGTCGAGCTTGCCTGTCTGCACGCGTTTGTGCGCCTCGTCGGCTTCGGACTCGTCGATCATCTTGCGCTGCTGGACGACGTCGCCGAGGCCGTAGGCCATCCACGCATTGGCCGGCAAGCCGTCGCGTCCCGCGCGGCCCGTTTCCTGGTAGTAGCCTTCAACGCTCTTCGGAAGATCCAGATGCGCGACGAAGCGCACGTCCGGCTTGTCGATGCCCATGCCGAATGCGATCGTCGCGCACATCACGATGCCTTCGTCGCGCTGGAAAATTTCCTGATGCTTCTGGCGCACTTCGAATTCCATGCCCGCGTGATACGGCAGCGCGCGCACGCCCTGCGCCTTGAGCCATTCGGCCGTCTCCTCGACCTTGCGCCGCGACAGACAGTAGACGACGCCCGCATCCGTCGTGCCGTCCGCGCGCGAATGCTCCGCGCGAATAAAGTCGAGCAGCTGCGAGCGCGCGTTGTCTTTCTCGACGATCCGGTAACGGATATTCGGGCGATCGAAGCTCGATACAAATACACGCGCATCGTCGAGCGCGAGACGATGAATGATTTCGTCGCGCGTGATCGCGTCAGCGGTGGCAGTGAGCGCGATGCGCGGCACCGACGGGAACCGCTCGTGCAGCACCGACAACTGAATATATTCGGGCCGGAAATCGTGCCCCCATTGCGACACGCAGTGCGCCTCGTCGATTGCGAACAGTCCGATGCGCGCGCGCTCGAGCAGATCGAGAAAGCGCGGCGTCATCAGACGTTCAGGTGCGACGTAGAGCAGATCGATTTCGCCCTCGCGCAACGCGCGCTCGGTTGCGGCGGCATCGGCGCCCGACAGCGTCGAGTTCAGGTACGCGGCACGCACGCCGACTTCGGTGAGGGCGGCGACCTGATCCTGCATCAGCGCGATCAGCGGCGACACGACGATGCCCGCACCCAGTCCCGCCTCGCGCCGCACCAGCGACGGAATCTGATAACACAGCGACTTGCCGCCACCCGTCGGCATCAGCACGAGACAGTCGCCGCCCGCCGCGACGTGTTCGACGATTTCGCCCTGCTGCCCTCGAAACGCGGGATAACCGAAAACTTCGTTGAGGATCTGGAGCGGACGGGACATGAAGAGAGAACGGTGCGTGGTGCGAGTGACTCGAATTTTACCAACCGAATCGCGTTTCGCCTGGGCTTTGTCGACGCATTCATCGTTCGGCCAATGCCGAAGCGCATAGGAAAAGCGCACAAAACGACGGACGAAAAAAAACCGCCCGGTCGAAACCGGGCGGTTTGGCAACGAGGTCTGCCTGACGTGGCGGCTTGCGCCGCCAGCCGGATTACTCGTTGGTGTGAGGCGTTTGTTCAGCGGCCGGGGTTTCCGGCGTACCGAACTCGAAGGCCTCTTCGGCAGCGATCTGGTCGAAACGCTCGCGATCCGCCATTTCCTTGCTCTTGCGTGCCTTGTGGAACGCGAGACCCGTACCGGCCGGAATCAGACGACCGACGATCACGTTTTCCTTCAGGCCACGCAGATCGTCGCGCTTGCCCATGATCGCCGCTTCCGTCAGGACGCGGGTCGTTTCCTGGAACGATGCCGCCGAGATGAACGAATCCGTCGACAGCGACGCCTTCGTGATACCCAGCAGGATGTTCTCGTACGTTGCCGGACGCCTGTCTTCCGCGATCATGCGATCGTTTTCGTCAAGCATGTCCGAGCGCTCGACCTGCTCGCCCGGAATGAAGCGCGTGTCGCCGTTGTCGCTGATCTGCACGCGACGCAGCATCTGACGCACGATCACTTCAATGTGCTTGTCGTTGATCTTCACGCCCTGCAGACGGTACACGTCCTGCACTTCGTCCACGATGTAGCGCGACAGCGCCTCGATACCCTGCAGACGCAGGATGTCGTGCGGATCGGCCGGACCGTCCACGATCATTTCGCCCTTGTTGACGACCTGACCATCGTGGACCAGAACCTGCTTTTCCTTCGCGATCAGGAACTCGTGCTGATTGCCTTCGAGGTCCGTGATAACGAGACGCTGCTTGCCCTTCGTGTCCTTACCGAACGACGTCGTACCCGTGACTTCCGCCAGGATACCTGCGTCCTTCGGCGAACGTGCTTCGAACAGTTCCGCCACACGTGGCAGACCACCCGTAATGTCACGCGTCTTCTGCGCTTCAGTCGGGATACGTGCGAGCACTTCACCCACCTGAACCTGCTGACCGTCCTTCACGGTGATCAGTGCGCCGACCTGGAAGCCGATCTGAACCGAGTGCTCCGAGTTCGGGATCTTGACTTCCTCGCCGTTCGCGTCGAGCAGCTTGACCTGCGGACGCACGCTCTTCGAAGCCTGCGAGCCGCGGCGCTTCACGTCGATCACGACGAGAGTAGAAAGACCCGTCACGTCGTCGATCTGCTTCGCAACCGTCACGCCTTCCTCGACGTTTTCGAACTTCACCGTACCGCCCCACTCGGTGATGATCGGACGCGTCAGCGGGTCCCACGTGGCCAGTTGCGTGCCGGCCTTGATCTGCGCGCCGTCGAGCTGCAGCAGCGTCGCGCCGTACGGCACCTTGTGACGCTCGCGCTCGCGGCCGTGATCGTCGGTGATCATCGCTTCGCCCGAACGCGAAATGACGATCTGCTCGCCCTTCGCATTCGTGACGTAACGCATCGTCGACGTGAAACGCACCGTACCGTTGCTCTTCGCCTCGACCGACGACGCCACTGCCGCACGCGATGCCGCACCACCGATGTGGAACGTACGCATCGTCAGCTGCGTGCCCGGTTCACCGATCGACTGCGCAGCGATCACGCCGACTGCTTCGCCGACGTTCACGAGCGAGCCACGTCCCAGGTCGCGGCCATAGCACGATGCGCACAGACCGTAACGCGTTTCGCAGGTGAGCGGCGTACGCACGCGCACTTCGTCGATACCCAGGCGCTCGATTTCTTCGACAGCCGTTTCGTCGAGCAGCGTGCCCGATTCATACAGCGTCTCCTGCGTTTCCGGATTGACGACGTCCGCCACCGCGACGCGGCCCAGAATACGGTCGCGCAGCGCTTCGACGACTTCACCACCTTCGACCAGCGCCTTCATTGCCACGCCTTGCGACGTGCCGCAATCGTCTTCGACCACGACGAGATCCTGCGTCACGTCGACGAGACGCCGCGTCAGGTAACCCGAGTTCGCCGTCTTCAGTGCCGTATCAGCCAGACCCTTACGTGCGCCGTGGGTCGAGATGAAGTACTGCAACACGTTCAGGCCTTCGCGGAAGTTCGCCGTAATCGGCGTCTCGATGATCGAGCCGTCCGGCTTCGCCATCAGGCCGCGCATACCGGCCAGCTGACGGATCTGGACCGCCGAACCGCGCGCGCCCGAGTCAGCCATCATGTAGATCGAGTTGAACGACTCCTGACGCGTTTCGTTGCCGTCGCGGTCCACGACGGGTTCCGTCGACAGCTGCTCCATCATCGCCTTGCCGACCGCTTCCGACGTCGCCGACCAGATGTCAACCACGTTGTTGTAGCGCTCTTGCGCGGTGACGAGACCCGACATGTACTGACGGTCGTATTCCTTCACCTTCTTCGCGGCGTCGCCGACGATCGTTTCCTTCTGCGGCGGCACGAGCATGTCGTCGACGCAGATGGAGATACCGGCGCGCGTTGCCAGACGGAAGCCCGACTGCATCAGCTGGTCGGCGAAGATCACCGTTTCGCGCAGACCGCACTTGCGGAAGGCCGTGTTGATCAGACGCGAAATTTCCTTCTTCTTCAGCGGCTTGTTCAGCACCGAGAAGGGCAGGCCCGGCGGCAGGATTTCCGACAGGATCGCGCGGCCGACCGTGGTCGCGTACAGCGAGATCTTCGGCACGAACGCCGGCGCGCCTTCCGACTTGTCTTCGTTGTGGACCATTTCCGTGATCCGCACGTTGACGCGCGAGGCCAGCTCGACTTCCTTGTTCTCATACGCGCGCAGCACTTCCGACACGCCCGTGAACGTCAGGCCTTCGCCCTTGCCGTTGATCGCCTCGCGCGTCGCGTAGTACAAGCCGAGCACGATATCCTGCGACGGCACGATCGACGGATCGCCGTTAGCCGGGAACAGCACGTTGTTCGACGCCAGCATCAGCGTGCGCGCTTCCATCTGCGCTTCGAGCGACAGCGGAACGTGAACAGCCATCTGGTCACCGTCGAAGTCGGCGTTGAACGCCGCGCAAACGAGCGGGTGCAGCTGGATTGCCTTACCTTCGATCAGCACCGGCTCGAAAGCCTGAATACCGAGACGGTGCAGCGTCGGCGCACGGTTCAGCATGACCGGGTGCTCGCGGATCACCTCTTCGAGGATGTCCCACACCACGGGCGTCTGGTTCTCGACTTCCTTCTTCGCAGCCTTGATGGTGGTAGCGACACCCATCACTTCCAGCTTGTTGAAGATGAACGGCTTGAACAGTTCGAGCGCCATCAGCTTCGGCAGGCCGCACTGGTGCAGCTTCAGCGTCGGGCCGACCACGATGACCGAACGGCCCGAGTAGTCGACGCGCTTACCCAGCAGGTTCTGACGGAAGCGACCGCCCTTACCCTTGATCATGTCGGCGAGCGACTTCAGCGGACGCTTGTTCGCGCCCGTCATCGCCTTGCCACGACGGCCGTTGTCGAGCAGCGAATCGACGGCTTCCTGCAGCATCCGCTTTTCGTTGCGGACGATGATTTCAGGTGCCTTCAGTTCGAGCAGACGCTTCAACCGGTTGTTACGGTTGATCACGCGGCGATACAGGTCGTTCAGGTCGGACGTCGCGAAACGGCCGCCGTCCAGCGGAACCAGCGGACGCAGTTCCGGCGGCAGCACGGGCAGCACTTCGAGAATCATCCACTCGGGCTTGATGCCCGAACGCTGGAAGGCCTCGAGCACCTTCAGACGCTTCGCGTACTTCTTGATCTTCGCTTCCGAACCCGTGTTCTTCAGCTCCGAGCGCAGCGTTTCGACCTGCTCGTCGATGTTGATCGCGCGCAGCAGCTCGCGCACGCCTTCCGCGCCCATTTCGGCACGGAATTCGTCACCGTACTCTTCGACCTTGTTGTAGTAATCCTCTTCCGTCATGATCTGACGCGCCTTCAGCGGCGTCATGCCCGGATCGATCACCACATACGCTTCGAAGTACAGCACGCGCTCGATGTCGCGCAGCGTCATGTCGAGCACCATGCCCAGACGCGACGGCAGCGACTTCAGGAACCAGATGTGCGCGACAGGCGAGGCCAGTTCAATGTGGCCCATACGTTCGCGACGCACCTTCGCGAGCGTCACTTCGACGCCGCACTTCTCGCAGATCACGCCACGGTGCTTCAGACGCTTGTACTTGCCGCAAAGGCATTCGTAGTCCTTGATCGGACCAAAAATCTTCGCGCAGAACAGACCATCCCGCTCCGGCTTGAACGTGCGGTAGTTGATGGTTTCCGGCTTCTTCACTTCGCCGAACGACCACGAACGGATCTTGTCCGGCGAGGCCAGACCGATCTTGATCGCGTCGAAAACTTCTTCCTGTTGGACTTGCTTGAATAGATCGAGCAGAGCTTTCATTGCTTTCTCTCCGTAGTCCGATTAGTTGCGGTCGAGGTCGATGTCGATACCGAGCGAGCGGATTTCCTTCACCAGTACGTTGAAGGATTCCGGCATGCCCGCGTCGATCACGTGATCGCCCTTGACCAGGTTCTCGTAAACCTTGGTCCGGCCTGTCACGTCGTCCGACTTGACCGTCAACATTTCCTGCAGCACATACGATGCGCCGTAGGCTTCGAGCGCCCACACTTCCATTTCACCGAAACGCTGGCCACCGAACTGCGCCTTACCACCCAGCGGCTGCTGCGTGACGAGCGAGTACGGACCCGTCGAACGCGCGTGCATCTTGTCGTCGACCAGGTGGTGCAGCTTCAGATAGTGCATGTAGCCGACCGTCACCGTCCGTTCGAAGGCTTCACCCGTGCGGCCGTCGTACAGACGCACCTGGTTCTTCGACTTCGTCATGCCGAGGTTCTGCGCGATGTCGTCCGGGAAGGCCAGGTCGAGCATGCTCGACATTTCTTCTTCCGTTGCACCGTCGAACACCGGCGTGGCGAACGGCACGCCTTCGCGCAGGTTCTTCGCCAGTTCGAAGATCTCGTCGTCGGAGAAGCTGTCCAGCTCTTCCGCGCGGCCCGACTCGTTGTAGATCTTGGTCAGGAACGCGCGAACTTCTTCGATCTTCGCCTGACGCTGCAGCATTTCGCCGATACGCCAGCCCAGACCCTTCGCGGCCCAACCCAGATGCACTTCGAGAACCTGACCCACGTTCATCCGTGACGGAACGCCGAGCGGGTTCAGCACGACGTCTGCGGGACGGCCATCGGCCATGTACGGCATGTCTTCGATCGGCACGATCTTCGACACGACACCCTTGTTACCGTGACGGCCTGCCATCTTGTCGCCAGGCTGCAGGCGGCGCTTGACTGCCAGGTACACCTTGACCATCTTCAGCACGCCCGGCGGCAGTTCGTCGCCTTGCGTGAGCTTCTTGCGCTTCTCTTCGAATGCGAGGTCGAACTGGTGGCGCTTCTGTTCGATCGAATCCTTGATCGCTTCGAGCTGCGCCGCTGCTTCTTCGTCCGCGAGGCGGATGTCGAACCAGTGATAGTGATCCAGATCTTCCAGGTAAGCGCGTTCGATCTTCGTGCCCTTCGCGAGCTTCTTCGGACCGCCGTTCGCCACCTTGCCTTCGAGCATGCGTGCGAGACGCTGGAACGCGTCGCCTTCCACGATACGCAGCTGGTCGTTCAGGTCGAGGCGATAGCGCTTCAGTTCATCGTCGATGATCTGTTGCGCACGCTTGTCGCGCTGGATGCCTTCACGCGTGAACACCTGCACGTCGATGACCGTGCCGCTCATGCCCGACGGCACGCGCAGCGACGTGTCCTTCACGTCCGAAGCCTTCTCGCCGAAGATCGCGCGCAGCAGCTTTTCTTCCGGCGTCAGCTGGGTTTCGCCCTTCGGCGTGACCTTGCCGACCAGCACGTCGCCTGCTTCGACTTCCGCGCCGATGTACACGATGCCCGACTCGTCGAGACGGCCAAGCTGCACTTCAGCGAGATTCGAAATATCGCGCGTGATTTCTTCCGGTCCGAGCTTCGTGTCGCGAGCGACGACGTTCAGTTCTTCGATGTGGATCGACGTGTAGCGATCGTCGGCCACGACCTTTTCCGAGATCAGGATCGAGTCTTCGAAGTTGTAGCCGTTCCACGGCATGAACGCGACCAGCATGTTCTGGCCAAGCGCCAGTTCGCCCAGATCGGTCGAAGCGCCGTCAGCCAGCACGTCGCCGCGCGCAACCTTGTCGCCGACCTTCGCGATCGGACGCTGGTTGATGTTCGTGTTCTGGTTCGAACGCGTGTACTTGATCAGGTTGTAGATGTCGACACCGACGTCACCGGCAACCGCTTCTTCGTCGTTCACGCGAATCACGATACGGCCTGCGTCGACGTAATCGACCACACCGCCGCGTAGTGCCTGCACGGTCGTGCCCGAGTCGACTGCCACCGTGCGCTCGATGCCCGTACCGACAACTGGCTTTTCCGGACGCAGACACGGCACAGCCTGACGCTGCATGTTCGAGCCCATCAGTGCACGGTTCGCGTCGTCGTGCTCGAGGAACGGAATCAGCGACGCTGCCACCGACACGATCTGCGACGGCGCCACGTCCATGTACTGGATGCGGTCCGGCGTGACCATCAGCGTTTCGCCCGCTTCACGCGACGACACGAGTTCGTCGGTCAGCGAACCGTCTTCGGCCACGGCCGCGTTCGCCTGAGCGATCACGTAACGGCCTTCTTCGATCGCCGACAGATAGTCGATCTGATCCGTGACCTTGCTGTCCACGACCTTGCGATACGGCGTCTCAAGGAAGCCGTATTCGTTCAGGTGCGCGTACAGAGCCAGCGAGTTGATCAGACCGATGTTCGGACCTTCCGGCGTTTCAATCGGGCACACGCGGCCATAGTGCGTCGGGTGCACGTCGCGAACTTCAAAGCCAGCGCGCTCGCGCGTCAGACCGCCCGGGCCAAGTGCCGACACGCGGCGCTTGTGGGTGATTTCCGACAGCGGGTTGGTCTGGTCCATGAACTGCGACAGCTGCGACGAACCGAAGAACTCGCGAATCGCCGACGAAATCGGCTTCGAGTTGATCAGGTCATGCGGCATCAGGTTTTCGCTTTCGGCCTGGCCGAGGCGTTCCTTCACTGCACGTTCGACACGCACGAGACCGGCGCGGAACTGGTTCTCGGCCAGTTCGCCGACGCAACGCACACGGCGGTTGCCGAGGTGGTCGATGTCGTCCACTTCGCCCTTGCCGTTGCGCAGTTCGACCAGGATCTTGATCGTCGCGAGGATGTCGTCGTCCTGCAGCGTCATCGGGCCGACGATTTCGTCACGGCCGACACGGCGATTGAACTTCATACGACCCACCTTCGACAGGTCGTACGCTTCTTCGCTGTAGAACAGACGGTTGAACAGCGCCTCGACGGCTTCTTCCGTCGGCGGCTCGCCCGGACGCATCATGCGGTAGATCGCGATGCGCGCGGCCATCTTGTCGGCCGTTTCGTCGATACGCAGCGTCGACGAAATGTACGGACCCTGGTCCAGATCGTTCGTGTAGAGCGTCTGGATGTCCTTGATCTTTGCTTCGCGCAGCTTGTCGAGCACGCTTTCCGTGATCTCGTCGTTTGCGTTCGCGATCACTTCGCCCGTATCGCCGTCAACGACGTTCTTCGCCAGCACGCGGCCGAGCAGATAGTCTTCAGGGACCGAGATGTACTTGGTCTTGGCGTTTTCGAGGTCGCGAATGTGCTTCGCGTTGATACGCTTGTCCTTCGTGACGATGACCTTGCCATCGCGATCCGTGATGTCGAAGCGCGCGACTTCGCCACGCAGACGCTCCGGAACGAACTCCATCTGCGCGCCTTCCGGCATCAGCGTGAAGTTGTCGAACACGAAGAAGTTCGCGAGGATCTGTTCCGGCGTCAGGCCGATTGCCTTCAGCAGGATCGTGACGGGCATCTTGCGACGACGGTCGACGCGGAAGTACAGCACGTCCTTCGGGTCGAATTCGAAGTCGAGCCACGAGCCGCGGTAAGGAATGATACGTGCCGAGAACAGCAGCTTGCCGGAGCTGTGCGTCTTGCCCTTGTCGTGTTCGAAGAACACGCCAGGCGAACGGTGCAGCTGCGACACGATCACACGTTCCGTGCCGTTGATGACGAACGAGCCGGTCGGCGTCATGAGCGGAATTTCGCCCATGTACACTTCCTGCTCTTTCACTTCCTTGACGACGGGCTTGCTCGGCGATTCCTTGTCGAGCAGCACCAGGCGCACCTTGGCGCGCAGCGCCGAGCAGTAAGTCAGACCGCGCTGCTGACATTCCTTGATGTTGAATGCCGGCGGCGACAGCATGTAGCTGACGAACTCTAGACGAGCGAAGCCGTTATGCGAAACAATGGGAAAAACCGAGGTAAACGCAGCCTGCAGACCTTCCGGTTTGCGCTGCGCCGTGGGCACTTCTGCTTGCAGAAACGTGCTGAATGATTCAAGCTGGGTAGCCAGCAGGAAAGGTACTTGGTGAACGATGGGGCGCTTCGCGAAACTCTTGCGAATACGCTTCTTCTCGGTGAAGGAATATTGCATACGATCTCCGAATCACGGCGGGCATTGTTGTCGAGGCGGGATACCTTGATGTGACAACCCGAGTGTTCACCGACTGAGACCCGTTGGCCGTCCGATGGCTTGAACGAGCCTAGAAGCTTGGTGGTTGGCCGCTACCAACCGCTGGCTGACGGCAGCGGATGCCTGTGTTGCCCGCTACCCGACCAAACTTGCCTTCTGCAGTCGCTTCAGAAGACAAAGAGAAGCGCCAGTCAAACCTACCGAACGGCGATTTTCTTTGGCTTCTGGGCTGACATTCTTACCGATGCAACCGGGCAAAAACGTCATTCCCACAAAGCACAAAAAGGCCGGCGGTAGATTAACCGCCAGCCTTCGCACAGCGCGCTGAAACTTACTTGATTTCAGCCTTCGCGCCTGCGTCTTCCAGCTTCTTCTTGGCTTCGTCAGCAGCAGCCTTGGGCACCGCTTCCTTGACGGGCTTCGGTGCGCCATCGACCAGGTCCTTCGCTTCCTTCAGGCCGAGACCCGTCAGTTCACGAACAGCCTTAATCACTGCAACCTTGTTGCCACCGGCTTCCGTCAGGATGACCGTGAACTCGGTTTGCTCTTCAGCTGCAGCAGCGCCGCCGCCTGCACCTGCGGGGCCAGCAACTGCGACAGCAGCAGCCGACACGCCAAACTTTTCTTCGAACGCCTTAACCAGCTCGTTCAGTTCCAGAACCGACATCGCGCCTACGGCTTCGAGGATGTCTTCTTTTGCGATTGCCATTTGAAATACTCCTAAATTGAATTCGGATACAGCCAGCGATCAATTACGCCCGACTGAAGTGCGTCGATGCGCTGCTTACGCAGCTTCGCCTTGCTTCTTTTCTGCCAGCGCGGCCATAGCGCGCGCGAAGCCAGAAACAGGCGCTTGCATAACGAACAACAGCTTGGAGAGCAGCTCTTCGCGGCTCGGGATGTTGGCCAGCGCTTGCACGCCTGCCTTGTCCATCACCTTGCCTTCGTAGGAACCAGCCTTGATGACCAACTTGTCATTGCCCTTGCTGAAGTCGTTGACGACCTTAGCAGCAGCAATTGCATCTTCCGAGATGCCGTAGATCAGAGGACCGGTCATCTGCTCAGCCAGCGGAGCAAACGGGGTACCTTCGACAGCGCGACGCGCCAGCGTGTTCTTCAACACGCGCAGATACACCTGTTGCTCGCGCGCTTTCGCGCGCAGCTTGGTCAGATCGCCAACCGTGATCCCACGATACTCAGCCACAACGACGGTCTGGGCCTTCGCGACTTGCGCGGAGACCTCAGCGACGACGGCCTGCTTGCTTTCTTTGTTCAGTGGCACGGTTAACCTCCAGATTCAATGCACTTGGCACATGCCTCGCACATCGCGTTCAACAACGGCGTCCGACCAGTCAGGAGTATTTCGACCATTCGAGGTCCGCATGGCTGCGGGAATCAAACGGCTTCATCACTTCAAAACCTTTTCGGGTTCGCCATCTGCGTTGGCTTGAATTAAGGAAGCACCCGACGACTGCGCCTCCACCAACGGTCTTTGACAACCGGCCGCTCGATCGAACTGCAATCTCGCGACCGCCCAAAGCCCTTAAATCCGCCCCACCTTACGACGAGGCGATTAAAACTTTACTGCGCTGCCAGCGTAGCCTGATCGACACGCACGCCGACGCCCATCGTGCTGGACAGTGCGACCTTGCGCAGATACACGCCCTTGCTCGTAGCAGGCTTGGCCTTTTGCAGCGCTTCGATCAGCGCGTTCAGGTTCGTACGCAGTGCCGTCGGCTCGAACGATGCGCGGCCGATGGTTGCGTGGATGATACCGGCCTTGTCGACACGGAATTGAACCTGACCAGCCTTCGCATTCTTGACCGCCGTCGCGACGTCCGGCGTGACCGTGCCCACCTTCGGGTTCGGCATCAGGCCGCGCGGGCCCAGGATCTGGCCCAGCGTACCGACGATACGCATCGTGTCCGGCGAAGCAATCACGATGTCGAAGTTCAGGTTACCGGCCTTCACTTGCTCAGCCAGATCTTCCATACCGACGATCTCCGCACCCGCTGCGCGAGCCTGCTCAGCCTTTTCGCCTTGCGCGAACACAGCAACGCGAACCGACTTACCCGTACCTGCCGGCAGAACGACCGAACCGCGAACCACCTGGTCCGACTTCTTTGCGTCGATGCCGAGTTGCACTGCGACGTCGATCGATTCGTCGAACTTCGCGCTCGCGCATTCCTTCACGAGCGACAGAGCTTCTTCGATCGCGTACAGCTTCTGACGATCGACCTTGCTTGCAAATGCTTGCAGACGCTTCGAAAGCTTAGCCATTTACACGCCCTCCACGGTGATGCCCATCGAGCGGGCGCTACCAGCGATCGTACGAACCGCTGCGTCAAGATCAGCTGCCGTAAGGTCCGGCATCTTCGTCTTGGCGATTTCTTCAGCTTGAGCGCGCGTGATCTTGCCGACCTTGTCGGTGTGCGGCTTGCTCGAACCCTTGTCGATCTTCGCTGCCTTCTTGATCAGAACCGTAGCCGGCGGCGTCTTCAGAACGAACGTGAAGCTCTTGTCGGCGAAGGCGGTGATGACCACCGGAATCGGCAGACCCGGCTCCATCGCTTGAGTCTGCGCGTTGAACGCCTTGCAGAACTCCATGATGTTCAGGCCGCGTTGGCCCAGCGCCGGACCAACCGGCGGTGACGGATTGGCTTTACCTGCAGGAATCTGCAGCTTGATAAAGCCGATGATTTTCTTTGCCATGTTGACAACCTCTTTGGAACGCTACTGCGTTCGGTGAGTAGTAACGCATCTTCGTCAAGCTTCGACTACCGACGCTCCTCAACGGCCATTACGCGGACCGTAAGCGCGAAATGCGAATCGCGCCTTAGCGCGATTCGCGGAAACCTCTGTTACAGCTTCTCGACCTGGCCGAACTCGAGTTCGACAGGTGTTGCGCGCCCGAAGATCGTCACAGAAACACGGACACGCGACTTTTCGTAATTGACTTCTTCGACGCTGCCGTTGAAATCCGTAAAAGGACCGTCCTTCACGCGGACCATCTCGCCAACTTCGAACAGGGTCTTTGGGCGCGGCTTTTCCACACCTTCCTGCATCTGCGACATGATCTTCTCGACTTCCCGCGGGGAAATCGGGCTAGGACGATTGCGCGCACCGCCCACGAAACCGGTTACCTTGGCCGTGTTCTTCACGAGGTGCCAAGTTTCGTCCGTCATCTCCATTTCAACGAGCACGTAGCCCGGAAAGAAACGACGCTCCGTTACCGACTTATGACCACCCTTCACTTCAACGACTTCTTCAGTCGGAACGAGAATCTGGCCAAATTTGTCCTGCATGCCCGCACGCTCGATGCGCTCCTGAAGCGCACGTTGCACGCTCTTCTCCATGCCGGAGTAGGCGTGCACCACGTACCAACGTTTTCCACTCGGGGACGCCGGAATATCACTCATATCATTTCCAACCCAGAATCGCCGAGAAAATCGCCCACTCGATGGACTTGTCACAAATCCAGAGAAAGACCGCCATGACCAGCACAAAACCGAAGACCACTAAAGTTGTTTGGCTCGCCTCCTTGCGGGTCGGCCAGACAACCTTGCGCACTTCCTTGTACGAATCTTTGGCGAACGCGATAAAACCCTTGCCGGGCGCTGAGAGAAGACCGACTGCAACGCCTGCGATCAGCCCGACAGCCAGAGCTGCTCCGCGGACGTACCACTCTTGGCCATTCAGCCAGAAGAATCCCACGAACCCGGCCAAGACCAACAATACACCGGCGACGAGCATCAACTTGTCGCTCGAAGTATTAACAGTTTCGACGGAAGGATTCGCCATAACACCTTAACAAGCGCCGCATACAGCGCGAGAGTTGGCAGGGGCAGAGGGAATCGAACCCCCAACCTTCGGTTTTGGAGACCGACGCTCTGCCAGTTGAGCTATACCCCTAAACCATTGGGGTTGGCGGCATCGCCAACCCCGAAACAACCGATCAACGAGAAATTTCTGGCTTTACTCGATGATCTTGGCAACGACACCTGCGCCGACTGTACGGCCACCTTCGCGGATGGCGAAGCGCAGACCTTCTTCCATGGCGATCGGGGCGATCAGCTTGACCGTGATCGACACGTTGTCGCCCGGCATCACCATTTCCTTGTCCTTCGGCAGCTCGATCGAACCCGTCACGTCCGTCGTACGGAAGTAGAACTGCGGACGGTAGTTGTTGAAGAACGGCGTGTGACGACCGCCTTCGTCCTTGCTCAGCACGTACACCTCAGCT